>NZ_JBEOVO010000030.1:0-78309 GCF_040295605.1 Streptomyces sp. NPDC002773
TACCCTTAAACCACGGCCCGCCGCCGGCCGCCGGGGTCCGCGCCCCGGCCGGGGCGCGCGCACCCCGCATCGGACCGGAGACCGGCCCGCGGTCCTCAGGAGCGGTACGGCGTGTTCGCCTCCGCCCAGACGGCGAGCTCCCGCGCGCACGCGGCGACCGATTCCCGCCAGGTGCGCGCGGCACCGTCACCGGCCTCGTCACTGACGTGCTTCACCACGCGCAGCGGCACCCCGGCGAGCTCCGCGGCCGCCGCGAGCGCGTACCCCTCCATGTCGACCAGCGGCGCCCGCTCCGCGAGCCGGGCGCGGGCCGCCTCGTCCGAGATGAACGCGTCCCCGGTGGCCAGGACCACGTCTCCGCCGTCGGGCAGCGACAGCGGCGCGCCGTACGTCTCGCCGTTCAGCTTGGCGAGCAGCTCGCCGTCGAGGTCGTGCTGCAGCACGGTGCCGACCACGTGCGTCCCGGTCCAGCCGGGCCGCAGGGCCCCGGCCGTCCCCAGGTTCACGATCCCGGACGGCCGGGACCCCCTGCCGAGGACGGTCGCGAGTGCGGTCGCCGCGTTCACCTTTCCTATGCCGGTCAGGAGCACCGGCAGGTCCGTGTCCAGGAACTGCGCCTCCTCCTTGACGGCGAGGACGAGCAGAGGACGGTCGGCGGTGATCTCTCCCAAGAGTTCCATGGGGGCCACGCTAGTTCGCGCACCCGCCCGTCGTACAACCGCTGCGCATACCCGGGGCGAGCCCGCGGCTGCGCCCGTCCCCGCGTCCCCGCCCTCAGACCGGCAGCAGACGACCGATCAGCGCCCCCAGCTGGCGGGCGTTCCGGCAGGGGCGCATCTCGACGAGAGCGGCGTAGGCCGGGGCCACCGAGTCTCCCGTGCCCCACTGCGAGGGCTGCTCGGGGTTGAGCCAGTGGACCCGCCGTGCCCGGTCCGCGATCCGCTTCAGCGCCGCGAGGTTCGGGTCGGAGCCGTTGGTGCGGGCGTCGCCGAGGACGAAGACGACCGTGCGCGGCCCGACGGCCTCCGCGTACCGGTCGGCGAACTCGCCGAGCGCCGTCCCGTAGTCGCTCTGCCCGTGCCAGCCGGTCAGCTCCGCCTCCGCGAGGATCCGCTCGCCGAGCCCCGCCGGGTCGGCCGCGCCCCCGGCGACCAGCCGCGTCACCTCGTCCACCCGATTGACGAAGGCGAACACCCGTACCCGACTGAACTGCTCGTGCAGGGCCTGTACGAGCAGCATCGTGAACTGGGCGAAACCGGCCACCGACCCCGAGACATCACAGAGCAGGACCAGCTCGGGCCGCCGGGGACGGCGCCGCCGAAGCACCGGGCGCACCGGCACCCCTCCGGTCGAGAGCGACCGGCGCAGCGTCCGCCGCAGATCGATCTCCCCGCGGGCCGCCCGGCGCCGCCGGGCCGCGAGCCGGGTGGCCAGCTTCCGCGCCAGCGGCCGTACCGTACGCCGCAGCTCGTCCAGCTGCGTCCGCCCGGCGAGGAGGAAGTCCAGGGTGTCCGCCGTCCCCGCGACCGCTCGGCGCGCGACCGGCTCCCGCCCCTGGCGTTCGGCGACGCGCCGCCGCGCCTCGGTCCGCACCCGCTCACGGAACGCCTCGATCCGCCGCCGGATCTCGTCGTCGAGCAGCCGTTCGGTGAACTCGGGATCCTCCGCGCCGGGGCCGTCCTGAGCCGCTCCCGCACCCGGGCGAGCAGCGTCTCCGGGCGCAGCCGGGACAGCGTCTGGTACGAGGACCAGCCGTCCGACCCGGGGCCGGTGCCGTAGCCGCCGAAACCGCCCACCGCCTCGGCGGCGAGCCGGTCGAGGGCAGCGTCGTCACCGGCGGTGAGGGCCTCCGCGAGCCGCTCGCGGAGCGCGGCGAGGCCGTCCGGTGTGGCGTCGTACGCCTCCGCCGCCCCGGTGCGGCCGAGCGGGAAGTACAGGTCGAAGACCCGGTCGAACACCGGGCGCTGCCCCTCTCCGTGCAGCAGGGTCGCCGCCAGTGCCTCCCGTACCCGCTCGCGGTCCGTGAAGCCCACCGCCGCGAGAGCCTGTCCGGCGTCCACGGTCTCGCCCGTCCCGATCCCGAGGCCATGGGCGCGCAGCGCTCCCACCAGACCCGTCAGCCGCGCGACCGCCCCCTCGTTCACACCACGTCCAGGTCGAGCTTGGCCGCGGCCTTCACGATGTCCTCCTGGTGCTTGAGGAGGACGCCCAGGGTTTCCCGTACGATCCGCTCGTCCAGCCGGTCAGCGCCGAGCGCGAGGAGCGTCCGGGCCCAGTCGATCGTCTCCGAGACGGACGGCGCCTTCCGCAGGTCCATCGCCCGCAGCGCGCCCACGACCCGCACCACGGACGCGGCGAGCGCGGCGTCGAGGCCCGGGACCTTGAGCGTGACGATCCGGCTCTCCAGCTCCTCCTCGGGGAAGCCGATGTGCAGGAAGAGACAGCGCCGGCGCAGCGCCTCGGACAGCTCGCGGCTCGCGTTCGAGGTGAGCACGGTGAACGGCCGCCGGGTCGCCGTGATCGTGCCGAGTTCGGGCACGGTGATCTGGAAGTCGCTGAGGACCTCCAGGAGCAGGCCCTCCACCTCGACGTCCGCCTTGTCGGTCTCGTCGATCAGGAGCACGGTCGGCTGCTCGGAGCGGATCGCGGTGAGCAGCGGCCGGGGGAGCAGGAACTCCTCGCCGAAGATGTCCGTCCGCGTCTCGTCCCAGGTCTCGCCCCGGCCGGCCGTGATCCGGAGGAGTTGCTTGGCGTGGTTCCACTCGTAGAGCGCGCGGGACTCGTCGACGCCCTCGTAGCACTGCAGCCGGACCAGCCGGGCGTCCGCCACCCCGGCCACGGCCTTGGCGAGCTCCGTCTTGCCGACGCCGGCGGGGCCCTCGACGAGCAGCGGCTTGCCGAGCCGGTCGGCGAGGAACACGGTGGTGGCGACGGCGGGCGACGCCAGATAGCCGGTCGCGGCGAGTCGATCCGCGACGTCGTCGACGGAGCTGAAGAATCCGGTCGTCATGGCGGTCCCCCCGGGGAGCGAGTCCTCTACTGGCCAGTAGCCTCTGCTGTACTTGATCAGATCGAGCCCCGCCGCACAACCGCCCCGCGCGCGGGGCGCCACCCGCTGGTGCAATGGGGGTGACCGGGTACGGAGGTGTCGTGGCGGAACGGGACGAGGCCCTCCTGTCCAGGGTGGAGGCCATGGAGCAGGCGATCGGCGAGATCGGCACGACGCTCGACGAGACGAGCACCTGCCGCGAACTCGCGGCCTTCGCCGCCCGCCACCTGAGCGCCACCGCGACGGTCGACCTGTACGCCTCCACGGCGGTCGGGCCGTACGCCTCCACGGCGGTCGGGCCGTACGCCTCCACGGCGGTCGAGCCGACGACGGACCGCGGCGCCCCACCCCGGCGCGCCGCCCACGCGGAGCCACCGGCCGGCGCCGGCGGCCGGGCCGACGACGCGCTCGCCCACCGCCTCTCCCTCCCCCTCGCCGTCCACGAGGAGGAGCCCCTCGGGGCGGTCACCCTCGTCCGGACCGGAGGCGGGCCCTTCTCCGCCGACGAGGCGGCCCTCCTCCGCCACGCCACCCGGCTCGCGGCCCGGCACCTCGGGCATGCCCGGCGCCTCGCGGCCACCGAGGACACCGCGCTCCACCTCCAGCGCGCCCTCGTCGCCGAACCCGGCCGACCGCACCCCAACCTGGAGGTCGCCGGCGGCTACCTGCCCGCCGGGCCCCGCGCCCTCGTGGGCGGTGACTGGTTCGAGACCGTACGGCTCCACTTCGGCCGCAGCCTCCTCGTCGTCGGCGACGTCATGGGCCACGGCCTGGACGCGGCCGTCGACATGAACGCCTACCGCACGGCACTCCGCGACGTCGCCGCCACCGACCTGCCCCCGCACCGGGTGCTGCGCCACCTCGACTCCGTGGTCGCCGAGGACGACGCCCGCCGCCCCGCGACCTGCCTGCTCGTCCAGGTCGACCCGGCCCGCGGCACCGCCACCTTCGCCAGCGCCGGGCACCTCCCACCCGCCGTGTTCGCCGCCGACGGCTCGGCGGAACTCGTCGACCTGCCGGTCGGCCCGCCCCTGGGCACCGGCGTCGGCGGCTACGAACCGACCACCCGCCCGCTCACCCCCGCCGAGACCCTGCTGATCTTCACCGACGGACTCGTCGAACGGCGCGGCGAGGACATCGACGTGTCGCTGGCCCGCCTCGCGGCCCTGCGGCTCCCCGCGGACTCCGGCCCCGGCCGGGTCGTCGACGAGGTCCTCCGCCGCCTCGGCGCGCACGGCGCGGAGGACGACGTGGCCGTACTCGCCGCGCGCATCCGCGCGCGTGCACCCCAGTGACACGGAGTCACACCCTTCCCACGGACCGCCGTGACGCACGGTCATCCCGGCCTTGCCGGGGGCATGTTTCACGCCTGCGCGGGATTCTTCCGGCCGGACGCTTGTGCGCGGCCCCCGCGCCCGGCACGCTCATCCGTATGAACACGGCCAGGCATGCCAGTGAACGTCTGATGAGCTGGCCCTCGCTGACCCCCGGCCGCGCCCATTGCGGCGCCGAGGTCGGACTGGGTACCGCGACACAGGAGATCGTGCATTTCCACGGTGAACACGAGGCGGACGTCCACCTCACCCGCGCCATGATCGCGAAGCTGCGGCCGGCGCTCCTCGGGTCGAGCGCGGTCCGCCTCCGGGCCGGATCGGGCTGGGTGACGGTCCGCCTGGACATCGGATCGGACATCGACCTGCTCGCCACCCTGGTGAGCGCCGCCCTCCAGGCCAACGGCATCCCCGACGTCTCGCCGGACGGCTGTACCCGCACCCTCCCGATCGCCGGAATGCGCTGAGCCGGGCGCGCGGGCGTACACCGGGAGCCGCCGGCCCCGGCGCGGGGGACGTACGCCGCACCTACGCGCGCGTGCCGCCGGAACCCTCCGCCGGGACGGGGAACAGCATGCACGTGCTGGTGGCGTGGGCGAGCAGCCTGTCCTCCGCGTCGTACAGGCCCGCCTCCGCGAGCGCGGTCCTGCGCCCCCGCGACAGCACCGTGCCGATCGCCCGGACCTTGCCCGTGCCGGACGTGAGCGGCCGGAGGAAACGGGTCGACAGGTCGAGCGAGGTGTACGCCGTGCCCTGCGGGAGCGTCGAGTGCACCGCGCAGCCCGCCGCCGAGTCGAGGAGGGTCGCGTACACCCCGCCGTGCACGCTGCCGATCGGGTTGTAGTGCTCCTCGCCCGGCTCGAAGACGAACACCGCCCGCCCGTCCTCGACCTCTTCGAGGGAGAAGCCGATCAGAGCGGAGATCGGGGGCCCGGGCAGTCGTCCCGCCACCATCTCCCGCAGGAAGTCGAGCCCCGCCATCGTCCCGGCGGCCCGCGCGGTGGCCCCGGCGTCCTCCCACTCGACCGTGCGCGACCGCCCCATGACCACTCTCCGCCCGCCGAGGCCGGCTGACACCCAGCTGGCTCTGTGCGGCGAAGCTAGCTTCCGCCGCAGCTGACTGTCAACGACGCAGTCAGGTGGCTAGAGTGTGACGATGAAGTGGCTGGAGACGGACACGGAGAACTGCCCGGTCCGCCGCACCCTGGACCTGGTCGGCGAGAAGTGGACCCTGCTGATCCTGCGGGACGCCTTCAACGGCGTACGCCGCTACGACGAGTTCCGCCGGCACCTCGGGCTCTCCGAGGCCGTCCTCGCCGACCGCCTCCGCAAACTCGTCGCCGCCGGGGTCCTGCGCGCGGAGCCCTACCGCGACCCCGGCTCCCGGACCCGGTACGCGTACCGGCTCACACCCAAGGGCATCGACCTGTGGCCCGTGCTCCTCGCCCTCAAGCAGTGGGGTGACACCCACGCCGGTGAGCCCGAGGGGTCCGTCCTCGACATCCGGCACACCGACTGCGGCGCCTCCGTCCGGGTCGCCGTCCGGTGCGAGGGCGACGAACAGGCCACCCTCACGGCCCGTGACGTCACCGTCCGCCCCGGACCGGGCGCCCGCCCGCTCCCCCCGAGCTGAGCAACCCGCTGAGGCCGCCCCGCGTCCCACCGCCCGGGAAACGTCCGGCACCCGTTCGGCCGCACCCCTGAGAGGACCTGCCCCCCGGCCGGGTACCTGACGAGGCATGCCCTTCACACCCGGTCCGCCGCACGACGGTGCCCCGACCGAACACGGCCACTGGTTCCGGCGACTCCACGCGCGCGTGGTCGGCTCGTCCCTCGGGCTCGCCTGGAACCGCGGCCGGGCCATGGAACTCATGCACCGCGCCATGGGCTTCGCGGCGCTCAGCCTGCTCACCCTCGTCCCGCTCCTCATCGTCGTCGCCGCGGCCGACCTCGCGAGCGGCCAGGGCTTCGCCCGCTGGCTCGTCCAGGGCCTCGGCGTCTCGGAGGTCTCCCAGGAGGAGGTCGAGCGGCTCTTCGGCCAGCCGGGGCAGGCCCTGCAACGCACCACCGCCTTCGGACTCGCCGCCCTCGCCGCCTTCGGCGTCACCTTCGGATCCGCCGTACAGACCGGGTACGAGAGGGCCTGGGACCTCCCCACCGCCCGCTGGCACACCATGTGGCGACACGTCGTCTGGCTCGCCGTCCTCGTCGCCTCCCTCCTCCTCTTCGTCGCCACCGCGGCACCCGCCGACTCCTCGGCCGGGATCACCGTGCTCGTCGCCCTCGCCGACGTCCTCGGCACCTTCGTCTTCTTCTGGTGGTCGCAGCGCTTCCTGCTCTGCGGCCGTATCCGCTGGCGCGCCCTCGCCCCCGGAGCCGCGCTCACGGCGCTCGGCCTCCTCGGGTTGCGGATCTTCTCCCAGCTCGTGTTCTCCCCGCTCATCGCCTCGAACGCCGTGACGTACGGCCAGTTCGGCACCGTCCTCGTGCTCCAGTCCTGGCTCGTGGGCGTCGGCTTCGTCGTGTACGGAGGCGCCCTCGCCGGACGCCTCGTCCACGAACACCTCCTGGGGCGCCGCATCGCCGGCACCCGCCGCGGTCACACGTTCCGGTGATCGACTCGCGAGCGGCCGGGTGGCGGCGCGGGGCCCGCTTGGATGAAGGGGAACCATCGGTCCGTCGAGAGAGAGCCGCCCATGGCGAACATCTGGCTGCCGCCCGTCGAGTACGTAGCGACCCTGCCGAGAGCGACGGCGTACGCCTGCCTCTACTTCACCGACACCGCGGGCCGCCCCTTCCAGCTGCGCGCCAGCTACCGCACCGAACTGTGGCAGTGGCCCGGCGGCAACATGGACCCGGGGGAGACCCCCTGGGAGACGGCGGTACGCGAGTGCCACGAGGAGACCGGTCTCGTCTTCACCGGCGAACCACGGCTCCTCGGCACGCACTTCGTCACGGACCGGGGCGAGGAGTGGCCCGCCAACCACATCGGCTTCATCTTCGACGGCGGAGAGCTGACGGACGAGCAGATCGCCGCCGTCGTCCTGGACCCCGAGGAGCACAGCGAGTACAGCCTGCGCACGCTGGAGGAGTGGGAGCGGGAGATGGGCCCGGGCGAGTTCAGCCGCCTCGCCGGGATCGACCGCGCCCGCAGGACCGGCGTCCCGGTGTACCTGGACACCCGACCCTGACGGGCTGAGGTTCGGGGGTACGGGGGGCGGGGCCGTCCGTGGGAAGGCCCCGCCCCCGAACCGATCAGGCCCGGCAGCCCACCGGGTGGGCGATGTCGACCACGAAGCGCTCCGGCCCGTGCAGCCGGAAGGTCTTGTACGCGGGCTTGGTGTCGAAGGCGGCTCCGATGGTGACCACGCCCTCGAAGTCGCCCGTGAGGGCGACCCCCTTGAGCGCGGGGAGATGGATCTTCAGCAGCCGGGGTCCCTGGTAGACGGACTTCCCGTTGCCGTCGTGGGCGGCCGCGGGGGAGAGCCTGATCTCCAGGAAGTACTTCCCCGCCAGCGGGACCTTCTGTCCCGAGCCGTCCTGGTACAGCGCGGCGACCTGGCGGACGGTGACCGGGGGCACGGCGCCCCGCACGTCGATCACGAGCCGGTCGAAGGTCGCGTGACCACCCCAGCGGGCGTTGACGACCAGAGCCGTGGTCGGGGCCGTGGCGCTCCGGTACGGGGTGTTCGCGGCGTCCGCCGGGATCGTGGCGCCGATCCCGGCGATCGAGAGGATTCCCGCGGCGACGGCCGCGAGGACATGACGGTGATGCATGACGTCCCCCATTTCTCCTGCTCCGGGGACAGTGGTGTCACTGGCAGAGACATCCACCACAACCATACGGTTCCACCCGATATGGGATAAAAGAGGGATATGTGCTGGAGTGCGACGGCCGACCTCTGGGCGGGCCTCGGGATCGGCGCCGTCGGCGTGGCCGCCCTCGCCTCCGTACGCCGCCCGGGGGACGCGCCGCTCGCCGCCCTGCCCCTGCTGCTCGGCGCGCACCAGATCGTCGAGGCCGCCGTCTGGCGCGCCACCGGCGGAACCGGAACCGCCACCCTCGCCTGGGCCGTGATCGCCCTCCCGCTGCTGCCCCTGTGGGTGCCCGCCGGCGTCCTCGCCGCCGCCCGCCCCGCCGACCGGCCGCGCCTGCTCGCCCCGCTCGCGGTGGGAACCGCGACCGCCGCGTTCCTCGCGTACCGCCTCGCCACCCGCCCCGTCACGGCCGAGGTCAGGGGCCACACCCTCGGCTACGCGGTCGACCTGCCGTACGCGCCCCTGGTCCTCGCCGGATACCTCCTCGCCACCGTCGGCGCGTTGCTCCTCGCCCGCGACCGGCTCCTACGGCTCCTCGGGGCGGTCACCGGGGCCGGGGCGGCCGTCTGCGCCCTGCTGTGGCGCACCGAGTTCCTCTCCACCTGGTGCGCCCTCGCCGCCGTCGCCTCCCTGCTGCTCCTCCTCTGGATCCGGCGGCGGCCGGCCGTAACCCCGAGGGCCGCTCAGTAGTTGACCAGGTCATGAAGAAGCGCAGCATGCTCGCCATCGCCTCCCTCGCCGCAGGCGTCGTCACCGCCCTCATCACCCCTCCGCCGCAGGCCAACGCCGCCGAGGGCCCCCTGGGTGGCGCCACCGGCCTCCTCCAGGAGGACCAGGCCGTCGAGACCGTCCAGGACGCCGTCCAGGACGCCGTCCAGAGCACCGAAGGCGCGCTCCCGGTCCCCAAGACCGGCGGGCTGCTCTGACCCCCGACACATCACGACCGGTGCCCCGCGCCCCCCCATCGGGCCGCGGGGCACCGGCGCGCCATGACCCGGGCGGAGGCAGCCCGTGCGCGCGCCGTCCGCGAGTGATGAAAGGATGCCCCCATGAGCGACAACGTTTACTTCGACATCACCATCAACGACGAGCCCGCCGGCCGGATCACCTTCCAGCTGTTCGACGACGTCGTCCCGAAGACGGCGCAGAACTTCCGTGAGCTCTGCACCGGCGAGCACGGCTTCGGCTACGCCGACTCCCCGTTCCACCGCGTCATCCCGCAGTTCATGCTGCAGGGCGGCGACTTCACCCGCGGCAACGGCACCGGCGGCAAGAGCATCTACGGCGAGAAGTTCGCCGACGAGAACTTCAAGCTGAAGCACGACCGCCCGTTCCTGCTGTCGATGGCCAACGCCGGCCCGAACAGCAACGGCTCGCAGTTCTTCATCACCACGATCGTCACCGACTGGCTCGACGGCAAGCACGTCGTCTTCGGCGAGGTCGTCGAGGGCCAGGACCTCGTCAAGAAGATCGAGGGCCTCGGCTCCCGCTCCGGCGCCACCAGCGCCACCATCAAGGTCGCCGCGTCCGGCGTCGTGAAGGCCTGATCGCCTTCCCGAACTGAGCGGAGGGCGCAGGGCGCCCTCACTCGACCACCCCGGCCGGGGCGGGGAACGCGGTCCACGCGACGCGCACCCCGCCCCCGGGACTCGGGCCGTTTTGGGGCGTTCCCTCAGGTGAACGCGGGCGCGTTGCGCGCCGCCCACGCCGAGAAGGGACTCGGCGCGCGGCCGAGGACGCGCTCCACGTCCGGGCTCACCCGCCGCTCCTCGGCCAGGGGTTCGCCCATCACCGACAGCATCCCGTCGACGGCCGCCTCCGGCAGGAACCGCACCAGCCGGGACCGCGCCTCGCCCGCGCTCAGCGCCACGAACCCGACCGGGCCGCCCACCACCCCGGCAAGGGCATCGGCCTGCTCGCGCGGCGACACCGCCACCGGACCGGTCAGGACGTACGTCCGCCCCGCGTGCGCCGGATCGCGCAGCGCCTCCGCCGCCACCGCCGCGATGTCCGCCGGATCCACCACCGGCAGCGCCACGTCGGCGAACGGGGCCGCCACCGTACGGGCCGAACGCACCTGCTCCGCCCAGAGGAAGGCGTTCGAGGCGAATCCGCCGGGCCGCAGGACCGTCCACTCGAGCCCCGACCCCCGTACCGCCGTCTCGAACGTCCGCAGCACCTCGTGCGACACGGAACCGGTCCGCGTCCCCACCAGCTGCGAGGACTGGAACACGATCCGCCGCACCCCGGCGGCCACCGCCGCCGCCACGATCTCGCGCGGACTCAGCTCGTCCCCGAGGCCGGCGACGAGCAGGTAGACCGCCTCCGCTCCCTCGAACAGGCCCTTGAGACCGTCCACATCGGCCAGGTCGCCCTGCCGGTGCGCCACCCCCGCGGGCAGCCCGGCGGCCGGCCGCCGGCTCACCGCCGTCACCCGTTCACCGGCCGCGGCCAGCAGCTCCACCAACGGCCGTCCGACGTTCCCCGTCGCTCCGGTCACCACGATCACCACAGTTCCCCTCCAGGGAGTCCCCGGCGGAGCGCGAGCGCTCCGCCGTCTTCGTGACCTCATCCTGGAAGGCGAACTGGCCACCTTCTGGCCAGTTTCACGAGCGGGTCCCAGCGAAGCGGCCGGAGCCGGAGCCGGAGCCGAATCCAGAGCGCGAGCCGCAGCCTCAGCCCGTCTCGCCGAAGCGCCGCTCGAACTTGGCGATCCGCCCCTCCGAGTCCACCGTTCGCGCCTTGCCGGTGTAGAACGGGTGGCTCTCGGAGGAGATCTCCACGTCGATCACCGGGTACGTGACGCCGTCGTCCCACTCGATGGTCCGGTCGCTGGTCGCGGTGGACCGGGTCAGAAAGGCGTACCCGGCCGATCGGTCACGGAACACCACCGGGCCGTACTCGGGCTGCTTGTCCTGCTGCACGTGTCCTCCTCGGGCTGCCGCCCCGACTCGCCCGGCCTGATCGGCGCGGGCCACCCCCAGCCTCCCCGCGCGCACGGCCGCCGACCAGTGCCACGGGGCCGATCGGGTGATCCTCAGCCGTGCTCCGGCCAGCGCGCCGCCAGCAGCAGCGCGATGTCGTCGGGGCGGGCCGTGGCCTGTCGGGCCTCCCGGATCACCCGGTCGGCGGCCTCCGCGAGCGGCAGCGAAGCGGCCGCGGCGAGAGCCCGGCGCAGACGCTCGATCCCCTCGTCGATGTCCCGGCCCGGCAACTCCACCAGACCGTCCGTGAAGAGCGCGAGCACCGCGCCGGGATCCAGCCGCAGCCGCGTCACCGGATACGACGCCTGGTCGTCGACCCCCAGCACCACCCCGCCCGCGAGGTCCAGCAGCTCCGTCGAGCCGTCCGGCCGCAGCAGCAGCGGCTGCGGATGCCCGGCCCGCACCGCCCGCATCTCGCCCGTGGCGGGGTCGAGGAGTACGTAGCAGCAGCTCGCGAACTGCCCCGGGTCCAGGTCGATCAGGAGCCGGTTCGTCCCGCGCATCACGTCCTGCGGCCGATGACCGCCCAGTGCGAACGCCCGCACCGCGCTGCGCAGCTGCCCCATCGTGGCCGCCGCCGCCACGCCATGTCCCTGCACGTCGCCGATGACCAGGGCGAGACATCCCTCCTCCGTCTCGATCACGTCGTACCAGTCGCCGCCGACGTCCATGCCCCGGGTGCCCGGCAGGTACCGGCCCACCGTGTCCACCCCGTCCCGCACCGGCAGCCGGTGCGGGAGCAGCGCGTCCTGGAGCCCCCGTGCGACCGCCGACTCCGAGTCGTACCGCTGCGCCCGCTCCAAGGCCTGCGCGATGAGGCCCGCGAGTGCTGTGAGCACGGTCCGCTCCTCGGGACTGAAGCCGCGCGGCCGGTCGAAGCCCAGGATGCAGGAGCCCACCGGCCGGCCCGAGGCGATCAGCGGCAGGAACGCCCGCGCCCCCGTGTGGGCGTCCAGCGGAAGGCCCGGATACGCCCCGCCCAGCTGCTCCATGGACTCGAAGAACAGCGGCCTGCCCGTGGTCAGCGTCTCCACCCCCGGCAACCGGGCGTCCAGGGCCACACCGTCGAAGGCTTCGAGGAACCCCGGCGGGAAACCGGTCTCCCAGGCCAGGTACAGGCGCCGGTCGCTCAGCAGGTAGATGGCCAACTGACGCCCGCCGAACGCCGGAAGCAGTTCCTCCGTCACCACCGCCGACACCTGGCGGGCCGTCACGGCCTCGGAGAGCGCGATCGCGAGCGCGACCGGCCGGTACGGGGCCACCGCCCGGTCACCTGGCAGGGAGAAGGTGTCGTCCGTGACCCTCCCGCCGCCCGACCCCGGCGTGATCCGCTCCGGGCCCTCCTCGGGGACCAGGACCATCGTCACGCCGTCCCGCCCCGGATGCAGCGAGACCGACAGCCACCGGCCGGGCTCGGGCTGGGCCAGGAAGCGCACCGGTTCACCGGAGACGAGTGCGGCGCGCAGCTGCTCCTCGTGGAACGGGAGCCCGAACCAGGGCAGCGCCTCCCACAACGGCCGCCCCGCCAGAGCGCCGCGGGGACGACCGAGCAGCCGCTCGGTGCGCTCGTTGACGTAGGTGACGCGGCCCAGGCGGTCGATCGCCAGGATCGCCCGCGGCAGCCTGTCCGTGGCGTCCGAGCCGATGAGCCCGGTGCCGAGGTCGACGAGGGTGCACATGAGCCGCAGCCCGTCCCCGTCCGCCTCTGCCGCGTCCGCGGCGCCCTCCGCCCCCGGCGGGACCCTACGCGCCCGCGTGGAGGCCTCGAGAAGGTGCAGTCCGCCGTCCGGTCCCTTCAGCCGGAACCTGCGCACCGCCGGCCGTCCGTCCGCCCCCGTCGCCTGCCGGGCGGCCGCCCACAGCGCGTAGCCGTCCTCCGGTTCGAGCAGGGACGTCAGCGACTCGATCGAGCACGGCGAGGTCACCTCCGCGCCGAGGATCGCCAGGAGCCCGTCGTCCATCGTGACCGTGCCCGTGCGCAGGTCCCAGTCGAAGGACCCGAACCGGACCGGCGGCGCGCCCGTCGTCGACAGCTGCACGCACACCGGGTCGCCGGGCCACTCGACCGCCGTCCCCCGGTCGGCCAGGCCGGCCAGGGCCTCGCCGAGGCGGAGCGCTCCCCGCGTCATCCGGCTCCGGTCCCGCCCGTCCACCGGCACCCCGGGCGTGGGCGCCCGCAGCGCCACGAGGACCCCGAACCTCTCACGGCCCGCGACGACCGGCGCGTACAGCGAGGCGAAGGGGAACGGCAGGCTCGCCACCAGCTGGGGGAACCGCCGCATCGCCTCCTCGACGTCGGCGAGGTGGACGGACTGACCCGAGCGATGCACCTCGGCCACCGGGAACGGCCGGTTCTCATGCATCCGCCACCACGGTCGGAACACCGGTCCCGGCAGTCCCACCAGGACCGCGAGCCTGAGCAGCCCCGGCGTTCCGGAGCGCAGGTACACCCCGCCCGCGTAGCCCCCGACCTCCTCGACCGTCCTGAGCGCCGTCTCCGCGAGAGCCCAGGTCAGCGCACCGGAAGCAGGCCCGTCCGCGGCTCCGGTCCCGGACGGACGCCCGGTTCCGCCAGCCGGGCCGGGGCCGGACGCGCCGTGCGAGGTCACACAGCCAGCATGCCCCCCACCGGAAACGCCCTGCATCCCGGACGCGGGCCTCCACCCCTGGGTGTATTGACCGCATGCCCCCGGGCCGTCACACTCGGTAGTCAGTCAGGCCCCGCGGTCGCGCGGCGCCACCACCTCGCGCTCAGGGGGCACGATGACGGACCGCGTTCTTCCGTACGACGTACAGGGCGACGGCCCCCGGCGGGCCCTCGTGCTGCACAACTGGTTCGGCGACCGCACCAGCTTCGCTCCGATGCGCGCCCATCTCCGCGACACCGACGGCTCCTACGCGTTCGTCGACTGCCGCGGCTACGGCGAGGCCCTCGACCGTCCGGGCGCCTACACGATGGAGGAGGTCGCCGCCGACGCCCTCGCGGTCGCCGACGACCTCGGCTGGGACTCCTTCTCCGTCATCGGCCACTCGATGGGCGGCAAGGCGGCACAGCTGATGCTCCTGGACGCCCCCGACCGCGTCCGCTCGATCATCGGCATCTCGCCCGTCTCGGCCGCCGGTTTCCCCCTCGACGGCGACACCTGGGAGCTGTTCGCCGGAGCCGCCGAGGAACCGGCGAACCGGCGCGCCATCATCGACAACACCACCGGCGGCCGCTACGACGACGCCTGGCTGAGCACCCTCGTCGAGCGCTCCGTGGGGCGCTCCTCCGCGACGGCCTTCCGCGCCTACCTGGACTCCTGGTCCCGCACCGACTTCCACGAGCGCGTCCGTGACAACCCCACGCCCGTCCTGCTCGTCGTCGGCGCCCACGACCCCGCGCTCGGCACCGAGGCGATGGAGGCCACCTGGCTGCGCTGGTACCCGAACGCGCGCCTCGAAGTCCTCAAGGACGCCGGCCACTACGCGCCCGAGGAGACGCCGCAGGCCCTCGCCGAGGCCATCGAGGCCTTCCTCGCCGCCTGACGGGCCCCGCCCCTGACCTGCCGTCGCCGCCGAAGACGCGTCTACCCTGGAGGGACGGGCAGCTGACACGTTCTCCCCGGGCCCGGGGACGGGCCCGGAGCCGCGCAGGCGGAAGGGCGGCGGCCATGTACTTCAACGACCGGATCGACGCGGGCCGGCAGCTCGCCGCCCGGCTCGGCCACTTCACGGGCCAGGACGTCGTGGTGCTCGGTCTCCCGCGCGGCGGTGTGCCGGTGGCCGCCGAGGTCGCCGACGCCCTCGGCGCGCCGCTCGACATCTGTCTCGTACGGAAGCTGGGTCTGCCCCGCCAGCCGGAGCTCGCGATGGGCGCGCTCGGCGAGGGCGGGGTGCGGGTGGTCAACGAGCGGGTGATGCGCGAGACCGGGGCGGACGCGCGCGACCTCGCCGCCGTGGAGCAGCGCGAGCACGCCGAGCTCGACCACAGGGCCCGGCGCTACCGGGGCAGCAGGCCCTCCGTGCCCCTCGACGGGCGGACGGTCCTCGTCGTCGACGACGGCCTCGCGACCGGGGCCACGGCCCTGGCGGCCTGCCGGGTGGTACGCGCCCGGGGCGCCGCCCGGATCGTCCTCGCGGTACCGGTCGCGCCGCCGGGATGGACGGCCCGGCTCGGCGGGGAGGCCGACGAGACCGTGAGCGTCCACACGCCGGAGATGTTCTACGCGATCGGACAGTTCTACCGGGACTTCGCGCAGACCCCCGACGCGGAGGTCATCGCCTGCCTGGACCGGAACCGGGCCACGCGCGGGCCAATCGTCCACGCGGAGGACGTACGGATCCCCGCCGCCGGGGCCACGCTCAACGGGCACCTCGCTGTGCCCGAGAACGCCGCCGGCATCGTCCTGTTCGCCCATGGGAGCGGCAGCAGCCGGCACAGCCCCCGCAACGGGGCGGTCGCGGCGGCACTCAACGGGGCGGGCCTAGGAACGCTCCTCTTCGACCTGCTCACCGAGGCCGAGGCGGGGGACAGGGCCCGGGTCTTCGACACCCCGCTGCTCGCCGGCCGTCTCGCCGACGCCACGGCCTGGCTCGCGGGCCGGCCCGCGACCGGCGGCCTCCCGCTCGGCTACTTCGGGGCGAGTACGGGAGCCGCCGCCGCGCTGTGGGCGGCGGCCGATCCCGCGTCCTCCGTGGCCGCCGTCGTCTCACGCGGTGGCCGGCCCGACCTGGCGGCCGACCACCTGGCCCAGGTCAGGGCCCCGACGCTGCTCGTGGTGGGAGGCAGGGACGAGCTGGTCCTCGACCTCAACCGGCGGGCCGGGTCCCGGCTGCGCTGCGAGCACCGGCTCGCCGTCGTGGAGGGCGCCACCCATCTGTTCGAGGAGCCGGGTGCCCTGGAGCAGGTGGCGGAACTCGCCGGCTCCTGGTTCACCCGGCACTTCGCGACCAGCGGGATCAGTAGGGCCCGTTGACGTTGTCGATGGAGCCGTAGCGGTCGGCCGCGTAGTTGCAGGCGGCCGTGATGTTGGCGACCGGGTCGAACAGGTCCGTGGACGTGCCCGGCACGTGGTACGCGTCGAAGGTCGGCTGGATCACCTGGAGGAGGCCCTTCGAGGGCGTTCCGGCCACGGCGTTGGAGTCCCAGAGGTTGATGGCCTGGGGGTTGCCGGACGACTCGCGCATGATGTTGCGGAGGATCCCGTCGTAGGAACCGGGGATGCCGCGCTGGGACATGATGTCCAGCGACTCCCGGATCCAGCCGTCGAGGTTGTTCGCGTACTGGGCGGCGGCCGGGGCGGCCTGGACGGGAGCGGCGGCGGGAGCGGCCTGCGCCGCGGAGGCGCCCGTGTCCTTGGCGACGGCCGGGGCGGCGGGACGGCGCTCGGAGCGGCTCGCCCGATCGGCCGAACCGGTCTTCTTCGCCTTCGCGGGAGCGGCCTTCGCGGAATCCCGACCGAGCGTCAGTTCAAGGCCGGGACGAATAAGTGACGGGTTGTCACCCACCACGCTCTTGTTGGCCTGGTAAAGGGTCTTCCAGCCGCCCTGAATTCCCTTCTTCTGGGCGATCAGGGAAAGCGAGTCGCCGCTGACGACCGTGTAGGTGCGGGCGGCGGCCGGTGCGGTCGGGGCCTTGGCCGCGGCCGCGACGGCGGGAGCGGCGAGGGCGGCGGCGGGCCGGGCAGCGAGTTCCGGAGCTCCGGAAACGGGCGCGGCGCCGGCTGCGGCGGGGGCGATCAACGGGAGGGCCAGGGCGGCTCCACCCGTTCCGACCAGCGCGATTCCACGCGAGACGGGGTGGCGTCGGGGGCGGCGGTGCTTACCGTGTGCAGGCATGACGGATTCCTCTCCGGCGCCTTCGGGGTGAGCTGTCGGGTTCGGACTGGAGATGTCCGGCCGCGCGCACGCGGCTTCACCCCGAGCCGTTCCGGAATCCGGGCCGGCGTATTCGTGGGTCCCCCGCTCCTGCCGTCGGGTGAAAAGGGAGGTATTTCGAGCGGTGGCAGGATTCGGCGATCCGCTCGAATGGAGGTGACCGTAGGCCAGTAATGCGACGGAGAACAAGAGGGGCGGGTCGACGGGCCCGGTGAAAGGATCACGGAATTCTCCGAATTCAAGATCGACCGTTCTTCCGGTCCGCCGAACTTCCTTGCGCGGCGGGGCTCGCGCCGGGTCAGGAGGCGGGGGAGCCCCTGGGAAAGTGAGTCGCGTCACCAGGTGTTCAATGTCCGAAAATGCGCCTTAATTCGGTTAATAGGCGAGAGCGCCGGAAAAGCCCTGTCGATCGCAGGGGCACTCAAGGGCATAACGCGCAAACCCGACATTCGTGCTGAAGGATGGTGCCACCCCGACCGAGGAGCCGCCCGGATGTCCCCCTCCGCCTCCCTGATCAGCCCCGACGCCCTCGACCGTGAGGCCGCCGCCCTCTACGAGAGCGCCACCTGGCAGCGGATCGTCACGGACTTGACCGCCGCGCCACCGCCCGCGGGTACTCCCGCCCCCGCGCCGGCCCCGGTGCCGGACACGGAGTCGGACTCCGAGAGATGGCGGACTCTGCTCACCCTGCCCGTGGACCGGCTCGTCGCCGACGCGCTCGACGCGCTGCCGCCGCCCCTGCCCGCCGAACGCCGGCTCCCGGGCCGGATCGGAGCCGTACTCCCCGACAAGCTGCACGCCTGGCGGCGCCTCGGCCAGCCCGAACTGCGCCCCTCGGTCCACCTCGGCTACGCGCGCCTCGTCCTGGCGGAGTGGGGCTGGCAGAACGCGCCGTACAAGCTGCGGGACGCCCGGGGGGCCCGATGCGTCTGCGGCGCCCTGCTCGCCGCCCACCGCCTCGGCTACGGCAGCGCGACGACGATGAACGAGGCCGCCGCCTGGATCATGGCCGAGCTGCGGTCACGGGGCTGGCAGGAGCTGATCGGGCCGTGGAACCGGGCCCCCGGCCGTACCGCCGCCGACGCCCTCGCCCTCCTCGACGCCACCATCCACCGCGCCGCGCACGCCGGCCGCTGAGCGGCCTTCCGCCGTGTGGACCACCGGCCGGGCTCGGTGGCGAGCTCGGCCGGGTCGACGGCGGTCCCTCCGGCTCCTACTCGGTCCGCTCGACGACGAACAGGGGGATCTCGCGGTCGGTCTTGCGCTGGTAGTCGGCGTAGTCGGGGAACGCGGCGACGGCCCGCTCCCACCACGCCCGGCGCTCCTCGCCGGTGACCAGACGCGCCTTCATGTCCCAGACGCGCGTGCCGTCGCGGAGTTCCACGAGCGGCGAGGCGACGAGGTTGTGGTACCAGACGGGGTGCTTCACCGCCCCGCCGTTCGACGCGACGAGCGCGTACGCCCCCTCGTGCTCGACCCGCATGAGCGGCGTCTTGCGGAGCTTGCCGCTCCTCGCGCCGACGTTCGTGACCAGGACGACGGGCAGACCGCGCATGGTCGTGCCCTTGGTGCCGCCGGACGACTCGTACAGCTCGACCTGGTTGCGCACCCACGCCGAGGGGCTGGGCTCGTATTCGCCTTCGAGGGGCATGGAGATCCTTTCGGGGGCGTCCGCTGTCACCGGCTGTCTGCCGCGTCCCCCCGACGCTAGCGGACGGACCCGCCCGCGTCCCGGCCGTCCTGGCCGATGCGTTGTCAGTGCCGACTCATAGGGTGGCTCCTGACGGTACGAGTGGCGGCGCAGGGGAGAGTGGTCGGCATGCGGGAGTTGTTCCTCGCGGACCAGCGGGCGTACATCCGGTGGATCGACCTGCCCGGAGACGGGCCCGTGCGGGTGTTCGTCCACGGACTCGGGTGCACGGCGGCGTCGGACTTCGCCCACATCGCGGCCCACCCCGCCCTCGGCGGCTCCCGGGCCCTGCTCGTGGACCTCCTCGGCCACGGGCTGAGCGACCGGCCCGCCGCCTTCGACTACCGCATGGAGTCCCAGGCGGCGGCGGTGGCCGCCGTCCTCGACCACCTCGGACTCACGGGCGTCGACCTCGTCGGGCACTCCATGGGCGGCGCCGTGACGATCCATCTCGTGGCGGCGCGCCCGGACCTCGTGGCCCGGCTCGTGGTCGCGGAGCCGAACCTGTACGCGGGCGGCGGCGCATTCAGCTCCCCGGTGGCCGCTCAGGACGAGGACGCGTTCGTCGCGAAGGGGTTCGCCCGGATGCTGGCCGCGCTCGACCGGGCCGACTACGCGGCCCGGCTGCGCCTCGCCGACCCGCTCGCCGTCCACCGCAGCGCGACCGCCCTCGTCGAGGGCAGCGTGCCCGCGCCGGGCGACCTCCTCGCCGCGCTCACGCTGCCCCGCACCTTCCTCCTCGGGGAGTTCAGCCGGCCGGACCCCGACGCGGAGAAGGCGGCGGCGTTCGGCGTACCGGTGATCGAGATCCCGCGCGCGGGCCACAACCTGATGCTGGACAACGCGGAGGGGTTCGCGACGGCGCTCGCCCGCGCCCTGTCGGGCGCCCCGACGCCGCCGCCCGACCACGACGGCGGCTGACGCGGACGAGGTGCCGTCGGCACCCGCGGACCAGGGAGCCGACCGGCCCCTTTTCTCCCTCCCACCCCTCCAGGAGCTCAGGTGCACAGCCTCACGTACGCCGACATCAAGACAGCCACCGACCGGATCGCCGGTCACATCCGCCCCGTCACGACCACCCCGGCCGATCTCGACCCCGTCCCCCGGGCGGACCCCGGCACCGGGCCGTACACGCTTCACCTCGCCCTGGAACTCATGCAGCACGCCGGCTCCTTCAAGGCCCGTGGCGCGCTGAACTTCCTCCTCGCCCACCGGGAGGAAGGCACCCTCCCCGCCGCCGGTGTCACGATCGCTTCCGGCGGCAACGCCGGGCTCGCCTGCGCCTGGGCCGCCCTCCGGCAAGGTGTCCCCGCCACCGTCTTCCTGCCGACCACCGCCCCCAGGGTCAAGGCCGACAAGCTTCTCGGCCTCGGCGCCGACGTACGGCTCGTCGGCACGGAGTACGCCGAAGCGCTGACCGCCTGCGAGGCGTTCGCGGCCGAGACCGGCGCGCTCGCCTCCCATGCCTACGACCATCCCCTGATCGCCGCCGGGGCCGGAACCCTGCTCGACGAGATCCTCGCGAGGATCCCGGACCTCGACACCGTCGTCGTCTCCGTCGGCGGGGGCGGCCTCTTCGCCGGAGTCGCCACCGCCGCCCGGCACCACGGCATCAGGACCGTCGCCGTCGAACCCGAGAACTGCCGCGCCCTCGACGCCGCCCTGCGGGCCGGGCACCCCGTCGACGTGCCCGTCGACTCCGTCGCGGCCGACTCGCTCGGCGCCCGCCGCGTCTCCGCCACCGCCCTGGAAACCGCCCGACAGGACGGCGTCCGTACCGTCCTCGTCCCGGACAGCGAGATCGTCCGCGTCCGCCGGGAGCTGTGGGACGACCGCCGCCTCGCCGTGGAGCACGCCGCCGCCACCGCCCTGGCCGCGCTCACGACCCCGGACCGGCCCGGTGCCACGGGCCTCGGCTACCGCCCCGAGCCGGGCGAGAAGATCTGCGTCGTCCTCTGCGGCGCCAACACCGACCCCACCGACCTCGTCCACACCACCGCGTAGTCGCGCGGGGCGGACGCCGGCCCTGAGGAGCCGGTGGTCCGGCCGCCTCGCTCCGTGCGTCAGGATGGGAACATGACCGAAATTCGTACCCCCCGTCTCATCCTCCGACGCTGGACCGACGACGACCTCGTCCCGCTGGCCGAGATCAACGCCGACCCCGAGGTCATGCGCTGGATCGGCGACGGCTCGGTCCGGGACCTGGAACAGACCGCCGAGGACATCGAGCGGTACGAGGAGGAGTGGGACGAGGAGGGCTTCGGGCTCTTCGCCGTCGAGCTCATCGCCTCGGGCGAACTCATCGGCTTCGCCGGCTTGTCCGTTCCCGAGTTCCTGCCCGAGGTCATGCCGGACGTGGAGATCGGCTGGCGCCTCGGCAGGCCCTTCTGGGGCCAGGGGTACGCCTCCGAAGCCGCCCACGCGGTCCTGGAGTTCGCCCTCCAGGACCGCGGGCTCGACCGGGTCGTCGCCATCACGCACATCAGCAACCAGGCGTCCGAGAACGTCATCGGCAAGCTCGGTATGACCGCGGAGCGCGAGACGAACCACCCGGCCTTCGACGTCCCCCTGCGCGTCTACGCGATCGACCTCACCGAGTACGAGGCCTGAGCCCCCGGGGGCGCCCCCGTCAGGGGAGCGGTCAGTTCCGCTCGGGCAGGTCCCGCTCCGCCGGCAGCACCGTGAGGTCACCGGCCGTGGACAGGGCGGCGGAGCGCGCGGTCGCAGGGGCCGCGGGCTTCTTGCCGCAGAACGCGGCCTCCAGCGTCCCGCCGAGCGCCGTGTTCGCGGCGCCGTGGTTCGAGGTGTTCGCCACCGCGGAGAGGCTGCGGCGACCGTCCCGGGTCGAGAAGGCGTACGTGTAGAAGCCCTGCACGGTGCCGGTGTGCCCGTACACCTGCGTACCGCACGACAGGTCGTAGCGGCGCAGGCCGAGTCCGTAGAACCGGGTGTTGGTGGCGTCGGTGGGCGTGACCGTCGTCATCGCCTCCATCATCGCCGGGGACAGCAGCCGGCCGCGCATCAGGGCGCTGGTGAACGTGTTCAGATCGGCCGGGCTCGAGATGACGGCCCCGGCCGACTGCGCCCAGGACACGGTCTGCTCGGTGGAGTCCACGAGCGCGCCGCCGGCCTCGTCGGGGTGCAGATAGCCGCGCACGTGGTTGCCCTTGATGCGGACGTCCGGGTGGACGTACGACGTCTTGAGCAGCTTGAGCGGCTTGAAGATGCGGCGCTCGTACGCGTCGGACACGGGACGGCCCGTGGCCTCCTCGATGAGCATGCCGACCACCACGAAGTTGGCGTTCGAGTACTTGTAGGACACGCCGGGCTCGGTGGTCCTGGGCTCGCTCAGGGAGAGGTCGACGAGCTCCTGGTAGCTGAACACCCGGTTCCGTACGGCCTCGAAGCCCGGCACGGTCTTCTCGAACATCGCGTTCGTGTAGTCGGCCAACCCGCTGCGGTGCGTCAGCAGATGACGGACCGTGATGCGGTCGTCGGGGAGCAGGCCGGGCAGGTACGTGTTCACGGACGTGTCCAGCTCCAGCTTGCCTTCCTCCACCAGCTGCAGGAGCACGACCGTGGAGAACGTCTTGCTGACGCTGCCGATCCGGAAGCGCGCCTGGACGTCCATGGGCGCGCCCGAGGCACGGTCCTGGACGCCGACGGTCCGGCTCCGGACCCCGTCGGGGCCGGTGAACCGGGCCATCGCCCCCGGGGCGCCGTTGGCCATGGCCGAGTCGAGGGCGGCGACGACGCCGGCCATGTCGGGCTTGGGGACGGCGGGCGTCTCGGCGGCGGTGGGGGAGACGGGGACGCTCGGGGCGGCGAACGCGCTGGTGGCGGGGACGACGCCTGCGGCGAGCGCGGCGATCAGGGTGGCGCTCACGGCCAGGCGTCGGTGCGACGGCAGGGGCACGGTGATTCCTCGGCTTCTTCCGGTTCTTCCGGATCGTTCGGCGCGGCACACGACGGCGGTGCACCGCGGGGCGTGGGAGAACCGGCCGTTCGGGCCTGGCCCCCGGCACCCATGGATCATGAGTGCCAACGTCCGGAAACGGTTCCTGACACGGGGAGCGGGTTACGGAGCCCCCTCTTCCGGAGCCCGCGCTTCCGGCGCCGGTTCCGGCACCGCGCGGACGGCAGGGTAGTGTCCCGGCCGTCGCAGTGATCATCGCCGAAGGGCTGGACATGACCCGCATCCCGCGACCGGGGACCCGGTGGGCCCCTTGGGGGCGATGCCTCACCAGGGCCGGAATCACCGACGCCGCCGCCCGCCGGGACCACAGCGGGCAGCGACGGCGCGTCGCCCGCTTCGCCCCCGCGGAGTACCTCGCCGTGCGACTCCTGCTGCCGGCGGACGTCGTGCCCGGCGTGATCGCGGCCGTGGCCTTCATGCACGTCACCGACGACCGGATCGACCAGGGCGACGCGGCCTGGCGCACGACCGCCCTGGAGCAGTGGCAGGGACGGACCCGACGGGCTCTCGCGGCGGGCACGTCGGAGGACGCCGTGCTGCGGGCCCTGTGCCGCAGCACTGAGCGGCATCCCTCACTCCGTACGCATGTGGAGGAGTTCCTCACCGGGGCGCGGGCGGAGGTCCGCTGGGAGGGCTTCGCCGCCGACACCGACGTGCGCGCCTACGTCGACGACTACGCGATGCCGGCCTTCATGCTGACCGCGGGTCTGCTGCCGAGGTCACCGGCGAACGAACCGGAGTTCCTGCGGTGCTGCCGGCTGCTGATCGAGGCGATGCAGCGACTCGACTGGCTGGAGGACCTGGGCGAGGACCTGGCCACCGGTCGGATCGGCATTCCGCTCGACGCGCTGGCCGCGCACGGCCTCGACCTGAAGTGCCTGGCGGCGGGGGAGTGCGACACCGGAGCGCTCGGACGTCTTCTCCTGGAGCAGGCGGAGAAGGCCCGGAACTGCCTGACGGCCTCCCGAGAACTGGAGACCGTCGTCGACCGTGCCGTGCGGCCCTTCGTACGCGCCCTGATCCGGGTTCAGGACCTGCGCCTCCAGGCCGTGCTGCGCAGCGGCCCCGGACTGCTCGCCACCGCGTCGAAGCCCTCGCGCGCGAAGGCGCTTCTCGTCCTCGCGGGGGAGGCCTTCTCGGCCTCCCGCCGCTGAGACGCGCCCCCGGGTACGGACGCGAGGAAGCCCCTCCACCGACACGGTGGAGGGGCTTCCTCGCGTGCGTCGTGGCCCGGCGCCTACTTCAGGACGGCGAGCGCGGCGTCGTAGGCGGGCTCGTGGGCGATCTCGTTCACGAGCTCGGCGTGCAGCACCTTGTCGTTCTCGTCGAGGACGACGACGGCACGGGCGGTCAGGCCGGCCAGCGGGCCGTCCGCGATCTCCACGCCGTAGTTGGTGTGGAACTCGCGGCCGCGGAGCGTCGAGAGGCTCTTGACGTTCTCGAGGCCCTCGGCGCCGCAGAAGCGGGCCTGGGCGAAGGGCAGGTCGGCGGAGATGCAGAGCACCACCGTGTTCTCCACCTCGGCAGCCCTCTCGTTGAACGCGCGGACGGAGGACGCGCACGTCGGGGTGTCGACGCTCGGGAAGATGTTGAGGACCTTGCGCAGACCGGCGTAGTCCTTGAGCGAGGCGTCCGCGAGGCCCTCGGCGACGAGTGCGAAGTCAGGAGCCTGGCTGCCCGGGGCGGGCAGGGTGCCGTTGACCTGTACCGGGTTGCCCTTCAGCGTGACCTGGGCCATGGGGAATCTCCTTCGGGCGGTGTGGTTGACAACGGGGGAAATCGTACGGCGTGCGGGACCGCGGGCCGGACGCGAGTCGGCCGAACCGTTCATCCGGCACCGGTTCGGACCCCTTGACGACTCTGGTTCAGACCTTTAGGTTCCGGCCTCGACAGCTGTCGGCTGTTCACATATCTGAAGAGAGGGCAACCCCATGTCCAGATGGCGCGATGGCTCCGCTACGAACCGCACCGGAAGGAGCGCGCTGCTCGCCGTCCCCCTGCTCGCCGCCGCTCTCCTCGCCGCACTGATCGCCGGCCCCGGAGGCGGCCGCGCCGAAGCGGCCCCCACCACGTTCGTCCACCCCGGTGTGCTCGTCTCGCGGGGGCAGCTCGACTTCACCCGCCAGCAGGTCAACGCCGGGGCGCAGCCCTGGAAGGCGGCCTTCGACCGGATGATGGCGAGCAAGTACGCCTCGCTGTCCCGGGTTCCCAAGCCCCGCTCGGTCGTGGAGTGCGGCTCGTACTCGAACCCGAACAACGGCTGCACCGACGAACGCGAGGACGCCATCGCCGCGTACACGCTCTCCCTCGCCTGGTACGTCACCCGGGACGGCCGCTACGCCCAGAAGGCGATCGAGATCATGGACGCCTGGTCCGGTGTGATCACGGACCACACCAACTCCAACGCGCCCTTGCAGACGGGCTGGGCCGGATCCTCCTGGCCGCGCGCCGCCGAGATCATCCGCTACACGTACACCGGCTGGCCCCAGGCGCGCGTCGACCGCTTCAAGACCATGCTGCGCACGGTCTACCTCCCCGAGGTCGCGAACGGCTCCCACTCCAACGGCAACTGGGAACTCAGCATGACGGAGGCCGCGATCGGCATCGCCGTCTTCCTCGAGGACCGAGCCGCCTACGACAAGGCCGTGGCCAAGTTCCGCGGCCGCGTCCCCGCGTACATCTACCTCGCGAGCGACGGCGCCCTGCCGAAGGTCGCGCCGGGCAGCGGCCTCGACACGCGCGACGAGATCGTCCGGTACTGGCAGGGGCAGACCACCTTCGTCGACGGTCTCACCCAGGAGACCTGCCGCGACCTCACCCACACCGGCTACGGGCTCGCCGCCATCGCGCACATCGCCGAGACGAGCCGCATCCAGGGCCAGGACCTCTACCCCGAGGTCGCCGACCGGCTGCGCCACGCCCTCGGACTCCACGCCAAGTACGAGCTGGGTCAGCCGGTCCCGAGCTGGCTCTGCGGCGGGTTGCTCAAGGACCACCTCGGGCCCGTCACCGAAGTGGGCTTCAACGCGCTGCACCACCGCATGGGGTACGCGATGACCAACACGCAGAACCTCACCGAGTCCAGGCGCCCGGCGGGCACCGACAACCTCTTCGTCGCCTGGGAGACGCTCACCCACGCCGGCAACGCCGGCTGAGAAGAAGGGGAGGGCGGACCGCAGCTCTTGACGCCCTCTTACTTCACTCCTTAAATCATGGGGTGACGAAGTGAATCTGTTCATGTCATGCCCATGACATCACCTTTTGTCCCCCCCACATCCACGGAAGAGAGAGTCATGCCCTCCTCCCGCTCCCCACGGCGGCCGCTGTTCACCGCCGTCACGGCGCTCGCGCTCGCCGTGGCCGCCGCCGCGCTCGGCCTCAGCCCCACCAGCCCCGCCGCCGCGCTCCAGCCTCCGGCCCCCCCAGCCGCCGCCGCCGTCACCTTCTCCGACGACTTCGACGGCGCCGCCGGACTCCCCGTGAACGGCTCGCGGTGGCAGATCGAGACCGGCGACAACGTCAACAACCACGAACGGCAGTACTACACGGCAGGCAGCAGTAACGCGGCGCTCGACGGCCAGGGCCACCTCGTGATCACCGCCCGCAAGGAGAACCCCGGCAACTACCAGTGCTGGTACGGCCGGTGCGAGTACACCTCGGCCCGGCTCAACACCGCCGGGAAGTTCACCACCCGGTACGGCCACGTCGAGGCCCGGATGAAGGTGCCGCGCGGCCAGGGCATGTGGCCCGCGTTCTGGATGCTCGGCGACGACCTCGGCCAGGTCGGCTGGCCCGCCTCCGGCGAGATCGACATCATGGAGAACGTCGGCTTCGAACCGGCCACCGTGCACGGCACCCTGCACGGCCCCGGCTACTCCGGCTCCGGCGGCATCGGCGCCGGATACACCCTGCCCGGCGGTCAGGCCTTCGCCGACGCCTTCCACACCTTCGCCATCGACTGGTCGCCCGGCCGGATCACCTGGTCCGTGGACGGCAACGTCTACCAGACCCGTACGCCCGCCGATCTGGGCGGCCGGACCTGGGTCTTCGACAAGCCGTTCTTCCTCGTCCTCAACCTCGCGGTCGGCGGCTACTGGCCCGGCGACCCGGACGGCTCCACCGCCTTCCCGCAGCAACTCGTCGTCGACCACGTCCGCGTCACCACCGCCGACAGCCCCGGCACCGCCGGACCGATCACCGGGATCGGCGGCAAGTGCGTCGACGTGGCCGGAGCGAACAGCGCCAACGGCACCCCCGTCCAGCTCTACGACTGCAACGGCACCGGCGCCCAGCAGTGGACCGCGGCGGCGGACGGAACCGTACGGGCGCTCGGCAAGTGCCTCGACGTCGCCTCCGGCGGCACCGCGGACGGCACACCCGTCCAGCTGTGGGACTGCAACGGCACCGCCGCCCAGCGCTGGACCGCCAACACCGCCAGGGACCTCGTCAACCCGCAGTCCGGCAAGTGCCTGGACGCCACCGGCAACAGCTCCGCCAACGGCACCCGGCTCCAGATCTGGACCTGCACCGGCGCGGCGAACCAGAAATGGACGGTGACGAGGTGAGGACGTGACCTCATGACGAAGTGACCGTATGACCAGACGGCCCGACAGTCAGACGGCCCGACAGTCAGACGGCCGGACCGGCGCTCCCCGCCGCGTACGCTCGACCCGTGCCACCTGCCCTTCGCCTCCACCGCGTCGCCGTCCTCGTACTCGAAGGGGCGAAGCCGCTCGACGTCGGCATCCCCGCGCAGGTCTTCACGACCCGCGCGAGCATGCCGTACGAGGTACGGGTCTGCGGCGCGGAACCCGGCCCGGTCACCGGGGGCGACGGACTCTCCTACGCCGTCGCCCACGGCCTCGACACCCTCGCGTGGGCCGACATCGTCTTCGTCCCCGGCTACCGCTTCCCCGACCGCGAGGACCCGCCGCCGGCCGTCGTGGAAGCCCTGATCGCGGCGCACGACCGGGGCGCGCGCCTCGCGGCCATCTCCACCGGCGCCTTCGCGCTCGCCGCGACGGGCCTCCTCGACGGCAAGCGCGCCACCACCCACTGGCACTACACCCAGGCGCTCGCGGCGAAACGCCCCCTCGTACGGGTCGACGAGAACGTCCTCTTCGTCGACGAGGGCAGTGTGCTCACCTCGGCCGGCGCCGCCTCGGGCATCGACCTGTGCCTGCACATCCTGCGCGGCGACCTCGGCGTGGCCGCCGCGAACCACGCCGCTCGACGCCTGGTCGCCGCCCCGTACCGCAGCGGCGGCCAGGCCCAGTACGTGCCGCGCAGCCTGCCCGAGCCGCTCGGCGAACGGTTCGCCGCGACCCGCGAGTGGGCGCTGCACCGGCTCGGCGAGCCGCTCACCCTCGACGCGCTGGCCCACCACGCGGCCGTCTCCCCGCGTACGTTCTCGCGCCGCTTCGTGGAGGACACCGGCTACACCCCCATGCAGTGGGTGATGCGCGCCCGGGTCGACCTCGCCCGGGAACTCCTGGAGCGCTCGGAGCGGAGCGTCGAGCAGATCGCCGCCGACGTCGGGCTCGGCACCGGCGCGAATCTGCGACTGCACTTCCAGCGCATCCTCGGCACCACACCGAGCGAGTACCGGCGGACCTTCACCAAGGGTGAGTAGCGGATCTCCGCGTCCTTGGCGTGATCCTTGCGGACCGTGGCGATCCCGCCTCTGTCGAAGCGGGGTCCTCCGAGCGAACCTGGTGGCGACGCAGAAGTTGAAGGGACACCATTCATGACTCGCATCGCCATCAACGGATTCGGCCGCATCGGACGCAACGTGCTCCGCGCACTGCTCGAGCGTGACACCGACCTCGAGGTCGTGGCCGTCAACGACCTGACGGAGCCGAAGGCCCTCGCGCGACTGCTCGCCTTCGACTCGACCTCGGGCCGCCTCGGCCGCCCGGTGAGCGTCGAGGGCGACACCCTCGTCGTCGACGGCCACCGCATCAAGGTGCTCGCCGAGCGCGAGCCGGCGCAGCTGCCGTGGGCCGAGCTGGGCGTCGAGATCGTCCTTGAGGCGACCGGCCGCTTCACGTCGGCGAAGGCCGCCCGCGCCCACATCGACGCCGGTGCCAAGCGCGTGCTCGTCAGCGCGCCCGCCGACGGTGCCGATGTCACGCTCGCGTACGGCGTCAACACCGACGCGTACGACCCGGACCTGCACACGATCGTCTCGAACGCCTCGTGCACGACGAACGCGCTCGCGCCCCTCGCCAAGGTCCTCGACGACCTGGCCGGCATCGAGCACGGCTTCATGACGACGGTCCACGCCTACACGCAGGAGCAGAACCTGCAGGACGGCCCGCACCGCGACCCGCGCCGTGCCCGCGCCGCCGGCGTCAACATCGTGCCGACCTCCACGGGCGCCGCCAAGGCGATCGGCCACGTGCTGCCGAACCTCGACGGCAAGCTGTCGGGCGACTCGATCCGCGTCCCGGTCCCGGTCGGCTCGATCGTCGAGCTCAACACCACCGTCGCCCGCGATGTGACCCGCGAGGACGTCCTCGCGGCGTACCGTGCCGCGGCGGAGGGCCCCCTCGCCGGTGTCCTCGAGTACTCGGAGGACGCCCTGGTCTCCGCCGACATCACGGGCAACCCGGCTTCGTCGATCTTCGACTCGGAGCTCACCCGCGTCGAGGGCCGCCACATCAAGGTCGTCGCCTGGTACGACAACGAGTGGGGCTTCTCGAACCGCGTCATCGACTCGCTCCAGCTGCTGGCCCGCTGACCCCGGACGCCACCACCGCCGCCGCCCTCGCCGAACCACGGATTCGGCGGGGGCGGCGTGCGTGCTGGGCAGTTGCCCAAGGCGACCCCGGAAGGTCTGGGCTCCTGCGGACAGACACGCACGAGCCGCGTGTTCTGCGGTCTTCTGCTCGCCGCTCTGACGGCTGTGTGCACCGCGCCGGGCACTGCCGGCGCGGCCGCCGACGGGGAGACCGCGGGCGGCGTGCCGTCCGTCGGCACCGACTGGGGCCGGCCGGGCCCGTACGAGGTGAGCGTCGACATCGAGGCGGTGCACACCTTCTACCACCCGCGGGTCATGGGGCGGTCGGGCGAGCGGCACCCGGTGGTTATCTGGGGCAACGGTACGGGCGCGGTGCCCGGGTTCTACAGCTCGCTGCTCCGGCACTGGGTGAGCCACGGCTTCATCGTCGTCGCCGCCAACACGCCCACGTCGAACTTCGCCCTCAGCATGCGCGCGGGGATCGACGTCCTGGAGCACCGCGACGCCGACGGCTCCAGCCCGTTCCACGGCAAGGTGGACCTCGACCACATCGCGTCCGCGGGCCATTCGCAGGGCGGCGCGGCCGCCGTCAACGCCGCCGTCGACCCGCGGGTCGACACCGCCCTGCGTCGACAGCGACCTGTGGTCCGGCTGGGACCGCAACTCCAAGGCGCTCCAGATCCCCGGTGCCACCGGCTGACGTACCCTCACGACGCACGAGCGGCCCCGAGGCGCCCCCTCCCAGAGGGGGGGAACGCCTCTGGGCCGCGTGCGTTCCGTCAGCCCGCTGCCCGGTACGCCTCCGTCAGCTTGGCCACCGCTCCCGCCAGGTCACCCGTGAGCAGCAGATGGTCCGCCTCGGCGAAGGGCTTCGCCTCGGCTTCCGCGATGTGCTGGCCGATCTTCTTCTGCACGATGAGCCGCGCCGCCGCGACGAGCTTCCGGCCCTCGGGGGAGTTGCCCCGGCCGACCGCCTGGAGCGCCTTGGCGGCGATGCCGATGCCCCGTAGCGAGGGCTCCCCTCCGGACGGGGTCGGGGCGAGCGTCGTCAGCCCCCAGCCGTACGGGTATTGCGGGTCGTAGCGGCTGTCACCCACGTTGATCGGCAGCTGCGCCTCCGACTTCGGCCACGTCACCGGCAGCTGTCCGGTGAAGGGCCGCCTGCCGTAGAGGACGTCGGCGACGCCGTCGCCCTCCGTGCCGGGCAGCCAGGACGCGACGAGCGCGTCGATCGCCGGCAGCCGGTCCCCGATGAGCTGCGGCCGACCGGACACGACCAGGACCGCGCACGGCATCGCCGCGCAGACCTTGTCGACCGCCGCCTTGTCGGCGGGGGTCAGTTCGAGGTCGTTGCCGTTGCCGACGTCACCGAACCCCTCCGCGTACGGGGTCTCGCCGACCACCACGACGCCGGCGTCGTAGCCGTCGGTCGGCGCGGAGGCGTCCTTCGACCAGGCGATATCGGCGTCCGGCGCGGCCTTGCGCATCCCTTCGAGGATGGTGGTGCCCGTGGTCGTACGCCCGGAGGAGCCCTGCCAGCTGATGGTCCAGCCTCCGGCCTGGTTGCCGAGGTCGTCGGCGTTCGACCCGGCCACGTACACCTTCTGCGACGGCTTCAGCGGCAGTACCGCGCCCTCGTTCTTCAGGAGCACCTGCGACTTCGCCACGGCCTCGCGCGCCACCGCGCGGTGCTCGGGCGATCCGATCGACGGCAGGTGCGTCCGGTCCGCGTACGGCTTCTCGAACAGGCCGAGGCGGAACTTCTGGGTGAGGATGCGGGCCACGGCGTCGTCGATCCGCGCGGTCGCGATCCGCTCGGACTCCACCTCGGCGGTGAGGGTCCGGGTGAACTCCTGGTAGTTCGTCGGCACCATGATCATGTCGAGCCCGGCGTTCACCGAGGTCCGCACGTCGCTGGGGTAGTCACCGGGGATCTGGTCGATGGCCTGCCAGTCGCTGATGACGAAGCCCTCGAAGCCCATGCGGTCCTTGAGGACCCCGTTGATCATCTCGGCGTTCGCGTGCATCTTCACGGGCCCCTGGCCGTCCCCCAGGACGTCGAGCGAGGAGTACGAGGGCATGACCGTGCCGGCGCCGCGCTTCACCGCCTCGGCGAACGGGGCGAGGTGCACCGCCTCCAGCTCCGCGCGGGTGACCTTCGTGACGCCCTGGTCGATCGTGTACGAACCGGTGGTCGAGGAGCCGAACGCGGTGCCACCGTCGCCGACGAAGTGCTTCGCGCTGGTGAGGACCTTGTCGTTCCGGTCGAGGTCCTTGCCGTTGCGGGCGCCCTGCATGCCGTTGATGACCGTCTCCATGGCGGTGACGAGCGCCGGGTCCTCACCGAAGGCCTCGTAGGAACGGCCCCAGCGTTCGTCGCGGGTCACGCACACGCAGGGGGCGAAGTCCCAGGGGACGCCGGTGGCCCGGACCTCCTTCGCGGTCACGGCGCCGGTCCTCGCGGCCGACTCCGGATCGCGGCCCGCGCCGATGCCGATGTTGTGCGGCATGATCGTCGCGCCGATGACGTTGTTGTGGCCGTGCACCGCGTCCACGCCGTAGATCAGCGGGATCTGGAAGCGGGTCGCCTGCGCGCGCAGCTGGTACGCGTCGACCATCGAGGCCCAGCCCTCGGGCGTGTTGGGGGTCGGGACCGAGCCGCCGCCGGAGAGCAGGGACCCCAGGGCGTAGCCGGCGATGTCGCCCGGCGCGCGCAGCGCGTTGCGCTCGGCCTGCGTCATCTGGCCGGCCTTCTCCGCGAGGGACATCCGGGAGAGCAGGTCGGCGACCCGCTTCCGTACCGGCAGCTTCTCGTCGAGGTACGGCAGACCGTGCGCGTTCACCACGACCAGCGGGGTCTCCGCGGGAGCCTTCGCGCCCTCGACGGTCAGCCGGAGCGGCACCGCCTCGGCGGACTCGGCGGCGCCGTCCCTCAGCGTCGGCACGGTGATCGAGCGGGTCGTACCGGACGGCGTCCCGGCGGGAAAGACGACGCTGCCCGTGACGGGCCGGTAGTCCTTCCCCGGCTCGGCGCTGCCGCCGCCCTCCGTCTCGTACGTGACGGTGACGGGCTCACCGACCGGCCCGGAGCCCGTGGTGGCCACCGAGACGTCGACCCGGGCACTGCCGCCCTCGTCGACCGGGTGCACGACGGACTTCGTGACCACCTTGGTGGTGAGGGCCGGTTCCGCCGTGCCGTACAGCTCCACGCCGTCGAGGGCGAACGCCCCGGGCCCGCCGGTCGGCAGCGTGACGGCGTACCCCCACATCCGGTCGAGCCCGAGGACCTGGTCGATGCCGCCGACCGGCTGGTAGTCGGTCCGGTACGTGAACTCGGAGAACGGGATCTCGACGAGGTGCCAGCCCTCCCAGTCGTCGGTGAAGGACGTCGTCCACAGCTCGGACGCCTCGCCGTTCGCGCCGCCGTCCTTGATCTCCAGGGCGATCCGCTTGCCCGAGCCGGGCGGCAGCGGCGCGGTGTTCTGGCCGTACCACCACAGCCGGATGCCCTTGTACGCGGTCCAGTCGTGGGCCGGCCGGTCGAAGGCGAAGTCATGGGTGAAGCCGCCCCAGCCGCTGATGTCGTAGCGGCCTTCGAGGACCTTGCCGCCCTCGGGCGCGTCGGCGCGCTCCCGCAGTTCGAGCTTCGGGTGGGACTCGGTGGCGTTGCCCCAGGTGAAGAGGCCTTCCGCGGGTGGCGCGGCGAACGGCACCTCGCCCTCGAACCGGTCGACGGCTCGGGGAGCGGGTTCCTGGGCGGCGGCACTCGGCAGGCTGCCGGTGAGCAGACCGGTGAGTACGGCGGTCGCGGCGACCACCGCCGCGCTCACCGTCCTCCGGGGACGTGCGGATGGCATGCGGGCTCCTTGGACAGGCGGAGGCCTGGGGGGTGGACGGAGAGGGGCGGGTGTGAGGGTCGGTGGGGCGGGCGGAGAGGGGCGGGTGGCTCAGGCCGGGTGGCTCAGGCCGGGTTGTGGGTCCACTTCTGGTTGGCCCCGCCGGTGCAGGCCCAGATCTGCGCCCGGGTCCCGTCGGCGGAGGAGTTGCCGGTGATGTCCAGGCACTTGTTCGCGCCCGTGTTGACGAGGTCGTGCGTGCCGGCGTCGTAGGTCCAGCGCTGTGCTGCGGTTCCGTTGCAGTTGTACAACTGGACCTGGGCGCCGTCGGCCGTCGAACCGCCGGTGACGTCGAGGCACTTGCCGAGGGCCCGGGCGCTGCCGTCGGCGGCGAGCGTCCAGCGCTGCGCCGTGGTGCCGTTGCAGCCGTACAGCTGGACGGGCGTGCCGTCGGCGGTGGCGCCGCCGGCCACGTCCAGGCACTTCCCGGCCAGACCGGTCAGCGGGCCGGAGCCGGTCCCGCCGCCGGCCGTCCCCGACCAGGTGAAGGTCGCGGTGGTACGGGCGGGCAGGGTGTACGTGAAGGACTGGTTGCCCCAGTTCACCCGGACGGACTGGGCGGACGTACCGCCGTTGTGGGCGATCAGCGCCTTGGAGCCGTCGGAGTTGCGCCAGGCCACGTTCTGGACGGTGCTGTTGGCGGTGGAGGCGATGCGGTACGCGCCGGGCCTGACGAACTTGGTCAGGTGACCCGTCGTGTAGTACTCGACCGTGTAGTCGACCTGCCCGGCGCGGGCGCCGCCCTCCTGCACGGTGATGAGACCGGTGCAGGTGCCGCAGCCGCCGTTGTGCGGGCCCATGTTCTGGTTGAGCCCGAGGCTCCACTTGACCAGGCTTCCGCTCCAGTTGCGGGCGTAGCCGACGATGTCGTTCAGGTCCTCGTTGTGCTGGTTGCCGATCCAGGTGCCGCCCGAGTGCTCGGTGCTGAACTGCTTCACCGACGGGTACTGGTCGTGGACCTGGGTGCCGACGGCCGGGTCGCCGAAGTAGCCGTGCCAGGCGATGCCGCCGAACAGGGGATCGTTGCGCACGCCCGCGTCGCCCAGGATGCCGGCGCCGAAGGAGGCGTAGTCGCCGTAGTTCCAGTCGTGCACGAGGACCTTGGTGGTGATGCCCGCGGCCCGGAAGGCTGGGTAGACGTGGTTCTTGGTGAACTCGACGAGCCCGGCCGGGTTCCAGCTCATGCCCGGGTAGTTCATGGCGGTGGGGTTGCCGGCCTGGCAGCAGTTCGGCTCGTTCTGCACGGAGAGGTAGTCGACCTTCACCCCGGCGGCCTGGTAGCTCTGCACGTACCTGACCAGGTACTGGGCGTACAGCGGGTAGTACTCCGCCTTGAGCCAGCCCATCTGGTCCATCCGGCCGTTGTCTTTCATCCAGCCGGGGGCGCTCCACGGCACGCCCTTGACCCGGAGCGCCGGGTTGAGCTGCTTGGCCTGGGCGGTCAGCAGCCGGACGTTCGTGTCGTAGCCGTTGGACCCGAAGTCGTTCAGGTCGCAGCAGGTGTCGTCGAGCGAGACGTGTCCCGGGCGGGAGAGGTCCGAGGCGCCGATGGGGTTGCGGACGAAGGACAGTCCGATGCCGTCGGTCGGCGAGAACAGCTTGCGCATCACCTCGTCGCGGGTGGCGGCGCTGACGGCGCCTCCGCGCAGCAGATGGGCGGTCGTGTCGGTGATCGACGCGCCGCCGCCCTCGAACTGCTGGTAGGTGGTGCTCTCGTCGACGGTGATCGTGTGGCTCGCGGTCCCGCCGGCCGGGCCGAACGCGAGGGGCGCCTGCGGGGCGAGACCGCGGGTGACGGTACGGCCGCCGGAGTCGGAGGTGGTGGTGAGCCAGACGTCGACCCGCTCCCCTGCGGCCTGCGCGGTGCCGGGCCCCGTCAGGACGAGGCTGCCGGCTACGAGGGCGCCGGCGGTGAGCGCGGTGAGGGGTCGGAGGCGGCGGGTCCGGGTGCTTCCTCCCCGTCGCTCCGGCCCCCCTCCTCGGAGGTACGCGAGCCCACGCCTGAGTGTGTTATGCACCTGACAACCCTTTCGCCGTTCCGTCTCGCGACGGACTACAACAGCAAGCCTTTTATCAAGTAGTGAAGTTATGGGGCGCACTTGAGGCCGTCAACCCTTCGGGAGTGGAAGGCATGAGGCACGGCCCCGAGGCGACGGTCAGCGGTGTCGTCACCGGCTGCGAGCGGTCCGGCCGGGCCGGGGAGGAACACCGGCCCGGCCGGACCACGGGGACGACGGGCGTCAGTTGACCGATCGGCCGAAGAACTCCAGCTCCGCGACGGCCACCTGCTTGCGCGGGTCCGCCCGCCACGCCGTCCGCAGCACCAGCTGCACCGACAGCGCGTCCCGCACCCGCACGTCGACCCGCTGGGTGCCGCCGTCGTTGATGCGGTGCTGCGAGACCCGCGTCTCGCCCGAGGAGTCCCTGACCACGAGGTCGAAGGTGCGCGGCGTCGCCTGACCGTCCGCCTGGGTGGTGTTCTTCGAACTGCCGGGGGTGATCAGGACGCTCAGCAGATCGGTCGGCTCGGCGAAACGGGCCTCCAGGTACTGTCCGGCCGAGTCACCCGCGTACCCCGTGCCCCACCAGGTGTTGGAGTAGCCGTCGCCCACCAGCTTCGGTTCCTGCTTCGGCGCCGAGTGGGAGGCCGCCCAGGCGACCGGGTGCACCGGGACCCGGGTGGCGAAGTGGTCCTGGACCGCGCGGACGGCGGGAGGACCGCCGACGACACCGCCGACCACCACGGCCACGACCCCCGCGGCGATCAGGGCCCGCACGATCCAGCGGCTCCGGTCGCGGTGCAGGCCGGGACGCCGGCCCGCGTACGGGCCCTCGGCCGTGGAGAGCTGCTCGGGGACCATCGGGGTCGCGCAGAAGCGGCAGAAGCGACGGCCCGGGGTGTTGGCGAGCGAGCAGGCCGGGCACGGGGTGCCGCCCTGGACGGGCGTCGGCGCCTCGGCCGCCCGGACCGTCGGACGCGCCGCCTCCGGCCGCGCGGGCAGCACGGGCGCGGCGACGGCCGGCTCCCCGGGCCGGTTCCCCGGCACCGGGACGAGAAGGGAGCGTACGAGCGTGTCCGAAGGCCCGTCCGCCGGTGGCGCGGCGGGCGCGGGCCCCTCTGCGGACGGGTCCACGGCGGGCAGCGGCGCGGTCACCTCCTCGGGATCGACGGAGGCCGGGCCGTCGGCCGCACCGGCGTCGGCCGATGCCGATGCCGGTGCAGCTTCCGGGGACGGGGACGGGGACGGTGAGGGGGAAGGGGACGGCTCCGGCCGCGGCCCGGAAGCAGCCGCCGCACCGTCGTGCGCCCCGCCGACCGGAGCCTCCGGGGCCGCCGCGCCGGCATCGGACGAGGTCCCGCCGGCCGGGGCGTCCCAGCGCAGGAACGCTCCGCAACTGTCGCAGAACGACTGGCCCGACGTACGCACCGGGCTCGCGCAGTCCGGGCAGGGACGGGACTGGGACACGTCACTCATCAGGGTCAAGCTCCTTCGGATGTACGAGAAGTGGTCACCGACACCGTGAACGGCAGGTGCGCGGGACGGGCCGCGGCCACGACCGCCCGCAGTCGGTGCGGATCGACGGCGGCCGGGTCGGCGACCCGGAGAACGACACGCAGCCCGGCCACCGGCGTCCCCGGGAACGGGCCGAGCGGACCGGCGGACCAGCTCGCACCCCCGCTCTCGGTGATCTCCGGGGGGACCCCGAACGCCAGCCGGACCGCCGCCGCGAGGCCCTGCCGCGTGCCGCGGACCCGGTGCAGCGCCACGGCGGAGGCGACCGCGTGCCGGCGCAGCGGCAGCGGCTCGCCGCCGTCCAGCTCCGCCCCGACCCAGGTCGCGAGGTAGTCCACGAAGTCGGCCGGGGCCAGCGCGGGTGAGAAGTACGCCTCCAGCGAGTCCAGGACGTTGAAGAGAGGCGCGAGGACGACGTCGAGACCGGACACGAACCGCTGCCCGAAGTCGTCCTCCGCGTACACGGCGGGCAGCGCCGCCCCCAGCGGGTACGGCGACGCGAGCCCCGGAACCGTACCCCGCGCGGACCCGCTCACCGCGCCTCGATCACACGGACACGGTGGTCGAACGGGAAGAGCAGCGCCGACGGCGCCAGCTCGATCCGGTCCGTCGTGTCACCCCTGCGCCCGGTCAGCGGGTCCGCCGGATGCAGCAGCACCTCGTCCACCAGCTCCACCCCCGGCACCCGCTGGAGCGCCGCGAAGACCTCCCCGGCCCGCAGCGGACGCCCGAACGGCCACCCCTCGCCGTGCGCCCCGCCCGTCAGCGGATCCAGGTACGCGTACAGCGTGTCGAGCGCCTCGGCACGCACGCGCTCCGCCTCGGCCGCCCGGAACGAGTGCAGCGTCGCCACCACCGTCACCCCCTGGTAGAACGGCGGCCCGACCGCCAGCCGGGTGCCCAGGGGACGCCGCTCGTCGAGGAAGCCGGTCACCCGCGACAGCAGCTCCTCGCCCGGGACGAGCTGCTCGAACCGCAGCCGCCCGCCCCGGTCCGGCACCGCCTGCGGCACCACCAGGACCCGCACCGCGTTCTCGCCCGCCTCGGCCGCGTCCGCCGCGAGACAGGAGATCCTCGCCGCCTCGGGCGCCGCCCGGTGCGCCAGCTCCTCGTAGTCCCGGGCGGTGACCGCCCGCTCCTGAGCCCGCAGGCTGATGGGCGCCCGGGACTTCGCCTCCTCGACGGTCTCGCCGTCCACTCCACCCCGCGCCGCCTCACGGTTCTCCACCCGCGCGATGTACGGGATGGAACTGCGCAGCACGGTGATCGTGGAGCGGGCCACATTGCCCGCCCGGCCGCCTCCCGTGCCGTACCGCACCGCGCGGATCGCCGCGCCCTTCGGCGGCACCGCCCCGAACTGCCGTAGGGTGCCGTCCGGTTGGCGCACGCACGGCCCGAAGGCGATCTCGCCGGTGGTCGCGTCCAGGGTGACATGCCGGTCCCCGGGGCGTGACGAGGCGAAGTCACGGACGACGCTCCACTCCTGCCAGCCGGCCTCGTCCTCCTCGTCCGCGCCGCCGTCCGCCCGCTCGGCGACCTGGAGCAGAAGCGGCGGACGGTCCACGACCGGCGCGTGCGCGAGCCGCATCCGCTGCCCGGCCACACCCTCGGACTCGCCGAGCGATTCGTCGCGCACCGTCTCGGCGTGCGCCGCGCGGACCGTGCCGCCGATGGTGAACGCACCCGCGGCCCGTACCGTCGGCGACTCGCTGTACGACGGCAGGCCCTCGGCGGGCTCCACGACCCGGCACCGCACCCAGCCCGCCTCATGCCCGCCGAGCCGCGACACCGCGTGCCCGGACGGCAGGTGCAGCACCACCTCACCCGGCCGGTTCAGCCCGCCCGTGCTGTCCTCGTCGACCTCGCACGCCACCCAGCCCTCGGCCGCCGTCCACGCCTCCCACACCAGCGGCGGCCGGCGCGGGTCCACGCCGACGCCGTCCACCCGGCTGTCGAGGTCGAGGACGAGCAGACAGTCCGGCACGGCGGCGGAGAGACCGAACAGCAGCAGATCACCGACGCGCGGCGACGGCGAGAAGGCCGGTACGTCCTCGCCGCCGAGCAGATCCTGGGAACGGTCCTCCGGCGTGCCCCCGGCCTCCTGGCGGACGAGGTGCGTCAACGTGCAGGGCACGACGGACAGATCGGCGGTGGTCGCGAACACCACCGCCTCCTCCGTCTCCGTACGCCCGGTGGACACCTCCGTCCCGGTGGGCAGCACCACCGGCTCCGGCTGCGGCGCGGACAGCCGGAAGGTGATCTCGGCCCGGGCGGCGGCGGGCGGGAACAGGGTCACGCCGAGCAGGTCGAGGAAAGCCAGATGGTTCTTCTCCGGGACCCGGTTGAGGCGGTAGACGAGCTGGTCCGCCATGTGCGCGACCGCCTCGACCAGGGTGACGCCCGGATCGGAGACGTTGTGGTCGGACCACTCGGGGCACGCCTGCTGGATGTAGCGCTTGGCGTCGTCGACGAACTGCTGGAAGCGCCGGTCGTCGAGATGGGGTGCGGGCAGGGCCATGGCGGCTCTTTCAGTCCTCGGAGGGGATGACGTAGAAGGGGAAGACGAGGTTGCGCGGATTGTTGGCACCGCGCACCCGGTAGCGGACGTCGATGTACAGCGTGGTCGGCTCACCGGGCGCGGGCGAGACCGTCACCTCCTCCACGTCGATGCGCGGCTCCCAGCGGTCGAGCGAGGACAACACCTCGTACCGGACCCGGCCCATCGTCGCGTCGTTGACCGGGGCGAACACCAACTCGTGCACAGCGCAGCCGAATTCGGGCCGCATCGGCCGCTCGCCCGGAGCCGTGGCGAGCACAAGCCGCATCGACTCCTCGATCTCCCGGTCGCGCCGGACGAGAGCGATGGAACCGCTCGGGCCGGTCCGCAGCGGGAAGGCCCACCCGGCGCCGACGAAATGCTCACTCAAGAAAAGTCCTCCTCCGGACCGGATGACCGACCGTCAGAACGGCAGGTTCGCCGCGACGGGGTTCGGCATCGGGACGGTCGACGTCACGAACATCGGCGCGTTGACCACGGCCTGCGTCAGCGCCGAGACCTTGAACTTCACCCCGGCCTTGATGTCCACGCCGAGCCCCGCGTCGAGCTTGATCCGGCCTTTCGCGGAGAGCGTCAGATCGGTCCCCGACTCGACCGTGACCCCCCGGGCCCCCGTGATCGTGACCGTCCCGTCGCTGGCGATGGTCAAGGTCGTACGGGCCTCGTTCAGCTCGACGCTCAGCCCGCCCTTCGCGGTGCGCAGCCGGATGCCGTGCGAGGCGCGCGTCCGGCCGCCCTCCTCCCGCAGCTCCACCGTGTGGCCCGTGCGCGAGGTCAGCGCACGCCACTGGACCCGCCCGCTGGTCGGATCGACGGGCGGCACCCGGTCGGTCGCCGGGGTGTGCCGGTCGACGCCGTTGTACAGCCCCGCCAGGACGTACGGATGCTCGAGCGACCCCCGGTCGAAGGCGCACAGCACCTCGTCGTCCACCTCCGGCAGGACGAGCCCGCCACCCCCGCGACCGCCCAGCTGGGCGACCCGGCACCAACCGCTCTCGTACGTCGCCGACAGCCACGGGAAACGCAGCCTGACCCGACCCTGCGACAGCGGATCCTTCGTATTGGTGACAAGCGCGACCGCGACGCCCGGCATCGGCGGCGCCGCCTCCCCACCGCCCGAAGCCGTCCCGTACAGCGAACGGAACTGCCGACCGGACACGGTCAGCCAGGTCGTGAACTGCCGCCCCGAAGCGAAGACATGACGCACCCCGGTGGCGGTGTACCGCCCCTCGAAGGGGAAACCCGCGCCCTTCACCGCCACCGGCTGCCCCGGCTTCAGCGCCGGATTGCCCGTGACCGCGACCTCCAGCTCCGCGAACGACCCGGTGACGTCGTCGGCGAGCGCCGTAGCCGCCCGCGTCACCTCCGACTGCGTGGTGAACGGCGTGTCCGTAGAGGCCAGTTCGGCCGGGCCGAACGGCGCCGACAACTGCGCCGGGGTGATGTCGGAGACGATCTCCTTGCTCGCGACGGCCGGCGTCGGAGAGGACAGCGCCTGCTTGGTACGCGGATCCCAGCCCCGCACGTCCACCGTGCCGACCTGCCCCGCGGCCGTGACGGACACCCGGCTCTGGAGGGTGTTGCTGCCGAAGTCCAGGACGTACGGGCTGACCGCCGCAGGTGTCGTGTCGGCCGGCGCGGAGGAGGCCGGGGGCAGGGCCGCGAACACCAGCCGGCCCGCCGGATCCAGCGAGAGACGGACGTCGTTCTCCCGCGCGAGCCGGGACAGGAAGTCCCAGTCGGTGATGTTGGGCTGGGTGGCCAGCTCGTACACGGTGGGCGTCGCGTCGATCCGGCCGAGCGGGATGCGATTGAGCGCGGCGAGCTTCCTGACGATGTCGGATGCCGTCATGTTCGGATAGCCCTCGACGCGCCGACTGCGCAGCAGCCGGTGCCCCGGGTCGTACCCGCGCACGATCAGATACCGGCCGTGGCCGGGCGCCGTGTCCACCTCGACGGCGGTCACCTCCCCGGTGAGCATGGGCTCGCCGAGCTTCCCGTCGGTGAACGGGGACAGCACCGCCATCGCGCCGACCTTGAGGAACGGGAACTTCGTGGTGAGGGTGCCGTCCTTGTCGCCGAAGGTCAGCTGGAAGGCGGACGGGACGTTGACGCTGGCGTCCACCCAACCCTCGGTCAGGCGGACCGCGAGCGGGTCCGGCAGCGGCGTGCCGTCGAGCTGCACGTGGAGGACGGTGGTGAAGGTCTTCTCGCTCATGGGGCGCCCTCGGTCTCCGGCGTTTCGGTGGTGGACGGGAGCAGCAGTTCCGTGCCGGGCCGCAGCCGCATCGGGTCGTCGATGCGGTTCGCCTCGGCGATGACACGCCAGAGCGTCGCGTCGCCGTACTCCCGCCAGGCGAGGGAGGCGAGGGAGTCCCCGGCGACCGTGCGGTGCACCCGGCGGGCCGAGAGCGCGCCCGAGGTCGGGTTCTGCTTCTTGGTCGCGCTGGAGATTTCGGTGAGCGCGAGCGAGCAGGTGGCCCGGATCGGCATGCCACTGGGGCTGAACAGGGTGTACGTCGCGGAGACCGAGGTGACGTACGCGACGAACTGCACCGTCGAGAACGCCCCCCAGGTGAACTGCACCCACGGCGGCGACGGCGCCTTCGCGCTGATGCTCTGCTGGGTCACCTCGCAGCACGAGAGCAACAGCTCCACCTGCTGCTTCACATCGTTCGACGACGGGTCGCCGGAACGGTCGAGGAAGACCTCCAGCTGGAGCTGGGCCGGCTGGCTGCCGGTGAACTTCGGCGGCGCGCCCCGGTCGTACGCCACGGCCTGCTCGGTGAACCAGCTCGCGGACCGGCTGAGTTGGAGCTGGTCCGGGTTGAACTCGAACTTCACCTCGCCGAGCTTGCCGCCGTAGTTGCTCGAAAGGTCCGTGGGCGGCTGGTGGATGGCGAGCGACGCACGGGAGAGACCGCTGGCGATCAGGCCGCCGAACGACGGTGCCATCTCAGGAGCCTCCCGCGTCGGTGAAGCCGTGGTGCGCGATCTCCAGGGTCTCGGTCGCGACGGCCGGACTGGACGGGTCCAGGGTCGGGCCCGTCCAGCGGACCGGCAGCACCTCCACCAGGCCCCACTGGGCGACGAGCGATCCGTCGGCGCGCAGCGCCGCGATCTGCGCCGTCGGACGCGTGATGCCGGTGGCGAGCGACGAGACCCAGGCGGCGACTTTGGCCGTATCGGGGGTGAGGGGGCGGGTGAGGCGGATGGTGGAGAAGGTGACGCGGGTGGGGAGTTGCCAGACGAAGCCGTTGTTCCCTCCCTCCCGACGCTGCTCCACCTCCACCTCGGAGGAGAGACCGTCGCAGCTGTTGAACAGGCCGAGGTCCTGGCCGTCGATGCTGAGCTTGAAGAAGACGGTGGATGCGGGGTCCTGCTGCTGGGGCATGGTGGCGGGTCTCTCGGATAGTCGGTGTCGGGCGGTGGGCGGAGCGCCGGTCAGCGACCGTGGTCGCGGAGCCGGCCCACCCGCTCACGGTCTGCGCGGAGCTCGGCGCGCAGGAGCCGCGAGAGCGGGGCGACGAGCCGGCGGGCCAACTCGTCGAGCTGGCCGGGCGATTCGGTGTCCGTGGTAGGGCCAGGGAGCTCGGCGGAGCGTTGGACGGCGGTCCGGGTCACCGGGGTGGCGCGGGGGGCGTGCGCTGCCGGGGCGGGGCCGCCGGTGGTCCGCTGGAGCGGGGCGGGGGCCGCGACGGGGACGTCGGGCGCGGGGGCGGCCGCGGGAGCGGCCTGACGCTGGACCGCGACCGGGAGGACGACGGGCCGCGCGGCGGAGGGAGGGGTACGGGGGTGGGCGGGCGCGTTCGCGGCGCCCGGCAGACTCGGCGTGAGCGGCCGGGTCGTGGCGAGCGGAAGCGTGGCCCGCCGCTGGACGGCGGGCGCGGTGGCGCGGGGCAGATCGGTGAGGGCGACGACGGGCGCGGGCCGGGGCGGCAGCGCAGGTGGGTCCTGGCCGGCCGGCGGAGCGGGGGAGTCGGCGGCGCTCGGCGGCTGGGGTGCGGCCGGGGCCCGCTGCACGACGGGAAGCGGGGCGGGGACCGGTGCCCCGACGGGCGCTGGGGCCGCGGCGTGCTGCGTCACGGCCGTCGGCGGCGCCGGGCTCGCGGGGCCCGGCGCTGCGGGAGGCGTGGACTCGGGCGCGGGCGCCCTCTGGACCCGATCCGAGAACGCCGCCGGGGTGAGGGGCGCGCCGATCGGCGATCGTCGGGGTGCGGGGTTCGTACGGGGGGCGGGTGCGTCGGCGGCCGCGCGCTGCACGGGGGCTCCGAGGCCCGGCGGGGCGGGGGCGGTCGGAGGCGTCGGGCCCGGGCCCGGCGGGGGCGTGGACGCGGCCGTGTTCCAGTCGCCGCCCGGAGCGCGCCGGGTGCGGCGCACAGCAGGGCGGCGCTGTACGGGAGCGGGGTCCGCACCGTGGGGAGGAGTCCCGGGCCCGACGGGGGAATCGGGGCCCGGGACGTTCTGGGGCCGCCCGGCAGCCGAGGGCTCCGGGGCGGTCGTGGGGGCGGGGGCGGGGGCTTGCGCCCGCTGGACGGGTGCCGCGCCGGCCGGGGCGAGGCGACGTAGCGGCTGTACGGGCCGGGCGGAGACGAGCGGCGAACGACGAACGGGCCGAGGGGACGCGGCTCCGCCGGCAAGCGGCACGACCCCCGTCTCGGACACGGTCGTCCGAACGACCGGGGCGGGTCCGCCCACGGGCACGGGCACGGCACCACGCTGGACGACCCCAGCGGCGGGCCGCGCCGCCGACGCCCGAGGCAGGCTGCCACCTGGCGCGGGTGCGGGGGCAGTCGCACCGGGGGAGGCTTCGGCCCGTGCGGGTGCGGCCATCGCATCACGCTGTACAGGAGTTGTTGCCGGGCGCCGTACGGGAGCGGGGGCAGCTTCAGGTCGTACGGGAGACGCTGCCGCACCTCGTACGGGCGCGGCCGGTGCGGGGCTCGCTGCCGCACGCTGTACGGGTGTAGCGGGAGCTGTGCCCCGTACGGGCGCGGGGTCAGGCGCGGGTTGTACGGGAGCCGCAGCGTCACCCCGGCCGGGTGCGGCCGTCACGTCGCCGCGTGCGGTGCCCGCTGCCGCACGCTGTACGGGTGTAGCGGGAGCTGTACCCCGTACGGGAGTGGGGGCAGCCGCAGGTTGTACGGGAGTCGCTGCCGCACCCCGACCGGGTGTGGCCGTCGCGTCGCTCCGTACGGGAGTGGCTGCCGCACCCCGTACGGGTGCGGCGGAAGTCCCACGCCGTACCGGAGGCGCAGCCTTGCTCGGCTCTGGTGCCGCAGACTCACTCCGTACCGGCGCGGGGGAGGCCTCACGCTGTACAGGAGTCGCGCCCTCACCCCGTACGGGAGCGGGGGAAGCCCCACGCCGTACGAGAGGCGCGACTGCAGCCGGTTCTGGTGCCGCAGGAGCGTCCCCCCGTGCCGGAGTCGGGGAAGCCTCACGCTGTACGGGAGTCGCTGCCGTCGCCCGTACGGGTGCGGCGGATGCCTCACGCCGCGCGGGAGGCGCAGCGTCAGCTGGTTTTGAGGCAGGAACCTCACCCCGTACCGGGGCCGGGGAACCCCCGCCCCTTACGGGAGCCGTGACCCCGCCCGGTTCTGGCGCAGCGGAGCCACCCCGTACGGGCGCAGCGGAGCCACCCCGTACGGGCGTGGCGGACGCCCCGCCCCGTACGGGAGTCGTGGCCTCGCCCCGTACCGGAGCAGGCGAAGCCCCGCCCCGTACCGGACGAACCACCTCTGCGCTGCGTTCGGTCGGAGCCGCGGTCGCTCGCTGAACCGTCGAGGGCGTGGCCTGACGACGCACGGCCCCCGACACCTCCGACCCGCTCGCGCGGCCCGGAGCCGAACCCGCAGCCGCCCCGGGGCCCGGCCTGGAAGACGGCCCGGAAACCGGCCCCGACTCCGCAGCGCGCCCCGCAACCGGCCCCGACCCCGACCCCGAAGCCCGCCCCGCGCCCTGCTCCGGTCCCGTCCCCGCCACCGGCAGCCGTAGCCCCGGCAGTTCCGTCGTCTCGGGGGCGGTCGCCGACCTCTGTACGGGGCGTACCGCGTCGAGGAATACGCCACCGGGCGCGTCAGGCACCGCCCCATGGCCCAGGTCGCTCTGGAAGGAGGGGTTCCAGTGGGTCGCGAGCGACGCGGCGAAGCCGTGTTCCGCGATGGTGCGCGGCGTGGCGTCCAGGACCCGCTGCACGGGCGGCAGGCCCCGCCACGCGTCGCCCGGCGCCGCCGCCGGAGCGACGGGCGCGGTGCTGTCCCCGCCGCTCCCGGCCCGCGCTCCGCGCGACACCCGCCATCTCTCGAACATCCCCACCGTCTCCTCCGACCTCCTCTCCCTGTACCGCTGTTACGCCTGGGACCGCTCCACCAGCGACGCCACCTGTGCCACGTACCGCCGCCGGTCCGCGTGTTCCAGATCGAGGATGTCGTCCATGTCCCAGTGGAAGTGGAAGGCGAGGTACGCGGTCTCCTCCTCGATCCGGTCGGCCGCGTACGTCACGATTCCCCCAGGCGGCTCCCGGCCAGCTCGACCTCGAAGGACTCCTCGCAGTGCGGGCACGCGACGGCGGCCCTGGTGTGGCCCTCCGCGTTGATCTGCCGGTAGAAGTCCTGGAGGAACGCGAGGTCGGAGGCGAACATGTTCTCCACCGTTCCGTCGTGGACCGACGGGAGCGTGCCGAGCCGGGTGATCACCCGGCCGAGCAGCACCACGGACAGGTACGCCGGGTTCTCACGGACCCGGATGTCCCGCAGCGGGAGCAGCTCGTCCCTGGCGGTGGCCAGCCGCATCGCCCCGGTGCGGTGCACCGTGCCCGCCTCGTCGACGAAGCCGCGCGGCAGCTCGAACTCGAACTCCGTGCGCAGCGCCTCCTGTTGACGGCCCTGCTGCGCGCCCGCCGCTCCTCCTTCGCGTCGCATCAGCCGAGCGTCAGCTCTTCGAAGGTGATGGTGACCTGCTCGGTCAGGGCCGCGGCGTCACCGGCCTTGGTCGCGCTCAGCTCCACCTTGGTGCACCAGGCGTTGCGCAGGTTGTACCGCTTCACCTCGGTGAGCTGGTAGTCCAGGAAGATGATGGACGCGTCCTTGCGGGCCGAGCCCATGTCGCCGGCGATGGAGGACGTGATCCACTCGGTGAAGGCGGCGGACTGCGTGGCGCCGCGGGTCACCGTGCACTCACCGGCCTTCTTCACACCGGGAAGCTTCTTGATGATCGGCTTGCCGTCCGCCGAGACCTGCTGGAACTCGATGACGTCCTGCTCCATCGAGAGGCCGCTGATCTCCTGAAGGGTCTCGACCATGACGCCGTCGATCTGCAGGCCGAAATTGTGGGTGGTGAGGGCGTCACCGGTGTCGAGGGACATGACGGTCACTCCTGTTCATGAGAGGGAGGGGGAGGGATGGGGGAGGGACATGAGGAAGGCGCGTGAGGAAGGCGCGCGTGCGAGACCGGCGGAGGACTACTCCTCCAGCTCACCGCCACCCCCCGGGAACTGCGCGAGGCGGAAGACCACGAACTCGGCGGGCTTCACCGGCGCGATGCCGATCTCGCACACCACACGGCCCAGGTCGACGGACTCCGGCGGATTCGTCTCGGCGTCGCACTTCACGTAGAAGGCGTCCTCGGCGCGCTGGCCGAACAGGGCGCCCTGGCGCCACTCGTTGACGAGGAAGGCCGAGATGTTGCGGCGGATACGGGCCCACAGCGACGGGTCGTTGGGCTCGAAGACGACCCACTGGGTGCCGACGAGGATCGACTCCTCGAGGTAGTTGAAGTAGCGGCGGACGTTCAGGTAGCGCCAGGCCGGATCGGACGCCAGCGTCCGCGCGCCCCACACCCGGATGCCACGGCCCGGGAAGGCGCGGATGCAGTTCACGCCGACCGGGTTGAGCAGGTCCTGCTCGCCGCGCGTGATCTGGAGCTCCAGATCGACCGCGCCGCGCACGATCTCGTTGGCGGGGGCCTTGTGCACACCGCGCTCGGAGTCGTTGCGGGCCCAGACGCCGGCCATGTGACCGGACGGCGGCACCGTGCGGGTCTGGCCGCTCGCCGGGTCGAAGGCCTTGATCCACGGGTAGTACAGGGCCGCGTACCGCGAGTCGTAACCGGCTATCTCCTGGCGCCACTTGCGGATGTCACGGGCGTTGAGGGAGGGCGGCGGGTCGAGGATCGCCATCCGGTCACCCATCAGCTCGCAGTGCGCGATGAGTCCGAGCTGGACGGCCTTGACCTGCTCCAGGTCGATGAGCCCCTGCTGGTAGGCGGCCATCAGGTCGGGCACGGCGACCATGTTGATCTCGTCGAACGCCTCGAGGCCGCCGAAGCCGGTGCGGTCGGCCGAGTCACCGATGAACTGCCCGGACTCGAGCGCGGCGGCGGCATCCGCCCGCGCCGGGACCGGAGCGGCCACCTGCGCCGGCGGGGCGAGCGTCACCGCCTGCGCGTCGGGCTTCGCGAGCTGCCCGCCGGCCGCGGCCTCCTCCAGGACGATGGTCTTGGAGCGCTGCTTGACCTGCGCGACCACGTAGTTGCGGGCGCTCTTCTTGGCGGAGGCGTCGAAGCTCTCGACGACCTTCTCGCCGTCCTTGACGACCAGCTTGAAGCGTTCGGTCTCGCCCTCGACGTCCTGCACCTCGACGGTGAGCGCCCCGCCGGCCTCGGAACCGGCGGCGATCGCGGCGACCCGGAAGGTGCCGAGCGCCACGGCCTCACCGGCGACGAGCTGCGGCGCGGCGGCGACGGCGGCGGCCGATCCGACGGCCCGCGTGGCACCCTGGGCGTCTCCACCGCCGACGCGCACGATGTACGCGGCGGTGCCGCCGTTGTTGAAGAAGCCGTACACGGAGTGGGCGAGGTAGTACCCGTCCGTGAAGTCACCGAACTCCGCCACGTACTGGGACCAGTTGGTGACGAGCACCGGCTCGTTCAGCGGCCCGGCGGGCGAGAGGCCGACGAAGGCGGCGACGGAGGTCCCGAGGCCCTCGATGGGACGGGAGCCGCTGGCGACTTCCTCGACATAGACGCCGGGGGACAGGTACGTGGGCATGGCGCGTGTTCTCCTCGGCCGTGGACAGCGGTCGTACGCTTCCGACTCTCGCCGTTCCGCCACCGCCCCGACGAGGGAGGAAGGGGCGCTCGTGAGGGCAGCGACGGCTGCCCTCACGGACACCGCTCTGCCCGGCCGGACCCGGGGGCTGCGGGGGCACGGAGCACTGCCCCCGGACAGGGACGTTCGGGCAGCCGGAGGCCACCCCCGCGCCCTTAACGTTCGCCCATGACCATGTGGACCTCTCTGGACCCGGCCGAGGTGACCGTCGAGCCCGGAGCGCGCGCCGGCGCCCGACTGCGGGTACGGAACACCGGCGACACCGTCGAGGAGTACCGCCTTTCCCTCGTCGGGAAACCCTCGGGCTGGTCCCGGGTGGAGCCGGACGTACTCCGCCTCTACCCGGGCAGCGAGGGGACCGCCGAGATCTCCTTCGCCCCGCCCCGCTCCTCCGACGTGGAGGCCGGGCCCCTCGCGTACGGCGTCCGCGTCGACCCCCGGGAGAACGCCGCCGCCCGCGACGTGGTGGAGGGCCGGCTGACCATCACGCCCTTCACCGAGACCCGTGCCGAACTGCTGCCGCCGGCGCTCATCGGCCGCTTCCGCGGTCGGGCCCGGATAGCCGTGGACAACCTCGGCAACACGCCGTTGACCGCGTCACTCGTGGCGCGTGACGAGACCAACCGGCTCACCTTCGACGTACGGCCGAACGCCGTGCAGATCGCCCCGGGCCGTGCCGCCTTCGGCGAGCTCGTGGTCCGCCCCGAGGCCGTGCGGTGGACCGGCGCCGAGGAGTCGCACCGGTTCACCGTGGCCGTACGGCGGGCCGGCGACGACACCGCGCTCGAACTCGACGCCACCTTCGACCAACGCCCCGTCCTCGGGAACTGGCTCATGGTGGTGGGCGGACTCCTCCTGACCGCCGCGATCGCCTTCGTCGTGCTCTGGTTCAACTTCTCGCCGAAGATCGTCAGCGCGGCGAAGGAGAGCCGGGCGTCCGCCGCGCCCAGGCCCGCGCCGCAGGGGACCGGCAACGAGCTGCCCGACGCCCCGCCACCGCCCGGTGGGGCCGGAGGGCCCACGCCCGGGGGGAAGACGCCCGGCGCTCCTCCGCCCCTCATGGACGGCGGGCCGCCACCGGCCGACGGGGACGGCGGGCAGAACGGCGACCCCGGGAGCGGCTCCGGGAGCGGCTCGACGGGGGGCGGACAGGACGGCGGTGGCCAGGACGGCGGAGGGCAGGACGGCGGGGGCCAGGACGGTGGGGGCCAGGACGGCGGCGGAGCGACCGTACCGCCGTCGGACAGCGGCGACGGAGGGAACCAGCAGCCCCCGGCCCCGCCCGTCGCCCCGCAGCCCGTGCCGCCCTGGGTCCCCGGATCACCGAAGGACCTCGTCGTCGAGTTCGCGCAGGAACGCCTCGCGCACATGGCGACCAGCAACGTCTGCCGGCTGAAGCCCGGCTGGACCCCGGGCGTGATCGACGCCCCGACCCGCGCGTCCCTCGCCTGCTACCAGCGGGCCGTCGTCAAGGACGGTGAGGAGAACGGCAAGAACTCCGCCGCGATCTTCCACACGGACCAGGTGGGCACCCTCGGCCGGGCCACGCTGACCTCGCTGTGGGCGCAGGGCATCACGCCGGAGAAGGTGCGGTCGGGCACCACCTCGTGGGAGACGACCCAGCTGATGGCCGCGTTCTGGGCGGCGTACAACCGCGACTACAGCGACGCCGACTTCCAGCGGGCACGCGTCAACGCCCAGCGGGGCATCGACCACTTCCGCTCGGACAAGGACGCCACCAGCCGCTACAGCGCCGAGGTCGAGTCGAAGATCCGCGCCTACCAGGCGGCCGTCGGCCTCCCGGCGACCGGCGACGTCGACTGGCCGACGCTCCGCAAGATGCTCGGCGGCAGCGTCATCTGACGATGTGACCCTGTGACCTGAGGGGCACGTGAGGCGACAGCAGGAGGGGGCCACCCGTACGCGGGTGGCCCCCTCCTGCACGTCATGACGTCACGGAGCCCAGGGCGCCGTCGCGTCCAGGACCAGCCGCCCCGCCTTCTGGTACTCGCGCCGCGCCCCGGCCCGTACGTCCGCGCCGGTCACCGCCGCACCACGGGCCGCCGCCAGGTAGCCGGCCGTCACCGCGGCCGACCGGATCGCGCCGCCCGCCAGCTCGAACTCCTTGGCGCAGCGCACGATCTCCTCGTCCACGTCCGCCGCCTTCGGCGTGCCCGCGAGGCAGGAGTGCCAGAGCGAGACCCGCTGCGAGGGGTCCGGGAACGGAAAGTCCACGACCAGATCGAGCCGGCGCGTGAAGGCCTCGTCGATGTTGGCCCGGAGGTTGGTCGTGAGCACCGCGATCCCGGCGAAGGCCTCGAGACGCTGGAGCAGATAGGCGCTCTCCAGATTGGCGTAGCGGTCGTGCGAGCTCTTCACCTCCGACCGCTTCCCGAACACCGCGTCGGCCTCGTCGAAGAGCAGTACGCAGTCCGTGCGGTCCACCTCGACGAAGATCCGCTCCAGGTTCTTCTCGGTCTCGCCGACGTACTTGTCGACCACCGACGAGAGGTCCACCACGTACAGGTCAAGGCCCAGTTCGCCGGCGACCACCTCGGCACCGAGCGTCTTGCCGGTACCCGACTCCCCGGCGAACAGCGCGACGACACCGCGCCCCCGGCCGCCGCCGGTGCGCAGCCGCCACTCGCCGAGCACCCGGTCCCGGTGGCGGGCCCGGCCGGTCAGCTCGTGCAGCAACGACAAGGGCTCCTCGGGCAGGACGATGTCGGCGAAGCCGACGGCCGGCCGGATCCGTCGCGCATGGCTGTCGAGCAGCGGCGCCGAGACCAGCCGGGCACTGCGCTGCACCTGCGCCAGGGTCGGCGCCGTCCCTTCGAACGCGGCGAGCGCCCGCGCCGTACGGGCCGCCCGACGGACCTGGTCGCCGCTGAGGCGGTACGGCGCGACGGCCTCGTCCAGGTCGAAGTCGCCCTCCGTGGCGCCGAGTTCGCGCTGCCACAGACCGCCGGGGTCCGCCGCGTCCTCCGGCGCGTCAAGAGCCAGTAGCTCCGCGCCCGGAGCCCACCCCGGGTCGGGGGCGTCGGTCCCGGCGAGGACCACGGTCGTCCCCGACGAGGCGAGGACGCGCACCAGCGGACCGGGCCGGGGCGGCAGCGGCTCGACGACCACGCCGGCGCCGCGGAGCCGGGCCTCCCGCAGCAGGACCCGCGCCGCCTCGACGTCGACGGACTCCGGCCGGTACCGCAGTACGGGACGCCCGGCGCCGAGCAGCGCGGCCACCACCGCGCCGGTGGCGGCCCCGGGAACACGCTCCCGCAGATGTACGGTGACGGGCCCGGCCGCCGCGACCCGAGCGCCGAGCGTGGTGGGCGCCGTGCCCACGTCCGTACCGGCGAGGTCCGGGCCGGTGCCGGTCAGCAACTCGACTCCCGCGCCCTCCAGCCCGCCGTCCAGCCGGCTGTCGTCGCCCAGCAGATGGGCCACCACCCGCTCCGGTACGCGCAGCGCCCGTCCGGGCAGCGGCCGGTCCTCGTCCTCGACGTCGAGGAGACCGCCGGAGCGCAACGGCGCCGCCGGGTGGAAGCGGTCGCGGGCGGCCACGTCGGAGGGGCCGGTGCCCGCGAGACCGAGGGCGAGGGCCACGGTGGCGCGGCGCCGCCCGACGTCGTCGTTGAGATACCCGTACGACGTCTCGAAACCCCGGTCCACCTCGGGCGCGAGCGCCGCGAGAAGGATGTGCGCGTCGAGCGGGGACAGCCCGAAGGACCGCGCCAACTCGCCGAGCCGATCCGCCCGGCCGACATCCGGCAGCGGCAGGGACAGAGGCAGACCGGTCTCGTCCACCCCGGTGGGGAGCGGCTCCGCGGCGGACCGACGGGCCGCCTCCTCGCTGACGTACAGCCCGCGCAACGGATCGCCCGCCGTGGGATCGCCCGCGCTGCGGGCGTCCACGAGCGCCGCGACCCGCGCCCGCAGCGCGAAGACCAGCCCCAGCACACCCTGAGGAGCGCGCATGCCGAGGCCCGGCCCATCGTGGTCGCTCATGCCGAGGCCCGGCCCATCGTGGTCGCGCATACCGAGGCCCGGCCCATCGTGGTCGCTCATGCCGAGGCCCGGCCCACCGTGATCGCTCACGCCGAGCCCCGCCCCTTCGCGATCGCTCATGCCCCGGCCCTGCCCTTCGCGTCGCCCTCGGCAGCGCTCGTGGAGCCGCCGCCCTTGCTCCCCGCGCGCCGGATCATCCGGGGCCTGGTCGCGGCGGGCACGCCGTCCGTCCCGCGCACGACGATCTCCGCCTCGGTCACCGGCGGCGCCACGTCGTACACCGGAGTGACCGGGAACGGAGTGGTGATCACGACGTCAAGCGAGGGCTTGAGCTCGCCGCCGAGCGCCGACCAGATGTCCGCGAGCGACCGCGACTCGGCGGGCGGTACCGCGACGGTGAGCGGCAGGGACGCGGTGATCGGGCGCACCGACTCCGGCACGGCGTCGCCGGCCAGCACCTCGTGCGGAAGCAGCAGGGCCATCGCGCCCGCGAGCAGCCGGTGCTCGTCCTCGGGCCGGGAGGTCCAGGCCGTCACCAGATAGGAGAGCCGGAACCAGCGCGGTGGCTGACGCCTGCGCGTCACGGCGCCGCCCGCGTCCCGCTCGGCGTAGGCGCCGCGCTCGCGCCGCGCCACGTCCTCCCTGATGTCGTACAGATAGGCGTTCAGGGTCGGGGCGTTGCGGCGGGCCGCCCAGTCACGGGTCGGCGCGTCGAAGGCGACGTCGCCGGTCACGGCGGGCGCGAGCAGACGGCGCAGGGCCTCGTCGATCTCATGGATCATCAGATGTAGCCTTCGCGGAGCGCGTACGCGACGGCATGCGCCCGGTTGGTGAGCTGGAGACGCGTCATCAGCGCGTGCAGGATGTTCTTGACGGTGCGTTCGGAGTACGCGAGCTTCTCGCTGATCTGCCGGGTGTCGAGCCCCTCGGCGAGGAGCCGCAGGACGTCCACCTCGCGCGGTGCCATCCCGAAGAGCGGCGCCGCCCCGCCGCCGGCCGCTCCCGTCGTCGCCCGCTGCAAGCGCCCGACCTGGTTGAGCAGACGGCTGACCAGGTCCGGCGGCAGCTCGCCGTCGCCGCGCGCCGCACTGTGCACGGCACTCAACAGGCGTTGCTCGGTGGCCTGATGGCGCCAGATGATGGCACGCACGCCGTACTCGACGACGGACAGCAGGTCCGGCTCGCGCAGCTCGCGCGCGACGAGCACGACCCGCTGCTCCCTGCCGCGCAGCAGGCGCCGCAGCTCGGCCGTGGTGGGCTCGTCGATCCGCTCCGCGAGCATCACGGCGACCGCCGGCTCGCTCCGGCTCCCGTCGTCCTGGTCAGGGACGACGTCGACGGTCGGCTGATGCCGGAGGTGGCTGATGAGCCCCGCCCGACTCAGCGGATCGGACGCGTGGACGGTCACCGTCACCGGCTTGGTGAGCACTTCCCCTACCTGCTCTTTCTCACTCGCCTCGACGGTCCGGGCGCGGCAGGGCGCCCGGGAACGACCGTTGAGACGGCCGCTCCGGCATCTCCCGCCGGCTGATCGGCACGCATGGTGAGCCCCCGAGGTCTACTGAACAGCGGCCGACGCACCGGTCGGCCGCACTTGGTCCCGCCCAGCTTCCCGTACGCGACTCACGTCCCACTGGCGTCGCGCTAACGTTCTACTGCCGCTGTTCGGAACCCCGTCGCTCCCGTCCCACCAACCGTTGTCCGTGTGGTCCCCGTCACGTGCGGGGACGCAGGTGCACCGGACGCGGCTCCTAGTACGGGCCGCCCCGGCACAGGACGCTTCCGTGGTGGCGCGGGCGGTAACCGTGCTCGTGGGCCGCGTCGGAGCGGTCGGCGGGCGCCGAGCGCCCAGCCAGGGCGCTGAGCGTCGCCAGACCGGCCATCACCTCGTCGCGGTGGTCCGCGGTCTTCATCCAGACGGGCAGCCGCGCGAACATCGACAGCGTCGGGGAGGCGTTACGCTCGCGCAGCCGGGCGCCCACGTAAGCGGCGAGAGCGTCGACGTGCTCCTCGTCGTAGGCCCACAGGATCCGCCCCGCGCAACGGGTCTGCAGCCAGAGCGGCCGCCGGAAGAAGGGGTCCTCGGTCCCACCGGGCACCGCACCGACCAACGCGGTTCCCCGCTGCTCGGCCGTCCAGTCGGCGAGCGCACCGCAGCCGGCGCAGACGAGACGCCGAGGCAGGAAGTGCCGAGCGCTGAAATACTCCGGCGCCGCGACATCGGGGCGGGCCACGACGAGCGCCCGGCCACCGCACCTCGGGCACACCACGTGCACCCGCCCGGTGAACCAGGCGAGCCACGTGCCGTTGTCGAGGTGGCGATCCGGTCCGGGGCGCGCGCTCTCGGAACTCATGAGCGACACCCTGCCAGGCCCGCCCCGCCCCGGGCGACCGGATTACGCCCTCCCCTGCGCTGCCCCTATGCCGCCGCCAACGCCAGCGTCGGTGACAGCCGTGACGCCCGGACCGCCGGATAGAGGCCCGCGACCGTGCCGATCGCGAGCGTCGCGGCGAAGCCGCCGCCCACCGCCCACAGCGGTACGACCCAGGGCAGCCCGCCCGTCGACGCGTACACGCCCGTCGCCGCCCCGCCCAGGGCCACCCCCGCGAGGCCGCCGAGGCCCGACAGCATCAGGGACTCCGTCACGAACTGGATCCTGATCTGGCCCCGGGTCGCGCCCAGGGACCGGCGCAGCCCGATCTCGTGCCGGCGTTCGAGCACCGAGATGATCATGGTGTTGGCGACGCCGACCCCGCCCACCAGGAGCGCGATCCCGCCGAGACCGAGGAGCAGCGTGGAGAACGCGCCCTCCGTCGCCGCCTTGGCCTTGAGCGCCGAGGACGGGTCACCGACCGACACGTTCTGCGGGTTCCGCGGGTCGATCGTCGGCGCGAGGAGCCGCTGGACGTCCCGTACGGACGCGTCCGTGGACCGCTCGTACACCGCCGTCGGATGGCCGTCGAAGCCCAGCAGCCGACCCGCGCCCTCCCACCCGACCAGCGCAGAGCGCTCGATCTCCGGGGCGAGCGGCAGCGGGGCGAGGACACCGATGACCGTGAAGTACCGGTCGTCGATCCACACCTGCTGGCCCGGCCGCGTGATGCCGAGGCGTTCGGCCGCGACATGGCCGAGGACCACGGACGGATAGCGGCCGTTGGCGGCGTTCAGCCACGTACCGGAGGCCGTACCGCCGCGCAGCACGTCCAGGAGCCGTTCCGTGGCCGCCTTCACCGCGATCCCGCCGGTCTCGCCCTCCGGGATCTTCTCGGAGCGGCGCACCGAGCTCTTGAGGTCGCCGGTCCCGGCGGCCTCCTCGACGCCCGCGATCCGGCCGACCATGCCCACCGCGTCCTTCGGCAGCTTGACCACCTGCCCGCTGAACATGCCCTCGCCCGGCTTGGCGACCAGCATGTTCGTGCCGAGCGCGTCGAGCTGCCTGAGCAACTGGGCCTGGCTGGAAGCCGAGATGCCCACCACGGCGATCATCGTCGCGATCCCGATGGCGATGCCGAGCGCCGAAAGCACCACCCGGACGGGCCGGCTCCGCAGCCCGGCGGAGCCGACGTGGAGGACATCGCGCGGGCCGAGCCTGGCGGCCCTCAGCGAGGCGCGGGTACGGGACCTCATGCCGCGACCTTTCCACGCGCCGTGTCCGCCACCACACGCCCGTCACGGATCCGGACCTGCCGCGGCAGCCGCCCCGCGATCTCCGAGTCGTGCGTGATGACGGCGATCGTCGCTCCCTCCGCGTTCAGTTCGCGCAGCAGCTCCATCACCGCCTCACCGGAGGCCGAGTCCAGCGCCCCCGTCGGCTCGTCGGCCAGCAGCAGGGCCGGTTCGCCGACCACCGCCCGCGCGATGGCGACCCGCTGCTTCTGCCCGCCCGACAGCTCGTGCGGCCGGTGCCCCATCCGGTCGGCCAGCCCCACCCGGGCCAGCGCCTCGGCGGCCATCGTCCGCCGCCGGGCCCGGGGCAGCCCGGAGTACAGCAGCCCCTCGGCCACGTTCTCGAGCGCGCCCACGCCCGGCACCAGATGGAAGGCCTGGAAGACGAAGCCGATACGCCGGGCGCGCAGCGCCGACAGCCTGCGGTCCGAGAGCGAGGCGATGTCGTGCCCGGCGATCTCGACCGTCCCGGCACTGGGCCGGTCCAGGGTGCCGACGATGTGCAGCAGCGTCGACTTGCCCGATCCGGACGGTCCGACGATCCCCAGCAACTCCCCTTCGACGACGTCGAGATCGACGCCGTCGAGGGCGCGGACCCCGCCCGCGTACTCCTTGGTGACTCCGGAGAGCCGCACCACCGTGCTCGCGGCCGTCTCCATGGCCGTACTCATCACCGTACTCATGCGGACGGCACCCCGACCTTCATGCCCTCGCGCAGCCCGGCGCCGCTGACCTCGACCCGGCCCTGTCCGAACATGCCGAGCTCGACCCCCACGTCCCGGACCGTGCCGTTCTCGACGACCTGGACGCCGAACCCGCCGCCGGGCAGCGCGAGCAGCGCGTTGACGGGTACGGACAGGACGTCCCGGCGCGTCTCACCGGCGAGGTCGACGGTGACCGGGGACTGGTCGATGCCCCTGACCTTCCCCGGCTCGTCGAAGGAGACCGTGACGGGGACCTTCGGCGTCGTGTCCTGCGGGTCGTCGCCCGCCGACGCGGTCCTCCCGACCGCCGACACCTTCCCCGGCAACTCCGTGCCGTCCGGGAGCCGGACCTTCACCCGCGTCCCGACCCGCGCCGACGCCGCCTCCGACACGGGGATGTCGAAGCGTACGACCCGCTCGGAGCCGGTCACGGTGAGCACAGGACCCCCCGGCGCGGTCCGGTCGCCCGGTGCGGCAGCCGCCTCCTTGACCCGTACGGCACTGCCCGCGAAGGCGATCCGGTCCGGACCGATCGTGCCCGTCTGCTTCAGGTCGTGGGACTTCTGCCAGCGTTTGACGGCGGCCGCCGTCTTCGCCGTGTACTCCTCGTCGACGTCGAAGCCGACGTACCCGAGGGCGGCGAGGTTCTCCTCCAGCTGGCGCACGTCCTTGCCCTTGTCCCCCTTCTTCAGCGTCCGGTACATGGGCTCCGCCCCGTACATCAGCCGGACCGGGGCGCCCTCGACCTCGTACAGCCGCTCGTCCCGCTCCACGACCGAGCCGGGGGCCGCGATCCAGGTGAGGACCCCGGCCGGGCCCGCGTTGATCTTCCGCTCGCCGAGATACCCGAGCGTGCCGTCCTGCTGGGAGCTGTCGCTGAGGTCGCCCCGGGTGACGGGGGCCGTCGCGCGCGGCAGCCCCTCGGAGCCGGCGGAGCGGCCCTTCCCGTCCTGCGGCTCGTCGGGCGCGGACACGGCGGTGACGGCGGCGCCGCCGCCCGCGACGGCGACGATCGCCGCGAGGGCGAGGACCAGCCGGCGCCGGGCCATCGGGCGCTCCCGGCCGCCGCTCATCGGGCCACGCCCTCGCAGGCCTTGGCGGCCTTGTCGAACTTCTGCTTCTCCGGGCCCTCCGGTATCCGCATGGCCGGCTGCGCGCCCCCGTCGAACTTCGGGTCGGGCATGTTGAAGCCGTTCTCCCGCATGCACTTCGCGTACGCGAGCGCCTTGTCCTTGTCGGCCTGCGTCGGCTCCTTGCCGAACCCGGCGCCGCCCGCCTTGCCCTGGCAGGCCTTGAACGCCTTCTCCATCTTCTCCTTCGACATGCCGTCGCCGCCGATGGTGAGCCCGACGCCCTGCTCGCCCGGCTTGGGCTCGGGCACGTCGAGGCCCTGCTCGCGCAGGCACTTGCGGTGCTCGAAGGCCTGGTCGGCCTTCTTGCCCTCCTCGCTCACACTCCCGTCGCTCTTCCCGCTCCCGGAGGAACCGGAGTCAGAGCCGGAACAGGCGGCGGTGAGAAGGGAAAGGGCGGCGGCCAGGGAAGTGGCGGCGGCGGCCCGGGTGATCCGTCGAATCGTCATGGCGTGGAGCGTGCCGCGAAGGGATGTTTCGTTTCCCTCAGCGGTTTCGTTTACACCGGCGAAAGGTCCCTCTCGGATACACAGGAGACATGCGTGTACTGGTGGTGGAGGACGAGGCGTTTCTCGCCGAGATGATCGCCGAGGGGCTGCGCCGCGACGCGCTCGCCGTGGACGTCGCGGCCGACGGCCCCGAAGCCCTGCGGAAGCTGCGGCTGGGCGAGTACGACGTCCTGGTCCTGGACCGCGACCTGCCGGGAATGCACGGCGACGACGTGTGCCGCCGCGTCGTCGAGCAGCGGCTGATGACGCGGGTCCTGATGCTGACGGCGTCGGGCACCGTACGGGACCGGGTGGAGGGCCTCGGCCTCGGCGCCGACGACTACCTGACCAAACCCTTCGCGTACGACGAGCTGCTCGCCCGCGTCCTGGCGCTCGGCCGCCGCGCCCGGCCCGCGCTGCCACCCGTACTGGAACGGGCCGGGATCGTCCTCGACACCGCCCGCCGCCAGGCCAGCCGCGACGGGCGCCACCTGCACCTGTCCCGGAAGGAGTTCGCGGTCCTCGAGTCGCTGCTCCGGGCCGAGGGAGCGGTCGTCAGCGGCGAGGACCTGATCGAGCAGGTCTGGGAGGAGAACACCAGCTACCGCACGAACGCGGTACGGGTGACGCTGAGCAAACTGCGGGCGAAACTCGGCGAGCCGCCGGTCGTGGAGACGGTGCCGGGCTCGGGCTACCGGATCGCGTCATGAAGCGGAGGACAACCGGGACCAGGTCCCGGCTACCGAGGGGGGAGCGGCCCCGACCGACGCCGGGGAAGCGGCCCCGACGGACGACGGTGGAGCGGCTCCGACGGAGGACAAGGGGGCGGCTCCGCCTGATGACGGGGGAGCGGTCCCGGCTGACAGCCCTCTACGGCGGACTCCTCCTCCTCGCCGGCGCCCTCCTGACCGGAGTCGTGTACCTCCTCGTGAAGGAGGGCCTCTACTCGTCGATCAGCCTCGCCATCACCGGAGCCGTACCGGCGCAGCGTCTTGGGGACCTGCCGAGCCCGTACCCGACGGGTTTCCCGACCACCGTGCCCGCCGTGCCCGCCAGCCCGGGTCCCGCGAGCCCCGCCCCGACCGGGGGCGGCCGGATCGCCGGCCAGGCGGTCGCGATCACCCGGACGGTGAGCGACGCGGCGGAGTCGGCGGCCCTCGAGCGGCTTCTGACGGTCTCGCTGCTCGTCCTCCTCGCCTACGCGGTCCTCTCGGTCGCGCTCGCCTGGTGGATGGCCGGGCGGGTGCTCAGGCCGGTGGCCGTGATCACCGAGACGGCCCGTCGGCTCTCCGGCGAGAACCTGCACGAGCGGATCGCCCTCGATGGACCGCCGGGCGAGCTGAAGCGGCTCGCCGACACCTTCGACGGCATGCTCGGCCGCATGGAGGGTCTCGTCTCCGCGCAACAGCGGTTCGCGGCGAACGCGGCACACGAGCTGCGCACCCCCGTCGCCGTGCAGCGGGCGGCGGCGGAGATCGGGCTCGCGGGCGATCCGCCCCCCGAGAAGGTCGCCCGCATCCGGGCGAAACTGATCGAGGTCGCCGACGACAGCGAACGGATCATCGAAGGCCTGCTCCTGCTCGCCGCCTCCGACCAGGGGCTGCGGGAGCGCACTCCGGTGGCGGTGCACGAGGTGGCCCGCGAGGCCGTGGACGCGCTGGCGACCGAGGCACGGGAGCGCGGGGTGAGGCTGACCGTCCGGGCCGACCCGCTGACCGTCGAAGGCGACGCGGTGCTCCTCGACCGGCTCGTCCACAACCTGGTCGTGAACGGTGTACGCCACAACGTCCCGGACGGCCGCGTGGAGGTCCGTACCGGCCCCGACGGCATCGAGGTGACGAACACAGGACCCGAGATCCCGCCCGCCACCGTCCCCCTCCTCTTCGAACCCTTCCGCCGCCTCACGGCCCGCGCCCACACCCCCGGCGAAGGCGCGGGCCTCGGCCTCTCCATCGCCGAATCCATCGCCCGCGCCCACGACGCCACGACGGAGGCGTTCCCCAACGCGGAGGGCGGCGGCCTGACGGTACGGGTGCGGTTTGGGACGGGCGGCTGACGCGGCCCCCGGTCAGCGCCGCGGTGCGTCGTCGGACGCCTGTGCGGTGATGATCCGGGGGAGCGCCCCGGGGTGCTCCCGGTTGAGCCAGCCGACGAGGTCCTCCCGTACGGCGCAGCGGGTCGTCCACAGGTCGTCGGCGTCCTTGGCGGTCACGATGGCGCGCACGGTGATCGCGGTGGGGGAGGTATCGGTGACCGCGAGGTCCCACGCCCGGCCGTCCCAGGTGGAGCAGGTGTCGAGGAACTCCCGCAGGTGGGCGCGCATCAGCCCGACGGGCGCGGAGTGGTCGCAGTGGACGAACACCGAGCCGGTCAGTTCGTTGCCGCCGCGCGTCCAGTTCTCGAACGGGCGGGAGGTGAAGTACGACACGGGCAGGGTGACCCGGCGCTCGTCCCAGGTGCGGACGGTGAGGAAGGTGAGGGTGACCTCCTCGACGGTGCCCCATTCCCCGTCGACGACCACCGTGTCACCGATGCGGACCATGTCGCCGAAGGCGATCTGGAAACCGGCGAAGAGATTCCCGAGCGTCGACTGCGCCGCCACGCCCGCCACGATGCCGATGATGCCGGCCGAGGCGAGCAGCGAGGTGCCGAGCCCCCGGAACGTCGGGAAGGTGACGAGGGCGAAGGCGGCGGCGACCACACCGACGGCGACCGACACCACCCGTGTGATCAGCGTCACCTGGGTACGGACGCGGCGCAGCCGGGCGGCGTCACGCGCGCGCGTGGCGTACCGGGCGTACGAGGACTCCACGACGGCCGAGGCGAACCGTATGGTCAGCCAGGCTCCGCCGCCGATCAGGCACAGCAGCAGTATCTGGTCCACCGCCGCGGTGTGGTCCAGGAGCGGCGGCCACCGCGTCGCGCGGTAGGACCATCGGAACACGGCGGTCAGGAGGACGAGGTACAGCGGGGTACGGCACCGCCGCAGCAGCCCCCAGAGCGGGGTGCGGGGGTGTCGCGCGTCCGCGTACCTCGCGAAGAGGTCCGCAGCGCGGCCGGCGGCGAGGGCCAGCAGCGCCGAGCCGCCGAGGACGATCGCCAGTCGAACAACGCTTTCCATGGCTCCCCAGTCGATGTGTGGGACGTGGTCGTTCCTGTCCGCCTCACCGCCGTGCCACCCGGCAAACACACGAGGTGACACCGCGGGTGTCAACAAAGGTTGACATGAGGTGTCCTGTCAACGTAGGTTGACTGCATGACCGATGCGACCGATCTCGCCGCACGAGCGGGCGACCGCGACCCCCGGGTCGGACTGCGGGCCGTCTCCGCCCTGCGGCGCCTCCTCGAACAGCTGGAAGCCGTCCAGGTCCGCAGCGCGCGCAACCAGGGCTGGTCGTGGCAGGAGATCGCGACCGAACTGGGCGTCAGCCGACAGGCCGTCCACAAGAAGTACGGGAGGCAGTGATGTTCGAACGGTTCACGAAACCCGCACGTGCCGTGGTGAAGGGGGCCGCCGGGCACGCGGAGCGCGCCGGCGCCGCCGTCGTCACCCAGGAACACCTGCTCCTGTCCCTGCTCGACCGCGAGGACACCCGGGCTGCGGCCGCGCTGCGGCAGCTGTGCCCGCCGGACCGCCGCCCGTCCCTGGTGGCCGCACTCGCCGAAGCCCGGCGCCGGGCGGGCATGTCCCGGGCCGACGCGCAGGCCCTGGCGGACCTCGGCATCGACCTCGGCGCGATCGTGGCGCGGGTGGAGGAGACCCACGGCACGGGCGCGCTGGCGGGCGACCGCAAGGACGCCGGGTGGTGGTCGGGCCGACCGTCCTTCTCCCGGGAGGCCAAGACCGTCCTGGAGAAGTCCCTCCGGGTGGCACTGGCCCGCAAGGACCGCGTGATCGGCGACGAGCACATCCTCCTGGCACTCACCATGACCGGCGGCGTCGTCGCGGAGGCCCTGGCCGACCACGGCGTGACCTACGCCTCGGTCGAAACGGCGGTCTCCCGCGCGACGACCGGCTGAGGGGTGTGGGTTCCGGTCCGCGGGGCAGGCGGTCCTCCTGAGCCCGTACGACGAGGCTCGGGACAACGTCCGACAACGGAGGAGGGATCGACATGGCGGAGAACGTGTGGGCCTACGGGCAGGCGTTCGGCCACCTGGTGGGCACCGACCTGACCGGCTGGAAGGTGGAGGCCACCGACGGGCACATCGGAAAGGTCGACAAGCACTCCGACGAGGTCGACGACGCCTACCTGGTCGTCGACACCGGGGTGTGGATCTTCGGCAAGGAGGTGCTGCTCCCCGCGAGTACGGTGACCCGCATCGACCTGGAGGGCCACTCGGTGCACATCGGCCTGACCAAGGAGCAGATCAAGGACGCGCCAGAGTTCCACTCCGACAAGCACCTCGCGGACCAGCAGTACCGGGAGGAGATCGCCGTGTACTACCGGACGGGCGGCCCGTTCGGGGGCGGCCCGAGCCCCGTCTGACCTTCGCCCGGACAAGCCGGGGCGGCTCCCGCACCTGAGTGCGGGAGCCGCCCCGTGTGCCGTCGGACTCCCGACCCCCGTACGGCACCGGGGCAGTACGTCAGCCGGGCAGCTCCTCACGCTCCGCGCCGCTCCTGGCGGCCGCCGCGTGCAAGGCCCGCAGGGCCACCAGGAGGACGCCGATGTCGTCCAGGTAGACCGGGTCGGGAATCAGGTCGACCGGCGACACCGTGTACACCACGGCCGCCCAGAACAGGGCCTTGGACCGCAACGGCACACCGGCGTCCACCAGCAACCTGCGGGCCCGGAAGACACGCACGAGCAGAACGGCCGCGTAACCCGCCGTCACGAGCGCGACGACGACGGCGGCCACCACGAGCCAGAGTGAGCTGTCCATGCTCCTCTCCTACCCGCCGTCAGACGATGCTGTCCAACAGGTCGGCGAAGAGTCGCGGCCGGCTGAAGTAGCCGACGTGCGACGCGGCGAGGGTGTGCACGTCGAACGGGTTGTGCGGCGTCACCGCGTCCGCCTTGCGGATCATGTGGTCCTGCACCGCAAGCGTGAGGCTGCGGTCCTCCGAGAGCCGGACGTACGTGTGCGGCACACGCCCCCATCCATCGGCCCGGACCAGCGCCGCCGGTTCCATCACCGAGTGGTTCTCGTCCGGGTCCATGGAATCCAGGAGCACCCGGAACCGGTGGTCCGTCGAATCGGCCATGACGGCCTCCTTCAACGCCGCGAACAGCTCCGGATCGGCGTGTGCGCTCCGCCAGTTCAGCCGGACGAGCCCGGGATCGGTGCCGTCCGTCGGTACGGCGATCCGAGCCGCCGCCGCGTCGAGCAGGCCGTCGTCGACGACGTCCCACGGCTCGGTCAGCATGGCCGGATCGCTGAGGCAGAGCGCGGAGAGGTAGACCACCCGGTGGAGCAGTTCCGGCACGGCGTTCGCGACGGCGCTGATCGTCAGGCCGCCGAGGCTGTTGCCGACCAGGACCACCGGGCCGTGTGCGGCGGTCCGCCGCACGACGCCGACGACATGCGTGACGTTGTCGTGGAGCGTCACCCCGCTCATCGGGGAGGGGGCGGTGGCCAGCGCCACGGCGTCCTGCGGCTGGCGGTAGTAGGCCGCGGGCACATCGGCGTGGTCGCCGTGGCCGGGCAGGTCGACGGCGTACGAGCGGTGTCCGAGCAGAGCCAGTTCGTTCTGCAACGGCCCCCAGGCCCGGGCGTTGCTGGAGCCGCCGTGCACGAACACGAACGTGGGGCGCGAGTTTGCGCGCATGATGAGGATCCTCGTCATCCAGAGGTGAATGGTGGACGTGGGACCCGGTGCCGACGTCGACGACGGTCGGCACCGCGGTCAGTACGCCGACCGGGTGCGTACGGACTGCCGGTTGTGGATGACGGGACTCATGGCACCGACGCTAACAGCCGGACACGAGCCTGCCGACTTCTTTTTTGCCGCGGACCCGGTGGGCGGTGTCGCGCAGCCACAGGGCGCTGCGCTTGGGCGTACGGGTCTGGGTGGCGTAGTCGACCCGCACGAGACCGAAGCGCTTGTCGTAGCCGTACGCCCACTCGAAGTTGTCCAGGAGCGACCAGGCGAAGTAGCCGCGGACGTCCGCCCCGCCCGTCCGGGCGCGGGCCACGGCGGCCAGATGGGCGGCGAGGTAGGCGGTCCGTTCGGTGTCCTCGACGAAGCCGTGGGCGTCGGGACGGTCCTCGTACGCGGCGCCGTTCTCGGTCACGACCAGCGGGACGCCGGGGTGGTCGCGGGAGACGCGCAGCAGCAGCTCGGTGAGGTCGTGCGGCATCACCTCCCAGCCGAGGCCGGTCACCGGGAGGCCTCCGTGCGGCAGGTTGCGGGTGACGGGGATGCCCTGGGCATCGGTGGTGGCGCCGTTCTCGTCGACGCCGGAGGTGCGCATCGAGCGGTAGTAGTTGACGCCCAGGGTGTCGATGGGGCTGCTGATGATGTCGAGGTCGCCGTCCTGGACCGGGAGCTCGACGGAGTGCGCGGCCAGGTCACCGACGAGGTCCTCGGGGTACGCGCCGCGCAGGATCGGGTCGAGGTAGAAACGGAATCCGAGCGCGTCGGCCCGGCGCGCGGCCTCGTGGTCGGCGGCGCTGTCCGTGGCGGGCCGGCTGGTGCCGAGGAGGTGCGTGACGGCCAGGTCGAGAGGGCGGCGGGCGGCGGAGCGCAACCGCTGGACCGCGAGGCCGTGGGCCAGGTGCAGATGGTGCACGGCCTTCACGCCGTCGGCCAGGGAGCGGCCTCCGGGCGCGTGGACGCCTTCGACATGGCCGAGGACCGCCGAACAGAAGGGTTCGTTGAGGGTGGTCCAGTGGGTGACGCGGTCGCCGAGCCGCTCGTGGACGAGGTCCGCGTAGTCGGCGAAGCGGTAGGCGGTGTCACGGGCGGGCCAACCGCCGGCGTCCTGGAGTTCCTGGGGCAGGTCCCAGTGGTAGAGGGTCAGCCAGGGGTCGACGCCGCGCGCGAGGAGCTCGTCGACCAGGCGGTCGTAGAAGCCGATGCCGGCCGGGTTGACCGGGCCGCGTCCGCGCGGCTGGACACGGGACCAGGAGACGGAGAACCGGTACGTGTCCAGACCGAGGGCGGAGAGGAGGGCCACGTCCTCGGGCATGCGGTGGTAGTGGTCGCAGGCCGCGTCACCGGTGTCGCCGTTGTCGACGGCCCCAGGGACACGGCAGAAGGTGTCCCAGATGGACGGTGTACGGCCGTCCTCGTCGACGGCCCCCTCGATCTGGAACGCGGAGGTGGCCGCGCCGAAACGGAAGTGCGGGGGAAGGAGGTCGATGAGCGCGTCGTGGTGGGCGGTGGCGGAGGGGGCGGGCGCGGACATGGGTGCTCCTGGGAAATCGGAAGGGGACGGGAAGCGGCCCGGGCGCCCTCACGGGCGTCCGGGCCGCGGTCTCGTGACGGATCAGGGCAGACGGTGGTCGGCGTTCAGCACGGCACCGCGTTCGGGGCGGTACAGGTCGAAGCCCCGGGTGTCGCACTGCAGGCCACCGTTGACGCAGTGGTCGACCAGGGCCTTGAGGGTGCGCTCCTCCCACGCGTTGAAGAAGTCGTAGTGGAAGGAGTAGCCGCGGCCGCTGGCCAGGCGGACCTGGGACATGTCGCCGTTGACCGGCCACGCCATCTTGAACTCGATCATCGGCAGGGCGACGGGGTGGGAGGCCGGGCACATGTTGTCGTTGGTGCCGGGCTTGACGACCGGGTAGGCCATGTGGCTCTTGTGGTCGGGGGTGTCGAGGTACAGGCCGTTCCAGCAACTGGGGGCCTGCATACGCAGGTTGAGCTGTACGTCGGGCCGGCTCGGGCAGCTCGCCGGGATGTCGGTGTTGAAGAAGCTGTCACCGCATTCCCAGCCCTCGACGAACCCCTTGTGGGCCCGGAACTCCTGGGCGCTCTGCATCGGGTTGCCGACGACGAACCGCAGACCCTTGGGGAAGGGCCGCACGCTCCGGTAGTCGGTCACGCCCGCCTTGTAGTAGATGACCTGCGGGCCGACGGGCAGGATCTTCTGGTCGCCCTTGTACAGCGAGGGCATCCAGTACGCGGAGGCGTCCGCGGGCGCCTTGCAGGTGGTGTTCCCTCCGTAGAGGGAGCCGGTGGTGCTGGCGGCGTTGGTGGACGTGTTGCCCATGAACGTGTGGTCGTGGGACTTGCCGAACTGGCCCGGGTAGACGATCGGGTCGTCGGGCGCGGTATGGGTGACGGAGCAGCCGGCCTGGAACTCGTGGTGGTAGGCCGGGGGCGGGGTGGCCGTGGACGGGGTGACACCGGTGACCTGCGGGACGGCGGGGATGTAGCCGTCTCCGTCGGCGTCGTCGCCCGACGCCTGGGTGGAGGCGGCCATCACGTGCGCGACGGGGGAGACGCCCGCCGCGTGTCCGCCGCCGTGGGCGGAGACCGGCGCGGAGGCCGACGTCCGGCTCTCTCCGCGGGCCGTGGCGGCGGTGTAGGTGTCGACGGTCAGGGCGGAGATGCCCAGGGCGGTGGCGAGCAGTAAGGCGGACAGGGTCCGGCCGCGGATTCTCATCGTGAACTCCTCGTTCTCCTCAGGGGGTCAGCTGTAGACGCCGAACTCGTGGAGCGAGTAGCCCCAGCCGGTGCCGCGCGCGGTGAGCTGGAGCTTGACGTACCGGGCGGTGGCACCCGTCTCGATGGCGTCGATGTCGCCGTTACCGCTGGTGGTGGCGTGGATCGTGCGCCAGGTGGTGCCGTTGTCGGAGACCTGGACCTCGTAGGCACGCGCGTAGGCCGGGTCCCACACCAGCTGGAGCCGGTGGAAGGAGCGGACCGAGCCGAGGTCGACCTGGATCCACTGCGGGTCGCTCCAGTCGCTGGCCCAGCGGGTGCCGGTGTTGCCGTCGGTGGCGTTGGTGGCGGGGCAGGGGCAGTCGCCGTAGGAGGCCTGGGCGGAGGAGGCGGTGGCGGGCCGGTTCAGGGCGATGTTCGTCCCGGCGACGGGCGGGGCGACGACCTTGACGGACTTGGTCTCGATCCCCGCGTTGCCCCGGCCGTCCTCGGACTGGATGTAGACCTTCCACACGCCGAGCTTCTCGGGCGCGGTGACGGCGAAGGTGCCGTTGCCGGTGGGGCGCCACTTCGCCTCGACGAGTCGCTTGTCGCCGTTGGCGTAGTTGCCGCTGAGGAAGATCTTGTGGGTCAGGGGGTCGTTCTCGGGATCGCGGATGTCGGCACGGACGGTGAACTCGCCGCCGGCCGGCGCCTGCGACGCCGGGGAGACCGTCATGTTCGTGATGACGGGCGGGGTGTTGTCACCCGCGGTCGACCCGGCGTAGGCCTTCTTCACCGCGTAGTACGACAGGCGCTTGAGGCCGTCGGGCAGCAGGTTGAACCAGACGCCGCCGAAGTCGTGCTCCAGGCCGTAGTGGAACATCGTCGCGCCCAGGGCCACGCCCTGGTGCCCGGTGATGCAGTTCCAGGCCTTGGTGTAGCCCTCGGCCTTCTGGACGTCGGTCGGCTCGTCGGGGATGCCGTTGACGTCGTCGGGGACCTCCCACTCGCCGGCGTTCCCCGTCTCGGTGATGATGTACGGCTTGTCGTAGCCGCCGTCGATCCAGTCCTGGCGCACCCCGCAGATGTCGCCGTAGGCGTTCATCGAGTACAGGTCGAGGTCAGGGGCGTTGCGCTTGTAGTAGGGCCAGGCACCGGTCCACGCGTCCGTGGAGGTCACGGGGTGGTCGGGGTCGATGGAGTGGATCTTCTTGGCGACGTCGTTCACGAAGGTCGTGTACGCGTTGCGCTGGGCCTCGAGCTCGGCGCCGCCGTAGCAGTTCTGCAGACCGAGGACCGACTCGTTGCCGACGTTCCACATGAGCGTCGCCGGGTGGGACTTGTAGGTCTCGACCCACTTCGCGAACTCGGTGAGCATGGTGTTCTTGTACGCGGTGTCCGTCACGTAGTTCACACAGCCGCCGGAGCCGGGGCCGCCGCCCGGCTGGAGCCAGAAGCCGTTCATCACCTTGAGACCGTGGGCGGCCGCCGCGTCGAGCAGGGCCTTGCTGGAGGCGTCGGTCCCCCAGGTCCGGACGGTGTTGACACCCATGGACTTCAGGTCCGGCATGTAGCGGGGAGCGTCGGCCATCGCCGGGCCCCAGGTGAGGCCCTTGACCGTGTACGGCTGGCCGCCCACCGTCAGCTGCCAGTTGCCCTGAGAGCCCGCCACGCGTACGGCGCCCTGCGGCGGGTTGGTGCCGCCGCTCTCGCCGTACACCCGGAACTCCCACAGCGAGTAGCCGTAGCCGGTGCCCCGGGTGACGCCCTGGAGGCGGACGTAGCGGCCGGTGCCGGTGACCGCGAGCTCGTCGGTGCCCCCGTCGCCGGCGGTCACGGACTTGACGGTGCGCCAGTCGGTCCCGTTGTCGGAGACCTGGATGTCGTACGCCTTGCCGTAGGCGCCCTCCCAGTTCAGGACGACACGGCTGATGTTCGCGCTGCTGCCCAGGTCGACCTGGAGCCACTGGGCGTCGGTCCACTGGCTCGCCCAGCGGGTTCCGGTGAGGTCGCCGTCGACGGCGGCGGCCGCGGACCAGGCGGCGCCCTCGGTCGACGAGGCGGTGGCGGGCTTCCCCTGGGAGAGGAGGGTCTCCGCCGCGGTGGCGGGCGTGGAGGCCAACAGGGTGGTGGAGGCGGCGAGCAGGGCACCGAGGGAGACGAGCGAGCCTGCGGTGAGGGCGCGGGCGCGCCGTGGTCTCGCTGAGGGGGCGATCGTGGTCATGGCGGCTCCTGGAGGGAGGAGGGGAGGGGTGGGGGCCGGGACGCGCCGGACGGGGGCGCGTCCCGGCGGGACCGTCAGGGGAAGTTGACGACGGTGGACGGCACGGTCGAGGTGCCGGCGGGGATGGTGGACGCCCCGGTGTTGTTGATGACGTGGTTGTAGTGGCCCATGCCGCCGAGCGAGACCACCAGGAGGCTGTGGAACTTCACGCCCGGCTTGACGGGTGCCTTGAAGCCGTGGTCCTGCACGATGGTCGGGTCCACGTTGTAGTTGCAGTAGCTGCCGAGACCCCAGGCCTCGTGGGTGTTCACCGAGTCGTCGACGCGGTAGGCGGCGTACCCCTTCGTCGTGCCGTTCTGGATGGCGGCCTGGTTGGGGGCGTCGTACGCCTTCTCGTTCTGGTAGAAGATGGTCCGGCCGCGCTCGCCGTACCACTCGACGTCGTACTTGTTGAAGTGCTCGACGAACAGGCCGGTGGCGAGCACGTCGTCGCCGTTGACGCGGACGCCGTAGTCGGCGCGGTTGGTCTCCCAGCCCCAGCCCTCGCCGTGGTCGGCGCGCCAGACCCAGGTGTGGTCGATGATCGCGTCGTCACTGTTCACGACCATGCTGGTGGTGGCCTTGCCGACGTGGGCGCCGCCGATGCGGATGTACACGTCCTGCACGGTGGTGGGGTTGGCGGCGTGGTCCGCGCCGGAGTTCTGCGGTCCGAGCTCCAGCAGGGTCGGGGAGTTGACCGGACCCGCGTCGATCAGGAAGCCGGCGAGCCGGACGCCGTCGACGTCGGCCACCTTCATCGCGGTGACGCCGTTGTCCGGGATGATCGTGGCGAGGCCGAGGCCGAGCACGATGGTGTTCGCCCGGTTCACGTTGATGCTCTGGTCGACGTGGTAGACGCCCGGGGTGAAGAGCAGGTGCAGGCCTTGGGCGAGCGCCTGGTTGATCGTGGCGGCGGTGGCACCCGGCTTGACCACGTAGAACTGGCTCAGGGGGATGGATTCACCCTGCGGGGTGCCGCCGGCCCAGCTGGTGCCGCGGGCGTTGACGCGCTTGGCGGGCGCGAACACCTTGTACTCGCTGCCGTCCAGGTAGAGGTACGGCTTCTCGCGGGAGATCGGGGTGGTGTCGAGCGTGGTGTAGCGGGGCTCGGGGAACGAGGTGGCCGGAGCGCCCTCGACGCCCGAGAAGGTCTGGTTCCACACGCTGTTGGACCAGCCGCCGATGGAGCTCTCGCGGGTGTACCACTGCTGCTGGGAGTAGTTGCCGACCTGGCCGTCGATCTTGGAGTCGGCGATGTAGCCGCCGCTGGCCCAGCCGTAGCCGTTCGGCGCGAGGTTGAGGCCGCCCTTGACGTGCATGCGGCGGAAGGAGGACGCCTGCGAGACGGCCCAGCGGTTGGTGCCGTTGACCGGGTTGAGGGTCAGGCCCTCCGCGCCGCGCCAGAAGTTCTGCGTGGCGTTGCCGTTGAACCAGCCCGCGTCGACGGTCACGTCACCGTTGATGGTGGTGTCGCCCGGGCGCAGCCCGAGACCGGCGATCTGGGTGTAGAAACCGATCTGGGCGTTCAGACCGTTGTACGTACCCGGCTTGAGCAGGAAGGCGTGCCGCCCCGCACCGAACTGGGCCGACTCCTGCTGCTGGAAGACCTGGTCCAGCTTGCTCTGGAGACCGGGGGTGGACGGGTCGAAGACGTGCACGTTGGGGCCGAGGTCACCGCCGCCGGGCAGGGTCGGCCCGGTGCCGTCGGTGGAGCCGTACACCTGGAACTCCCAGAGGGAGAAGCCGTATCCGGTGGCCCGGGTGAGGCCGTTCATCCGGATGTAGCGACCGGTTCCGGAGAGGGTGACGTCGTCGGTGCCCCCGTCTCCGGCGGCGACGGCGGTGACGGTCCGCCAGTCGGTGCCGTTCTCGGAGGCCTGGATCTGGTAGCTCTTGCCGTAGGCGCCTTCCCAGGTCAGGACCGCGTGGCTGAGCGTGGAGCTCTTGCCGAGGTCGACCTGGAGCCACTGGGCGTCCTGCCACGAGCTGGCCCAGCGGGTACCGGTGAGGTTGCCGTCGACCGCGGCGCTCGCGGCGAAGGCGGGGCCCTCGGTGGAGGAGGCGGTGGCCGTCTTCCCCTGCGAGAGCAGGGTGGGGGCGGCGTGCGCCGTCGTGGCGGGGGCCAGGGCGAGCAGGCTGCCGGCCAGTGACGCGACGAGCGCGCCGACGGTGGCCCGTCGGACGGCTGAGGCGGGGCGCCGGAAGACCGGCGGGGACCCGACGGAAGACATGGGGCTCCTCTGGATACATGGGGGAAACGTGGGAGAGCGCTCTCCGAAACCTTGCCTGCGGGGCGAGTTGACGGTCAAGGCGTATGACACGGCTTTTCTTTCGACTTTCATTAAGTGTCGACCGCAAGGGGTTCCGTCACCCCTCGGACCGTCCTGCCACCGGACACACGGCACCGTTAAGGTGCGCGGGTGGGGAATCGAGGACCGACGCTGGAAGACGTCGCACGCGAGGCGGGGGTGTCGCGCGCGACGGTGTCCCGCGTCGTCAACGGCGTGCGGAACGTGGCCCCCGACATCCAGCGGGCCGTCCGCGACGCCGTCGCCCGTACCGGCTACACGCCCAACCAAGCGGCTCGGTCCCTGGTGACCAGGCGCACCGGAACCGTCGCCCTCGTGCTCTCCGCGACCGGCAGGGCCTTCACCGCCAGGGTGTTCTCCGACCCCTTCTTCGGCCGGATCGTGGACGGCGTCCTGCCGGTCCTCCGGGAGCGCGCGATCCAACCGGTGCTGCTCGTCGCCGAGTCGGAGCAGGCCAGGACCCAACTCGTCGAGTACCTGCGGCAGGGAGGCGCCGACGGCGCCCTGGTGGTGCCGCTCGACGCGGCCGACCCGCTGCCGGCGATGCTGGTGGCAGCGGGCCTCCCCACCGTGCTGTTCGGCCGCCCCCGCGATGGCGACCGGTGCGCCTTCGTCGACCTCGACAACCCCGCGGGCGCCCGCCTCGCGGCCGAGCACCTGTGGGCCACCGGCCGGCGGCGCCCCGCCACCATCGCCGCCCCGGCCACGGCCCCCACGGCGGACGAGCGCCTGGACGCCTTCCGGGAGGCACTCGCCGCCCACGGCGTGACGTCGGTCCCCGTCGTACGGGGCCGGTTCACGGCCGACAGCGGCAGACGCGCCATGGCCAGACTGCTGAAGGACCACCCGGGCATCGACGCGGTGTTCGCCGCGAACGACCTGATGGCCCAGGGCGCCTGCCAGTACCTGCGCGAGCAGGGCATCGCCGTCCCCGGCGCGGTGGCCGTCATGGGCTTCGACGACTCCATGGCCGCACGGAAGGCGCAGCCGCAACTGACCACCGTGCGCCAGCCGGTGGAGCGGATGGCCGCGGCCATGGCGGAACTCCTGTTCGAGCAGCTCGACGGCGGCGGCTCCGACCCGGCCTCGAAGGTCTTCGAGCCGCTCCTCGTCGTACGCGAGTCAACCTGACCCCGCCGGGTATGCGAGTCGGCCTGACCCCGCCGGCGGCGCGGACGGCAGCGCGGAGCCGCCGGGCGTCCGAAAGGGACACCCCGGCGGCGCTCACGTCGGGTTGCGGGGTCAGCCGGCGGTCGCCTCCCGGTGGGCCCGGACGATGTCCGCGTACCGGCGGCCGCTCGTCTTCACCGTCCTGCGCTGGGTGGCGTAGTCGACGTGGACGAGGCCGAAGCGCTTGTCGTAGCCGTAGGCCCACTCGAAGTTGTCCAGCAGCGACCAGGCGTAGTACCCGGCGAGCGGGGCGCCCTTGCGCACCGCACGGGCGCAGGCCGCGAGGTGCTCCTCCAGGTAGCGGGTGCGCTCCGGGTCGTGGACCTCGCCGTCGGGGCCGACGGCGTCGGGGAAGGCCGAGCCGTTCTCGGTGACGTACAGCTTCCGTACGCCGTACTCCTCGGTGAGCCGCAGCAGGAGGGCTTCCAGGCCGCCGGCGTCGATCTGCCAGTCCATGCCGCTGCGGGGCACCTCGGGGAGGCGCACCTCGCGGGCGTACGGGAAGGGGCCCGTCGGGTCGTCGGCGACGGTGACCGGGAAGTAGTAGTTGAGGCCGTGCCAGTCGAGCGGCGCCGCGATGGTCTCCGCGTCCCCGGGCCGCTCGGGCAGCTCGACCCCGTACAGCTCGCGCATGTCGGCGGGGAAGCCGCGGCCGTACACCGGGTCGAGCCACCAGCGGTTGGTGTGGCCGTCCATACGGGCGGCCGCGGCGATGTCCTCGGGCCGGGTGGAGGCGGCCTCGACGGTGGAGTGGTTGGTCACCAGACCGACCTGGGCGCCGGGGGCGGCGGCGCGGATCGCCTGGGTGGCGAGGCCGTGCCCGAGGAGGAGGTGGTACGAGGCGCGCACGGCGGCCGTGATGTCGGTGAGACCGGGGGCCATCCGGCCTTCCAGGTGGCCGATCCACCCCGAGCAGAGCGGCTCGTTGAGGGTGGCCCACTGGCTGACCCGGTCACCGAGGCGCTCGGCGACGACGGAGGCGTACGCGGCGAGGTGCTCGGCGGTGGCCCGCTCGGTCCAGCCGCCGTGGCTGTCGCGGACCCGGTCCTGGAGGGCCTGCGGCAGGTCCCAGTGGTAGAGCGTGACGGACGGGGTGATCCCGGCGTCGAGCAGGCCGTCGACGAGCCGGTCGTAGAAGTCGAGCCCGGCCGCGTTGACCGGCCCGTCGCCGCCGGGGACGACGCGCGGCCAGGCGACGGACAGCCGGTAGGCGTCCGTGCCGAGGCCCTTCATCAGGGCGATGTCCTCGGGCCAGCGGTGGTAGTGGTCGCAGGCGGTGTCGCCGTGGTCGCCGTTGTCGATCGCGCCGGGCACGCGGGAGAAGGTGTCCCAGATGGACGGGGACCTGCCGTCCTCGGCGACGGCGCCCTCGATCTGGTAGGCGGAGGTCGCCGTACCCCAGGCGAAGTTTGGAGGGAAGGCCTCCAGATCGAGCGGGGTGAGGGAGTCGGCGTCGGTGGCTTCGGACACGGGGAACCTCTTCGAGTTCGGTGTGGAGAGGGGCGGCGCCGGTGCGGGGAGGCGCCTCGGTTCGGGCAGGGACGTCACTTGACCGCACCCGCGGTGAGGCCGGCGACGAGGTAGCGCTGGAGGAGCAGGAAGCCGACGACGACGGGGACGCTCACCACGAGGGAGGCCGCCATCACCTGGTTCCAGTAGACGTCGTTCTGGGTGGCGTACCCCTGGAGCCCGACGGCGAGGGTGCGCGTGGTGTCGTTGGTCATGACGGAGGCGAAGAGCACCTCGCCCCACGCGGTCATGAAGGCGTACACCGCGACGGCGATGATGCCGGGGGACGCGGCCGGGACGATGACCCGGAACAGCGCGCTGATCGGCCCGCAGCCGTCGACCTTGGCGGCTTCGTCGAGTTCGCGCGGGATCGAGTCGAAGTACCCGGTCAGCATCCAGATGGAGAACGGCAGCGAGAAGGTCAGATAGGTGAGGATCAGACCTTCGCGGGAGCCGAAGAGCGCGATACCGGTGGCGTTGCCGATGTTCACGTAGATGAGGAAGAGCGGCAGCAGGAAGAGGATGCCGGGGAACATCTGCGTGGACAGGACCGTCACCGTGAAGACCCGCTTGCCGCGGAAGGTGTAGCGGCTGACGGCGTACGCGGCGAAGATCGCGACGACCACCGAGAACACCGTGGCGGCGCCCGCGACGACGATCGAGTTCACGAAGTAGTCGGCGAGCGGGACGGTCTCCCAGATGTCGATGTACGGGCGGAGGGTGAGCCCGGAGGGGATCCACTGGAACTTCCCCGACACGTCCGCCAGCGGCTTGAGCGAGCTGGAGATCATCACGTACACCGGCAGCACCACGAACCCGGTGAGCAGGGTGAGGAAGATCCGCCGGGTCCAGAGGAACGAGCGGGACGCGGCCATGGGGGAGCGCGGGGTGCCCCGCCGCGCCCGCCCCTGTGCGTGGCTAGCCATCGGAGGTCTTCCTTCCGCGGGTGGTGAGCAGGAGGTAGACGCCCGTGACGACGAGGAGGAAGAGCAGGAGCAGCACGGACATGGCCGAGCCGGTGCCGAAGTTCCACGTCTGGAAGGACGACTGGTAGATGTGGAGGGAGATCAGGTCGGCGGCTTCGGGCGCCGCCTTCCCGAAGAGCACGAACGGCGTGTTGAAGTCGTTGAACGTCCAGAGGAAGAGGACGAGCACGAGGACCTGGTTGACGGGCCGCAGTGACGGCAGGGTGATGTGCCGGATCTGCTTCCACACGCCGGCCCCGTCGAGCGCGGCCGCCTCGTACATGTCGCGGGGGATGTTCTGCAGCCCCGCCATGACGGTGAGGAAGGCGAACGGCCAGCCCTTCCACACGGAGACGACGAGCAGGGCCCAGAAGCTGTTGTCCCCGATGAGCCAGAAGGCGGGGCTGTCGCCGATGCCGAGCTGGTCGTGGAGGACGTGGTTGATGAGGCCGTTGTCCCGCTGGAACATGAACGCCCAGGTGATCACGGCGGCGTAGACGGGCAGCGCGTACGGGACGAGGAACAGCGTCCTGAGGATGCCGCGGCCCCGGAAGTTCTCCTGGAGGAAGATCGCGGCGGCCGTACCGAGGAGCCAGCACAGTCCCACCGAGAGGAGGGTGAACTGGCAGGTCGTCAGGAAGGACTTGAGGAGCGCCTGGCCGACGGGGGCGTCGAAGTCGATCGCGAGGGTGTAGTTCTCGAGGCCCGACCAGGGCGCGTCGGCCCAGCTCCGGATATAGAACTGGGTGAGTTCCTTGAAGCTCATGGTGATGCCCATGAGCATCGGGGCGAGGTGGACGAGGAGTTCGAGGAGCAGGGCGGGCAGGAGCAGAAGGTACGGCAGTGCGATGCGGCGACGCCCGGAGCGGCGTGGTGCGCGCGCCTCTCCGGGTGTGGCCTTGCGCACCGTCCGCTCACTCGGGGGAGTGACGACGGTCTCGGTCATGGTGGGGCGGCCTACTTCTTGGGCATCTGCTGCTGGGCCTTTTCGAGCTTGGCCCGCACGGAGTCCGTGGTCACCGGGCGGCCCGCCGCGGCGTCGGCGAACAGCTCCTTGACGGCGGTGCCGACGACCGTCTCGAACTGCGACTCCTCCGGGACCTGCGGCAGGGCGGCGGCGCTGGTGGCGAGGGTGTCGCGGATGACGGCGAGCCACGGGTCGGCGAAGACCGGGTCGTCCTGCGCGGACTTGACCGGCGTGACCGAGCCGTAGGCCTTGTTGAGGAGGATCTGCTCGTCGTCGCTGGTCATGAACTTCACGAACTTCAGCGCGCCGTCGAGGTTCTTGGTGTTCTTGAAGACGGCCATGTTGATGCCGGCGACCATGGAGTTGGTCTGCTTGCCCGCGCCGGGCTTGCCGGACGGGACCGGGGCGGGGGCGACGCCCCACTCCTCCGGGGTCATGCCCTGGGACTCGAAGGTCTGCGACGGGGTCTGCCACAGGACCATGCCGGTCTTGTTCTTGGCGAAGTCGCTGAGGGACTGGTTCTGGGCGTACTCGGCATTGCCGGGGGCGACGATCTTCTGCGCGGCCATGAGGTCGATGTACTGCTTGACGGCGGCGACGGCCCCGTCGGAGGTGAAGTCCGGCTTGCCGTCGGCGGTGAAGAAGTCGGCGCCGTGCTGCTTGCCGAGGACGAAGACCTGGTGGATGTTGTTCGAGAGGTTGGAGCCCTCGACGCCGATGCCCCACTTCCCGTCCTTGCTGATCTTCTTGCCGGTGGCGATCAGCTCGTCCCAGGTGGTCGGCGGCTTCGCTATGCCGGCGTCCTTGAACATCTTCTTGTTGTAGTAGAGCGCGTAGGACATGGAGTAGAGCGGGACGGCCGCGGGGTCCTTGCCCGGGGAGCCGGTGGAGCCGAGCGCGGAGTCGACGAATCGGTTCTTGCCGCCGATGGCCTCGAAGTTCTTCGCGTCCCAGGGCAGCAGCGCCCCGGTGGACTGCAGGGAGGCGCTCCAGGTGTTGCCGATGTTGAGGACGTCGGGCCCCTGACCGGACGTGGTCGCGGCGAGGATCCGGTTGAGCAGGTCGGACCACGGGATCACCTCCAGCTTGACCTTGATCCCGGTCTGCTTCTCGAACCGGTCGAGCTCGGGCTGCAGGACCTTCTTGTCGACCTCCAGGCTGGAGCCCTGGTTGGTGGCCCAGTAGGTGAGGGTCTTCGGCGACGCCTCGCTCCCCTCACCGCCGCCGCAGGCGGTGGCGGTGAGGACGAGGGAGAGGGTGACGGCACCGGTGACTGCGGCTCTGACTCTGCGCATGGCTCGTGGGCCCTTTCGGGGACGACGACGGGACGCCGATGCGGTGAGCATCTGGAAGCCCCGCCGTCACATCGGCTTAATTTAGGATGTGAGTTAAACCCCATGAGAAGGTCGCGTCAAGGCTTGTAGTGCGGGTATGTTGCAACGAACGACTTCAGAGACGGGGACCCAAGTGCACGCGAGAACTGGTCGTACGGTGCGTGACCTGCGGCGCGAGAACCGCACCGCCGTCCTGCGCCGGCTGTACTTCGACGGGCCGATGAGCCGCCTCATGCTCGGCCCCGCGACCGGCCTCAGCTCGGGTTCCGTCAGCAACGTGGTCGCCGAACTCGTCGCGGAGGGCCTGGTCGAGGAGGCCGGAAGCATCGACTCCGCCGGCGGCCGCCCCCGCACCCTCGTCCGGATCACCCCCGCCAGCGGCTTCATGATCGGCGTCGACATCGGCGAGACCCGCGTCAGGATCGAGCTGTTCGACCTCACCCTCACCGAACTCGCCCGCGCCGAACGCCCGTTGTCCAGCTCGGGCCCCCGTACGGCCCGCTACGACGTCGACCTCGTTGTCGCCCACCTCCGGGAGGGCATCGCCGAGGTGCTCCATACCGCCGACGTGCCGGCCGACCGCCTCCTGGGTGTCGGTGTCGGTGTGCCGGGCATCGTGGCCCGCGACGCCGGTGACGGCGCGGTCGTGCACGGCCAGACGATCGGCTGGGACGCCGTGCCCTTCGAGCGTCTGCTGCGGGCGGCGGTGGACCTGCCGGAGGACGTGCCGTACTG
>NZ_JBEOVO010000031.1:0-78103 GCF_040295605.1 Streptomyces sp. NPDC002773
CTCATAGCGGAGCTATTCGGGCGTTTCGGCAACGCGGCGAGGTGCCGTGCCAGGCGTCGCGACCCCGGCCATGATCCGCCGGACACGCCCTAGGGCCCTAGGACGCGCGTCCGCCCGGGCGGCGCGAGGCTGCCCGGGCGGAGGTGGCCCTGTGGGGGGGCCGGGCCTCAGGTGCTGTCCGCCGCGCCGGCCATCCTCGTGTGACGGACCACCGCCGTGCCGGTCAGGAGGACGACGGCCACGGCACTCAGCAGCGCCAGGGCCTTGGCCCAGGCGAAGGTGGTGCCCAGGCTGCTGCTCAACAGGTCGACGGTGCGGGCGCTCGCCACTCCGTGGAGCGCTATGACGACGATGGCGAGGCCCGCGACGGCGGCCCAGACGAGCAGGGTGTCCCGTGCGGCGAGCCACACCGCGGCCACCACGCAGAGCACGGTGACGACCACGGACACGGTCTCCGCGTCGCCGCCCGAGCGCAGACCCGCGAGGTCCGTCGGCAGGTGGAGGAGGCCGCAGACGAACAGCGCGACGGCTGTCGGCCAGCGCAGCGCCGACCGCAGCGCCGGGGAGCTGCTGTGGCTGCCGGGCCCCGTGGCGAGGCCGCCGTCCAGCGTCGACTTCGGCTGCTCGGCGGCGCCCCGGCCGCGCTTCGGGCCGGTGGCGGCCGCGGCCGCGGTTCCGGCGGCCTGGCCGGGCGCGGCCTTCCGCTCACCGGGGGGCTGCCAGTCGCTGCTGTCGGTCCCGAGGATGCCGACGAGCCGCACCACGTCCTCGATCGGCCGGCCCACCGCCGCGGCGCGCAGCGTGGTCTCGGCCTGGTGGAGGTCGTACCCCGAGGCGTTCAGGAGCGCGAGCAGCTGCCGTACCTCGTCCAGGGGGCGGGTGACGGCGGCCGCGCGGAGCGCCACGTCGGCGGGGCTGGACACGGCGCCGGTCTCCTGGAGCCGGGCGACGAGTGCGGCGACCTCGGCCACCGGGCGCTCGGTCGCGGCCGTCCGCAGGAGCGTGTGGACCGCCTCGTCACCGTTCTCGTCCTGGGCCTGGGACTCCTCGACCGGGGGCTCCGCCTTGAGCTGGGGCTCCATGACCGGAGGCGCCTCCTTGGCCGGGGGCTCCTCCTTGGCCGGGGACGCTTCCTTGGCCGGACGCTCCACCGCGGCCGGAGGCGCCTCCCCGGCCGGAGGCGCCGTGACCGGCGGCTCCACCGTGACCGGATACGCCGCCCTGGCCGGGTACGGCTGCCTGGCCGGAGTCTCCGTGACCAGAGGCTCCGCCTTGACCTGGGGCTCCATGACCGGAGGCTCCACCTTGGCCGGCGGCTCCTCCTTGACCGGGGTCGCCGTCAGGACCGGGACCGCCGGCACGGTGGGGGGCACCGTCGGCCGGGCGGGGATGGGCGGCGCCCCGGGTGCCGGGGGCGGGGAGACAGCCGAGTGGAGGGTCGGACCTCGGGCGGGCCCTGCGGTCGGTTCTATCTCGTCTTCCGCCGGGCGGGTGGGGGGAAGGTCGGTGGTCATGTCACAGGCTCCATTCGTGAACATTCCGTAGGCGTTCACCGTGGCTGTCTCGTGATGCGCCAGAAACGCACGCTTGAGCACGATTAGCCCCCATCCTGTGACACTGCGCCATCAGGGCGCGGCTTCCTTACGCCGACGGAGCGAACACGGCTGCTAGCCGATCACCGAGAGGCAGGTGGTCGGGGTCGCGCGGGCCGGGTCGAGGGCGTTGGCGACCTCGTGGAAGGTGACCCGGTCGACCGTGCCGATCGCCACGTGCTCGGACAGGTCGAGCGCGCACTTGTCCTGGATGAGGACGTTCGTGACGTTCGGCCCCGACAGGAACTGCGAGCGGTACGGGGTGACGACCTCGTCGTACCGGGTCGCGATGACGTGGTAGCGGACGCCCGCGACGGTGTCGCCGCCCTCGTTGAGCTTGGTCATGAAGGGCGAGCCGGCGATCTGGTCGGCGAGGCCCGGGGTGGTGGCGCTGATCAGGTCCTCGGCGCCGGGGAAGTGCGGGAGCAACTTGGTGAGTCCGAGGAGGGTGGTGCCGTGGTTGTCGGGGGCGATGCCGACGAGCGCGTTCACCTTCTCGGCCCCGCCGAGGAACTTGAGGTACCAGCGGGGCATCATGCCGCCCTGCGAGTGTCCGACGAGGTCCGCCTCGGGGGCGCCGGTGGCGGCGAGAACCCGGTCGACGTAGGCGTCGAGCTGCTCGGCCGACTTCTCGATGGGGCCGAGGCCGTGGAAGAACGGCACGTTGGGCAGCTGGCCGTAGTCGAGCGAGAAGACGCAGTAGCCGCGGTTGACCAGGTACGGCGCGAGGACGAGCCAGTTGTCGACGGAGTTCCCGAAGGTGCCGTGGACGAGGACGACGGGGCGCGGGTGAGCGGCGGAGGGCTTGCAGGAGAAGTCGTTCCAGCCCCGGCTGGTGGCGGTCGCGGAGGCCGTGGCGGTCTCGGCCTGGGCCGAGGCGGCGGCGGTCGGGGCGAGCGTGGCGGCGGCGGTGAGGAACAGGACGGACAGCGCTCTGGCAGCGTGCTTCCAGGGGTTCCAGGGCAGCATCGGGCGATCTCCTTGCGGCTCAAGGGAGAGGTGGGGTGTGACGCCCTGCGGTCCGGACCACAAGTGGGGATGCGCTTCAGCCAAGCTACGCACGAGTAGCCATGGCTGGGAAGTTACGCGTCGGTAAAAAGTGATACGTCATCAAGAAGGCCTAGCGGCAAGGCTGTTAGGCCGCCAGCGAGCCCGGGACGATCGCTCGCGGGCCGTATTTCGCCCGTGCCCGGTCGGCCACCGCCTCGATCCGCCGGGCCTTCTCGTCCGCCGGGTCCAGGGACAGCTGGTGCGCGGCTCCCTCGGCGCCCGCCAGTCCCTCGGCGCGCAGGGCGATGCCCCGTACCCGGGCCCGCTGGAGGCCGAAGGAGTCGTGGACGGCGTACGCGAGGGTGGTGAGCGCGGCGGAGTGGGCGGTGGGTTCGGGCAGGGTACGGCTCCGGGTGGTCGTGGTCCGGTCCGCGTACCGCACGGTGACGGCGAGCCCGCGGCACACCTGTCCCTCCGTCCGCAGCCGGGCGCCCAGCTCCTCGGCGAGCGAGAGGAGGGCCCTGCGCTGTTCCGTCCGGTCGGTCTCGTCGCGCGGGAAGGCGCGTTCGGCCGCGACCGACCGTGAGGCGGCGTGCGGGACGACGGGGGTGCGGTCGATGCCCCGGGCCCGTTCCCACACCTCGCGGCCGGCCTTCGCGCCGATGAGCCGCTGGAGGACGGCGAGCGGTGCGTCCGCGACGCGTCCCGCGGAGTCGAGTCCGTAGCCGCAGAGGGTACGCGCGGTGGTCCGGCCGACGCCGTCGAGTGCGACGACCGGCCGGTCGCGCAGGAAGGCGGCGGGGTCGTCGACGACGAGGGTGGCGCCGGGCCGGGCCTCGCGGGCGGCCATCCGGGCCAGCATCGGGTTGGGTCCGGCGCCGATGACGCAGTCGACGCCGTAGAGGGCGAGTGCCCTGACCCGGATCACGGAGGCGAGCTCGGCCGGGGTCCGGTCGAAGTAGCGCAGCGCGCCGCGCACGTCGGCGAGCGCCTCGCCGGGCGGTGCGGCCTCGACGGTAGGGGTGAACTCGCCGAGGAGGTCGCAGAGTTGGGGGAAGAGCACTTCCCACATCGGTTCGAGTCGGAACCGTACACAGAGGATCATCCCGCGCTCCCCGGACTGCTGTGCCACAGCTTCCTTCCGCTTGGGGCCCCTTCGCCCGCCGGCTTGAGGTCGGCCCAGGGGTTCAGTTCGTAGCCGGTGGGCAGGGTGATGCGGCGGCCGGAGTCGCCGTTTCCGCCGGAAGGACCGGGTTCGGCGAGGCGTGCCCCGACCGCGTCGAGACCGCCGGACGCCCGCAGTTCGACCAGTTCGGCGAGGTTCCAGGCGGCGGCGCCGACCACGCTGACGCTGCGGGGGCCGCGCCGCTGCACCACTCCCCGGACCAGGAGCAGCCAGGAGTGGAAGACGGTGTGGGCGCAGCGCTCGTGGGCGTCGTCGAAGAAGGCGAGGTCGACCAGTCCTGTGCCGTCGTCGAGGGTGGTGAAGATGACCCGTTTGCCGGAACGGATCGGCGGGGTCTGGGTGGCGGCCTTGGCGCCCGCGACGAGGACGGTCCTGCCGTGCGGGGTCTCGCGGAGGCGCTGGGCGGAGACGACGCCGAGCTCTTCGAGGAAGGCGTGGTGGTCGCCCATGAGGTGGCGGGAGGCGTCCATGCCGAGGATGCCGAGTTCGGCGCTGAGGCGTTCCGTCTCGTCGAGGTCGGGCAGGCCGACGGGGGCGGTCCTGCCGCCCTGGGCGAGCGGGAGCTGTCCGCCGTGGGAGGCGGCTCCCCGGTGGACGCGCCGGAGTTCGGTGAGGTGGAGGAGGAGGTCGCGGCGGTTGGCGCCGAAGGCGTCCAACGCACCCACCTGGGCGAGCCGTTCGGCGACGGGGGTGCGGGGGCGGGCGCGTTCCCAGAAGTCGAGGAGGGAGGCGTAGGGCTGTCCGGCCTCGATGCGGGCGCTCTCGGTCCCGCCGATGCCGTGGACGTCGCCGAGGCCGAGCCGGAGTCCCCACCGGGCTCCGGACGGAGAATCAGACACCAGTTCGATACGGTGAGCGACCGCCGACCGGTTCACGTCGAGCGGCAGCACCGGCACCCCGCGCCGCCGCGCGTCCGCGAGCAGCAGCCGCTTGGGGTACATGCCGGGGTCGTGGGTGAGCAGCCCGGCGTAGAAGGCGGCCGGGTGGTGCGCCTTGAGCCAGGCCGACTGGTACGTCGGCACGGCGAAGGCCACCGCGTGCGCCTTGCAGAAGCCGTACGAACCGAAGGCTTCCACGATCTCCCAGGTCCGGGCGACGACCTCGTCCGCGTATCCGCGCGCCGAGGCCTGCCGGGCGAACCAGAGCCTGATCCGGCCCTGCGACTCGGGGTCGGAGAGCCCGCGCCGGACCTGGTCGGCCTCGTCGCGGCGGCAGCCGGTCATGATCCGTACGATCTCGATGATCTGCTCGTGGAAGACGACCACGCCGTACGTCTCCTTCAGGGTCTCCTCCAGGTCGGGGTGCGGGTAGCGGACGGGGGCGCGGCCGTGCCGGGCCTCGATGAAGGGGCGGACCATGTCGGCGGCGACCGGCCCCGGCCGGAAGAGCGAGATGTCGACGACGAGGTCGTGGAAGGTGGCGGGCTGGAGCCGGCCGACCAGGTCGCGCTGGCCAGGCGACTCGATCTGGAAGCAGCCGAGGGTCTCGGTGGAGCGGATGAGCCGGTACGTCTCGGGGTCGCCCTCCGGGATCGCGTCGATGTCCGGCCGGATGCCCGTGGCCCGTTCGACCTCGGTGACGGCATGGGCCATCGCGGACTGCATCCGCACCCCGAGGACGTCCAGCTTGAGCAGCCCGAGGTCCTCCACGTCCTCCTTGTCGAACTGGGACATGGGGAACCCCTCGCCACTGGTGGGCACCACGGGGGTACGGGTGAGCAGCGAGGCGTCCGAGAGCAGTACCCCGCAGGGGTGCATGGCGGTGCCGCGGGGCAGCGCGTCGAGCGCCTCGACCAGCTCCCAGAGCTTCCCGTACTTCTCCTTCTCCCCCGCGAGTTCGCGCAGCTCGGGCAGTTCGTCGAGGGCGGCGAGCGCGTCCCGGGCGCGGATGTGCGGGAAGGCCTTGGCGATCCGGTCGATCTCGGCCGGGTCCATGGAGAGGGCCGCGCCCACGTCCCGTACCGCGTGGCGGACCCGGTAGGTCTCGGGCATGGCGACGGTGGCGACGCGCGCGGTGCCGAAGCGGTCGATGATCGCCCGGTAGACCTCCAGGCGGCGGGCGGACTCCACGTCGATGTCGATGTCGGGCAGGGCGGTGCGGCGCTTGGAGAGGAAGCGTTCCATCAGCAGGCCGTGCTCGACCGGGTCGGCGTGGGCGATGCCGAGGAGGTGGTTGACGAGGGAGCCTGCGCCGGAGCCGCGGGCGGCGACCCGGATGCCCATGTCCCGGACGTCATCGACGACCTGAGCGACCGTCAGGAAGTAGGTGGCGAAGTGGTGGTGGGCGATGACGTCCAGCTCGCGGTGCATCCGGTCCCAGTAGTCGCCCCGCTTCTCGTACCCCTTCAGGACCATGCCGGCGGCGGCCCGGGAGGCGAGGACGCGCTGGGCGGTGCGGTGCTCGGCGCCGACGAGGTGGGGTTCGGGGAAGTGGGCGGAGCCGATGCCGAGGTCGTCCTCGGGGTCGACCTGGCAGGCGGCGGCGACCGCCGCGGTCTGTTCGAGGAGCCGGTGGGCGGTGTCCCGGCGGAAGCCCGCGGCCTCGACGATCCGCTCGGCGGCGGCCAGCATGCCGTCGGGTCCTCCGAGGCCCTTGAGCCAGGCCTCGCCGCTGTCGAGCTCCTTGCGGGGGTCGATCGGGACCAGGCGGCGGGCGGAGTCGAGGACGTCGGCGACCGGGCCCTGGCCGGCGTCGGCGTAGCGGACGGCGTTGCCGAGGACGGGCCGGACGCCCTGCTCGGCGGCGAAGCCGACGGTACGGGCGGCGAGCCGCAGGGAGCCGGGCCCGGCGCCGGTACGGCCGTGGTCGACGGCCATGAGCCGCAGCGCGTCGCCGCACCGCTCGCGCCAGGGGGCGAGCAGCCGGGCGGCCCGGTCGGGGCGTCCTGCGGCGAGGGCGCGGCCGACGTCGGACGCGGGGCCGAGCAGCACGAACACGTCGTCGTCGCGCAGGGCGGACCAGGGCAGCAGGGGCTGCTCCCCGCCACCGGCGTGGGCGGCGGTGACCATCGCGCAGAGGGAGGCCCAGCCGGTACGGGAGCGGGCGAGGAAGAGGGCGCGGGGCGCGGACTCGTCGACGAAGGCCCCACCCCGGACGGGCACCCGCCGGGCGGAGGCGGAATCGGCCGCGGATCTGGAGGCGGCCGCGAATCCGGAGGCGGCTGCGGACCCGGAGGCGGCTGCGGACCCGGGGACGCCCAGGACACCGGGAACACCCGTGACACCCGTGACACCCGAGGCCCCGGGGGTTCCAGCCGCCTCATACGCCAGATCCACGCCGAACAGGGGACGGACGCCCTCCTTCGCGCAGGCCTTGGCGAAGCGGATCGTGCCCGCGAGGGTGTCGCGGTCGGTCAGGGCGAGCGCGTCCATGCCGCGCTCGGCGGCGCGGGCGGCGAGCCGCTGGGGGTGCGAGGCGCCGTATCGCAGGGAGTAGCCCGACGCGGTGTGCAGGTGCGTGAATCCCGGCATGGCGCACCTCCCGCACTCCCGCATCGATTCGTACGTACGTTCCCACCCCCCCGTTCTTCACCATAACCCATTTCGAACGTCCGTACGATAAGCCGTGCGGGGCCACCTCCCGTCAGCCATTCGGGCGTACCCCACCTGCGGAAACATCCCCTCCCCCGGAGCGTGAGGGCATGAGCCTCGTCGACGAACTGAAAAGCGCCGTCACGCCCCGAGCCGCCCTCCTGGTCGTCGGTGTCCTCGCCCTCCAGCTCCTGTTCATCGCCTCGTACGTCGGGGCCCTGCACCACCCCAAGCCGAGAGACGTGCCCTTCGGCGTCGTCGCGCCGCAGCAGGTCTCCGCCCAGCTCCTCGGGCAGCTGGAGAAGCTCCCCGGCGACCCGCTCGACCCCCGTACGACCGCCGACGAGGCCGAGGCGCGGAAGCAGATCCTGAACCGGGACCTCGACGGCGCCCTGATCGTCGACCCCGGCGGCCGCACCGACACCCTGCTCGTCGCCTCCGGCGGCGGCACCGTGCTCTCCTCGGCCCTGGAGACGATCTTCACCCAGGTGGAGGGGGCCCAGCAGCGGACCGTACGGACGGTCGACGTGGCCCCCGCATCGAAGGGCGACTTCGACGGGCTCTCCGCCTTCTACCTCGTCGTCGGCTGGTGCGTCGGCGGCTACATCTGCGCCGCGATCCTGGCGATCAGCGCGGGCTCCCGGCCCGCGAACCGCGAGCGCGCGATCATCCGCCTCGGCGTCCTCGCGCTCTACTCGGTCCTCGGCGGCCTCGGCGGCGCGGTCATCGTCGGCCCGATCCTGAACGCCCTGCCCGGCAGCGTCGCCGCCCTGTGGGGACTCGGCGCCCTGGTCGTCTTCGCCGTCGGCGCCGCCACCCTCGCCCTGCAGTCGGTCTTCGGGATCGTCGGCATCGGCCTGGCGATCCTGCTCATCGTGGTCGCGGGCAACCCCAGCGCGGGCGGCGCCTTCCCGCTGCCGATGCTGCCGCCGTTCTGGAACGCGATCGGCCCCGCCCTGCCGCCGGGCGCGGGCACCTGGGCGGCGCGCTCGATCGCGTATTTCAAGGGCAACGACATGACCGGCTCGATGCTGGTCCTCGCGGCCTGGGCGGTCGTCGGCGCGGCGGTCACCCTGGTGATGTCCTCGCTGAAGCGCGGGCCCGAGCGGGCGGAACCGATCGCCGGGGAGATGGGCGGGGTCCGCGCGTAGGCCCGCCGCGCGTGCCGAAGGCTCCCGTCACTGCGGGGGCCTTCGGCGGGCCTGGTCTCCGCGCTTCCTCCCGCGTGCCGCCTAGTAGAGGCTGACCCGGTACTTGGCGAGGGCCTCCGGCACCGGCTGGTAGAACGTGGTGCCGCCGGTGGAGCAGTTGCCGCTGCCGCCCGAGGTGATGCCGAGCGCCTTGGTGCCGTCGTAGAGCGCGCCGCCGGAGTCGCCGGGTTCGGCGCAGACATTGGTCTGGATCATGCCCCGGACGGTGCCGCCGCCGGAGTAGTGGACGGTGGCGTCCAGGCCGGTGACGGTGCCGCTGCGGGTGCCGGTGGTGGAGCCGGAGCGCCTGACGGGCTCTCCCACGTAGGCGTTGGCCGCGGTGAAGCCGCCCGGGTGGGTCAGCGAGGCGTTGTCGTAGCGGACGAGCGCGTAGTCGTTGCCGGGGAAGCTGGACCCGGTGGTGGCGCCGATCAGGGTGGACTGCGCCGAGTTGGCGTACCAGGTGTTCACGACGTTGCCGCAGTGGCCGGCGGTGAGGAAGTAGTACGTGCTGCCGCTGCGGACGTTGAAGCCGAGCGAGCAGCGGTAGCCGTTGCCGTAGATGGCGTCACCCGCGCCGAGCAGGGGCTTGAAGACGCCGGGCGTGTGCTGGACGCGGAGGGCTCCGGCGTCGGCGCCGGCCGCCTCGCGGATCTTCGCGATCCCCGCGTCGGTGACGGTCGCGTCGGCGGTGACGACGACCCGGCCGGCCGCTCTGTCCACGTACCAGGCGGTGCCGCCGACCCCCGCGGCGTCGACGGCGGCGTCGGCGCGGGCGAGCTGGGCGGCTCCGGCCGGGCCGGGGGCGGGGGCGGCCTGGGCGCCGGGGAGTCCGACGGCGGTCACGGCCGCGATTCCGGCGACGAGGGCGAGCAGACGGGTGCGGGTGTTCCTCACTGTGCTCCTCACGATTCTCCTTCTGGGAAAAGCGGAGGGGCCCGTGGATGGCGGGCCCATGAGGCGCCATCAGGTGACGTGTTCCTGACATGCACCGTCAGCGATAGTGGCCCTCCCTGAGCGGACGCACAAGACCGCCGACCGGACGGGTACCCCCGCCGTCATGGCCGGGGGCACCCGTCATCCGTCATGTCTCCCGTCGAAGCCCTGGTCAGGAGGGGTTCAGCCGCCGCTCCCCCGCCGGGACGGCGGTGTCGAGGGTGTTGCCGGGCGGCGGGAAGGGGCAGATGAAGTGGTCGGCGAAGGCGCACGGCGGGAGCAGCGCGCGGTTGAAGTCCACCGTCACCGAACCGTCCGCCGCCGGGGCCGCCGGGCGCAGGAAACGGAAGCGGTAGCTGTCCCGGCCGCTGGTCGCGTCCGCGAAGACCGCCCACAGGGAACCGTCGTCCTCGACGGCCACCTGGAGGGTGTGCTCGGCGCCGTGCAGGTCGAAGACCAGCTCACCGGTGAGCCCGAGACCGCGCTCCCTGCCGTCGGCGTTCTCGACCCGTACGCTGCGGGTCTCCCCGTACGGGCGGAAGACGCCGGGCACCACCCAGCGCGCGTCGTACGCGGTGGCCTCGATGCCCCGGAAGGCGCGGCGCGCCTCCGAGCCGGGGTCGAAGTCCCGTACGGCCCAGAGCCCTTCGCGTCGAAGGACCACGAGCCGCCGGCCGGCCGACTCGACCCGGGACTCGTGGATCGGGCCGTGGTCGGCGGTGAGCCGGACCGTGCCGGTGAAGGGCTTGCCGTCGACGGTGAGGGCGTCCTCGGCACCCGCCGACAGGAGCACCTCGTCACCGTCCTCCCGCCACTCGCCGGGAACGGCCGGAAGCCGCCCCTCCGGAAAGTCCGCGAGCCAGTGGGTGCCCGAGAGGGAGAGCGGGCCGTACGAGGAGGAGACCGCGGCCTCGCGCTGTTCGTGCCAGTGCTGCCAGTCCTGCTGGGGATCCGTGCTCATGGTGTTCCACCCTTCCATACGGGTTCGGGAAGCCCGAGGTGTGCCCGGAGCGTCGTGCCGGAGTACTCCGTACGGAACACTCCGCGCTCCTGGAGCAGCGGGACGACCCGGTCGACGAAGTCGTCGAGGCCGCCGGGGGTGAGGTGCGGGACGAGGATGAAGCCGTCGGCGGCGTCCTTGGCGACGAACTCCTCCAGGGCCGCCGCCACCGTCGCCGGACTGCCGACGAAGGACTGGCGGGCGGAGGACTCGACCACCGTCTGACGGATCGACAGACCCTTCGCCTCGGAGAGCGCCCGCCACTTCTCGGCCACCGCCAGCGGGTCGGCGACCCGCACCCGGCCCTGCACGAGCGTCGAATCGGGGTCGGGGTCGATGTCCGGGAGCGGCCCGTCGGGGTCGTAGCCGGACAGGTCGCGGCCCCAGATCTGCTCCAGGGCGAGGATCGCGTTCTGCGGGGAGACCTGCTGGTGGCGGATCTCGGCGGCCCGCTCCCGTGCCTCGGCGTCGGTGTCCCCGAGGACGTAGGTCACCCCGGGCATGATCTTCAGGTCGGCCGGCTCCCTCCCGTACCGGGCGAGCCGTCCCTTGACGTCGGCGTAGAACTCCCGGCCGGCCTCCAGGGTGGAGTGACGGGTGAAGATCACATCGGCGGCCGACGCGGCGAACTCCCGCCCCTCGGCGGAGTCTCCCGCCTGGATGACGACCGGGTGTCCCTGCGGGGAGCGCGGGACGGTGAACTCGCCCTCGATCCCGAACTGCGGCCCGCTGTGGGTGAAGGGCCGCGGGGTGCCGTCCGGGGTCCAGGAGTCCCACAGTTCCCGGGCGGTGGCGAGGAACTCGGCGGCCCTGCCGTACCGGTCGGCCCGGTCGAGGTAGCCGCCGCGCCGGAAGTTCTCGCCGGTGAAGGCGTCCGACGAGGTGACGACGTTCCAGGCGGCCCGGCCCGCGCTGAGGTGGTCGAGCGAGGCGAACCGCCGGGCCAGTTCGTACGGCTCGTTGAAGGTGGCGTTGACCGTGGCGGCCAGGCCGAGCCGGTCGGTGACGGCGGCCAGCGCGCCCAGGACGGTGATCGACTCGGGCCTGCCGACGACGTCGAGGTCGTGGATGCGCCCGTTGTGCTCGCGCAGCCGCAGCCCCTCGGCCAGGAAGAAGAAGTCGAACAGACCGCGCTCCGCGGTCCTCGCGAGGTGCTCGAACGAGGAGAAGTCGATCTGTGATCCGGAGCGCGGATCGGCCCAGACGGTGGTGGAGTTGACGCCGGGGAAGTGCGCGGCGAGATGGATCCGCTTCCGGCCCCCGGGGCTGCTCACGCGCCTGCTCCCGTCGTCGCGTACTGGCTGGCGGGGCGGGTGAGCCCCAGGTGGTCGCGGAGGGTGGCGCCCTCGTAGGCGGTACGGAAGAGGCCCCGGTCCCTGAGCCGGGTGACGGTGTCGGCGGTGAACCGCGCCAGGTCCCGTTCGGGCACGGCCGGTACGAGGTGGAAGCCGTCGACCGCGCCGCCGCCGTGCCAGCCGGCGATCAGTTCGGCGAGCGCCGCCGGCCCGCCCTCGTACGTGTCGAGGTCGACGGTCGCGGAGAGCAGGACGCGCAGTTGCCCGGGGTCCCGGCCGTGCGCGCGGGCGCCCTGCCGCAGTTCGGCGCGGAGGGCCGCGGCCTCCTCTGCGGACGATGCCCTGATCAGGGCCACGTCGGCGTGGTGGGCGGCGGTGTCCCGGGCGGCGGGGCGGGTGGCGTCGACGACGGTCACCGGGTTGCCCTGCGGGGGCCGGGGCACGATCGAGGGGCCCTTGACCGAGAAGGTCGCGCCCTGGAAGTTCACGTGGTGCAGCTTGCGGCGGTCGACGAACCGCCCGGTCGCCGCGTCACGTATCTCGGCGTCGTCCTCCCAGCTGTCCCACAGTCTGCGGGACACCTCGGCGACCTCGCCCGCCTCCTGCCAGAGCGCGTCGGTGGGCGGGGCTTCGCGGCGGCCGAAGAGCCGGGCCTCGGCCCCGGTCGGGGAGACCGCGATCCGCCAGCCCGCCCGGCCCCGGCTGACCCAGTCGAGGGTGGCGACGGCGGCCTGGACGTGGAAGGGCTCGGTGTGGGTGGTGGTCACGGTCGGGACGAGGCCGACGGCACGGGTCTCGGGCGCGACCCGGGCGAGGACGGCGAGCGCGTCGAGGCCGGGCCGGGCGAAGGAGTCGTCGTGGGTGAGGAAGTCGAGCGCGGCGGCCTCGGCGAGCCGGGCGAGCGCGACCGTACGCGCGGCGGCGGTCGAAGGGGCGATGCCCGGGGCGCCGGCGGGGGCCGGGGCGCCGGGGCCCGAGGCGCCAAGGCCCGGGGCGCCGGGCCCCGGGGCGAGTTCGGCGGCGAGGTGGAGGGGACGGGTGCTGGTACGGGTACCGATGCTGGTCATGCGGTCTCTCTCGGGACGGAGCGGAGGAGGCGTCAGTTCTTGGTGCGGGGAAGGCCCGGCGGGTTGATCTCCGACTTCTTCACGGCCTCGCCGTCCAGGCCCCACCGCTTGAGGACCTGGCCGTAGGTGCCGTTCTCGATGACGTGGTCGAGGGCGGCCGCGTAGGCGGCGACGAGACCGCTGTCCTTCTTCGTGGTGGCCGCGATCTTGCCCTGGAGTCCGGCGCCCGCCCCGGAGAACCTGCCGACGATCTCGGTCTGTCCGGCGGAGAGCACGTGGTAGGCGGCGACGGGGTTGGGGCCGAGGTAGCCGTCGATCCGGCCGGACTGGAGCGCCAGGTAGTAGTCCGAGGTGTTCTGGTAGTACGTGATGTCGACCGGCTCGCGGCCGGCCTTCTCGTTCTGCGCGGACCAGTCGACGAGGATCTTCTCCTGGTTGGTGCCGGAGCCGACGGCGATCTTCTTCCCGGCCACGTCCTCGGGGCCCTTCACCTTCCAACCGGAGCCCTTCTTCGCCTCGAAGGCGAGGTCGTCCAGGCGGTAGGTGGCGAAGTCGTACTTGTCCTTGCGCTCCTCGGTGACGGTGACGTTGGAGAAGACGGCGTCGTACTTGCCGCTGTCCAGGCCGACGAAGAGGTTCTCCCAGGAGACCCGGTGGAACTCGGGCTTCAGGCCGAGGGCGTCGGCGACCAGGGTGGCGAGGTCGACCTCGACGCCGATCAGGGTCTTGTCGTCGGTGGCGTGGAAGACGAGCGGTGGATTGCCGGTCGCGGAGACGCCGAGGACGAGGCTGCCTCTCGCGCGGACGGCCTCGGGCAGCTGCGCGGCGAGGGCGGCGACCTTGGGGGTGCGGACGCGGTTCTGCTCCGGGCTCAGGTTGATGCCGGGGCCCTTCTGTCCCGCCGGCGTGAGCGTCTCGACGGCGGCGTCACCCGCGCCGCAGGCGGTGAGGGCCCCGAGGGCGGTGAGCGAGGCGAGGGCGGTGAGAACGGTACGGGCGGTACGACGGGTCTTCATCGCGATGCTCCTGGGAGAGAAGGAAAAAGAGCGAAGGGAAAAAGGGGGAGAGTCAGAGGACCTTGGAGAGGAAGGCACGAGTCCGTTCGTGGCGCGGGCTTTCGAGCACCTCGGCCGGCGGTCCCTGCTCGACGATCCGGCCCTCGTCCATGAAGACCACGGTGTCGGCGACCTCGCGTGCGAAGCCGATCTCGTGGGTGACGACGATCATGGTGGTGCCGGAGGCGGCCAGGTCCTTGATGACGTCGAGGACCTCACCGACCAGTTCGGGGTCGAGCGCGGAGGTCGGCTCGTCGAAGAGGAGCAGGCCGGGTTCGAGGGCGAGCGCGCGGGCGATGGCGACCCGCTGCTGCTGCCCGCCGGAGAGCTGCTTGGGGTACGCCTCCGCCTTGTCGGCGAGTCCGACGCGCGTGAGCAGCTGCCGGGCCGCGGCCTCGGCTTCCTTGCGGGGTCGCTTCAGGGCCGAGACGGGGGCCTCGACGATGTTCTCCAGGACCGTCAGGTGCGGGAAGAGGTGGAAGTTCTGGAAGACGAAGCCGATCCGGGTGCGCTGCTTGAGGACGTCCCGCTCGCGCAGCTCGTAGAGCTTGTTCCCGGAGCGGCGGTAGCCGACGAGGGTGCCGTCGACGCTCACGGTGCCGCTGTCGACCTTCTCCAGGTGGTTGATGGTGCGCAGGAGGGTGGACTTGCCGGAGCCGGAGGGGCCGAGGACGACGGTGACCTCGCCGGCGCGGACGTCGAGGTCGATGCCGCGCAGGACGTGGAGCGGGCCGAAGTTCTTGTGGACGGCCCGGATCTCGACCTTGGCGGTGGCCGTCCTCGGGTCCTTGGTGGTGGTGACGGAGCTCATCGGACGCTCCCCTTCGCGTAGTGGCGTTCGACGTAGTGCTGGACGACGGAGAGCGCGGTGGTGAGCAGGACGTACCAGGCGGTGGCGACCATCAGGAGCGGGACGACCCGCCCGTTGCGGCCGTAGACGACCTGCACCTGGTAGAAGAGTTCGCCGATCGCCATGACGGAGACGATCGAGGTGCCTTTGAAGAGCGAGATGATCTCGTTGGCGGCGTTGGGCAGGATCGAGCGCATCGCCTGCGGCAGCACGATCCGCCGCACCTGCCGGAGCTTCGGGATGCCGAGGGAGGCCGCGGCCTCCGACTGGCCCTCGTCCACGGCGAGTACGCCACCGCGGACGATCTCCGCCGCGTAGGCCGCCTGGTGCAGGGCGAGGCCGAGGACGGCGGCGCTCATCTCGCCGACCAGGCCCGTCGTGTCGAAGGAGAGGAAGCTCGGCCCGAAGGGGATGCCGATGCTCAGCTCCTGGTAGAGGTAGGCGAGGTTGAACCAGAAGAGCAGCTGGACGATGAGCGGGATGGAACGGAAGGCCCAGATGTAGCCGAAGGCGACGGACCGCAGGAACGGGCTGGCCGACAGGCGCATGAAGGCGAGCACGATGCCGATGGCGAAGCCGAGCGCGGTGCCGTGGAAGGTGAGCTGGAGGGTGACCCAGACGGCCTGGAGGATCGTCTCCGTGGTGAAGAACGCGGCGAAGACGTCCCATTCCCAGCCGGGGTTGGTGACCAGGCCGTGGGCGAACTGGGTGAGCAGGACGGCGGTGGCGGCGACGGCCACCCAGCGCCAGGGGTGGCGTACGGGGACGACCACGAGTGCGGCGGGGGCGGCGGAGGGTGGGGTGGTGGGGTCTTTCACGCCGACGTCGGCGCTGGTGAGAGACATGGCGGTTCCTCGGAGACGGGTCGGACGGCGGGAGGAGCGGCGCGGACGCCAGGCGAGCGCGCGCGGGGTCAGGCGCTCAGTGGGACCGGGCCTGCAAGCGGGGTCAGGCGCTCAGCGGGACCGGGCGCCGACACTCCCGGTCCTCGCGCAGGAAGGTCAGCGCGGCCCGTGCGGTGACGTCGTTCTGGCCGAAGGCGGCCCCGCCGGTCCGGGGCCGGGTGAAGGCCCCGCCGGTCCGGGCGGTGGTGTGCGGGCCGAGGGCGAAGCGGCGCGGGTGCGGGCGTCCGTCGCGCTCCAGGACCCGGCCGTCGGCGGGGTCGACGACGAGCAGACCGCCGGCGGTGGCCCGCGCCCCGTCCTCGTACAGGGCGCGGAGGAGCGGGCTGCCGGTGCGTTCGAGGGTGGGCTCGGGCAGTCGGGCCTCGACCAGGGCGCGGGCCTCGGTCCACTCCCCCGGCAGCGCGGCGGACGCGGCCCGGAAGAGCCCGTGTTCCTCGTCGGTCCCGACGGTGAGCCCCGGTCCGAGGAAGCGCACCACGCCGGCCCGCGAGAGGGCGAGGAGCTGGTGCAGCCGGGGCCCGGGCGGGCCGGAGGCGAGATAGCTGAAGAAGCCGTGCCACCAGGGGCCGGGGTCGAGGCGCTTGCCGAGCCGCAGGAGCTGGCCGTAGACGGAGAGGAGACCGGCGAAGACGGCGGCGTCGGGGCTGTGGGCGGGGTCGTGGCGGCGGGTCAGGTCGTCGGTGATGTGGTCGCGCAGGCCCTGCTGGAGGGCTTCGGCGGAGGCGAACCGGATCCCGTCCAAGGGGTGGTCGAGGGCGTCGAGGTCGAGCCGGTCGGCGGGGTCGGGGACGGCTGCGGCGACCACGGCGGCGAGTTCGGCCCCGCGCGGCAGCGCTTCCTCGTACGCCCGCTCGAAGTCGCTCCAGGCGAGTGAGGTCCGCTCGGGGTGGGCGGAGAAGAGCCGGTGGTAGTGGGCCCAGCCGAGTTCCTTGTCGACGAGGGGCCACACATCGCGCCGGAAGTCGAGCGGCCCGGTCCGCTTCAGCAGGTCGTCGGTCTGCTCGGTCCCGAAGAACCGTGGCAGCGGGGGCCGTTCGCCGTCGAGGCGGTAGCCGATCTTCGAGTGGTACGGGACTCCCCGCCGCGATCCGACGTGCAGCACCGGCTCCTCGCCCGACGGTACGTAGACGAGCGCGTCGCCCTCGCCCTCGTACCGTCCGCCGCGGCCCTCGGTGAGCAGCACCATCAGGTCGACGAAGGCGAGTCCGAGGCCGCGGACGAGGACGGGTTCCCGGGCGGGCAGTACGGCGAGGTCGGTGTCGGCGGTGAAGCCGGGCGGCAGGTGGACGAGCCGGTGGCGGGCGGCGAAGCCGGCCAGGGCCCGCTGCTCCGGGTCGGGTTCGGCGTCGAGGTGGCCCACGGTGAGGACGACGAGGTCGGCGAGGAGGGGCACGGTGCCGCCTTCCAGCCAGACCCGCTGGCGTCCCTCGCGGGGGCCGCTGACGCGGAGGGCGGTGGTGCGGTGTTCGTGGACGGTGACGGAGGCGGGCAGGGAGGCCCTGGCCTGCTCGTACACCCAGCGCAGATAAGCGCCCTGCTGCGTTCGGGTGGGGAAGGTGCCGCCGTCGATGCCGGCCCATGCGGCGAGGGTGGGCCCCGGCCGGACGGGTCCTTCGAGGTCCACGGTCTCGTCGGTGAACATGGTGACGTCCTCGGCCCGGGAGTTCATCCAGAGCAGCGGGGACTGCCCGGTGCGCCAGATGCGGCCGGGGCCCGGCGGGTGCGGGTCGACGAGGTGGACGTCGAGCGGGCCCTCGCCGTACAGCTCGGGGAGGTTGGCGGCGAGCCGTTCGAGGAGACCGGTCCCCCGCGGCCCGGCGCCCACGATCACGATCGACGGGCGGGGCGACCGGGTGCGCGAGGCGGCCGGGGCGGTCGAGGAGACCGGGGACGGGCTCATCGCGCACCGGCCGTGCCGCGGGCGTAGTGCCGCTCGACGTAGTGCTGGCCGATGCCGAGGACCGAGGTGACGGCGACGTACCAGAGGGTGGCGACGAGGAGCAGCGGGATGATCTCGTACGTGCGGTGGTAGACGAGCTGGGTCGAGTAGAGCAGGTCCTGGACGGCGATGACGGAGACGATCGAGGTGCCCTTGAGGGTGCCGATCAGCATGTTCCCGGCGGGCGGGACGATCGCGCGCATGGCCTGCGGCAGCACGATCCGGGAGAGCCTGCGCCACCGGCCGAGCCCGAGGGACTGTGCGGCCTCGGCCTGGCCCCGGTCGACGGAGAGGATGCCGCCGCGGACGACCTCGGCGGCGTAGGCGGCCTCGTGCAGGGTGAGGCCGATGACGGCGACGGAGACCGGGCCGAGGAGGTTGACCGTGTTCACGCCGAGGATCTGCGGGTAGAGCGCTCCGATGTTGAACCAGAAGAGCAGCTGGACCAGGATCGGGGTGGACCGGAAGAACCAGACGTACCCCCAACTCACCGCCCGCAGGACGGGGTTGGCGGAGAGCCGCAGCACCGCGAGCAGGGTACCGAGGGCGAAGCCCAGGGCCATGACGAGGGCCGTCAGCCACAGGGTGAGGCCGAGGCCGCGCAGGACGGACGCGGAGGTGAAGTACTCGGCGACCACGTCCCACTGGAAGGCCTTGTTGCGGACGACCGAGACGAGGCCGAGCGCGAGGAGGACGAGCAGGAGCCCTGCGGCGGTCCACTGTCCCGCGCGGCGGGCGGGGACGATTCGGAGGGGTGGATCGGCCGGCGGGGCCGTGGAGGGGATCTTGACGAGGGTCGCGGACATGCGAAGGCTCCGTGGATGCCAGGGGACGGATCGAACACGGGGATGCGCCTTCACACGCGCTGAGCACGGATCCGGGCCCCTCAGCCCGATCCGCCCTTCGAGGCTATGCGGTCAACACGGCCCGCTGTCAAGGGTGTCCGCACTGTGAGCCGTACGTCTCATCGCGGTTGACGGGGGAACCGATGCCTGTTCCACTGGGGCCATGCATCCGCAGCAGCAGCTGGTCACGCGCTCCCACATCGACTTCGGTCGTGTGTGGTCCTCTTCCTGTTGAGCCGACCCTCTGTTCTGCCCCGCCCGCGTGCTGTCCGCCGCGGCGCCTTCACATACGGGCCCCTCATGGGTGCCTGAGCTCTCCCCTCCCCTCGCCCTGCCCTGCCGCCCTCCCTCCTTCTGAGGTCTGAGGGACGACGCCGCCCTCCTTCGCCCTGAAGGACCGTCATGACCTTCGCGCTGTCCGTGCACCGGACGACGACCACCGATTCCCTGGCGCGCCCGCTCCTCGACGAGCTGGCGCACGAGTACACGACCCGGTACGGCTCAGCGGACGATCTGAGCCGCTACCCGGCGGAGGAGTTCGCCCCTCCCCACGGCGCCTTCCTGCTCCTCCTGGAGCAGGGCCGGCCCGTGGCGGGCGGCGCCTACCGCCGCTACGACGAGCACACCGCCGAACTCAAGCGGATCTGGACCGATTCGGCACACCGCAGGCGCGGGCTCGCCCGCCGCGTCCTGGACGTGCTCGAACGGGAGGCCGCCGGCCACGGCTACTCCCGCCTCTTCCTGACGACCGGCCCGCGCCAGCCCGAGGCCAGGGGCCTCTACCTGGCGAGCGGCTACCGGCCGCTGTTCGACCTGACCGCCGATCCCGAGTCGATCGGTCCGCTGCCGTTCGAGAAACTCCTGCCGTTCGAGAAACACCTGGAGAAACCGAAGCCATGAGCACGCGTACGAGTACGGGGGCCGGCACCGCTACCGGCGCCGGCCCCGGCACAGCCCGCACGACCCTCGCCTTCGCGCTGATCACAGCGGCCGCGCTCACGCTCACCGCCTGCGCGGGAGGCGAGCCCGCGACGGCTCCGGCCGGGGCGGCGGGCGCCCCCGGGGGAGCGCTACCGACCGAGGACGTGGTGTCGGCGGTGGCGAAGAACGAGGCCGCGGCGAAGCTGCTCCCGGCCGGCGTACGGCAGCGGGGCAGCCTCACGATCGCCGCCTCGGTCGCGACCCCGCCCAGCTCGGCGTATCTGCCGGACGGCAGGACCGTCGTGGGTGTGGACGCCGACTTCGCGGGCGCCGTGGCGAAGGCCCTCGGCCTGGAGCTGAAGCGTGAGGTCGTCGGCTTCGAGGCGATCCTGCCCGCGCTCGGCAGCGGCAAGTACGACGTCGGCACGGGGAACTTCGGCGTGACGGAGGAGCGGCGCAAGGCCATCGACTTCGTCACCTACATCAATGACGGGCAGGGGTTCGCGAGCCGCGCCGACAGTCCGCTGAAGGCGGTCACCGACCTCACGCAGCTGTGCGGCCTGAAGGTGGCCGTGAACGCGGGCACCACTTTCGAACGGACTCTGGAGCAGAACAAGGGCCGGTGCGCGGAGGCCGGGAGGCAGCCGTACGAGGTGAACGTCTACAGCGAGACGGGGGCGATCTGGATGTCGCTCCAGCAGGGCCGCAGCGATGTCGTGATGAACACGATCAACGGCCTGCGGTACGCGGTGACGCAGCAGAAGAACGTGAAGTTCCTGAACGAGTACCGGCGGCTCGACGTCGGTTTCGCCTTCACGAAGGGCACCCCGCTCGCGCCCGCCTTCCAGGCGGCGGTGAACGGCCTGAAGGCGGACGGGACGTACGACAGGATCCTGCGGAAGTGGGGGGTGACGGCCTCGGGGATCGAACGCTCGCGGATCTCCCCGCCGGAGCTCCCGGCACCGAAGAGGTGACGGGCTCCGGCGGGGCGGATCGCGGACGGGGCAGGTCGCGGACGGGTCGTCAGCAGTCGCAGCCGCAGCCGCAGTCGCCGCAGCAGCCCTCTCCCTCGCCGCAGGAGGAGCAGTTGCTGCAGCAGTCACAGCAGTCGCAGCAGTTGCCGGGGTCGCACTGCTGGCAGAGCCCGCCGCGCCGCTCACGGCTCCAGGGGTCCTCGAAGGTCCCGCAGCACATCTGGCAGGTGCAGGCCAGACCGACCCAGAGGGCGCATCCGGCTATCAGGCCGCGCCGGTTCGGCGGGCCGGGCGGGAACGGGCCACCGGGGCCGCCGGGACCGCCCGGGCCGGGGGCGTACGGGCCACTGGGCCCGCCGGGACCGCCCGGGCCGGGGGCGTACGGGCCACCGGGGCCGCCGGGACCGCCCGGGCCGGGGGCGTACGGGTTGCCGGGCACCGGCCCGTGACCGTGAGCGGCCCCATGCCCCTGCCCCGCACCCGCACCCGCACCCGGGGTCACGTGCGAGCAGCTCGTCGTGCCGAAGGCGCGGTTCACCGAGGTGCGCAGCTCGTGGGCGAGGAGGACGTGGGCCAGCTTGCCGTCGGCGAACTCGGCGTCCCGCAGCGCGAGCCGGATGCCGTGGAGGGCGTCGTCGGCGAGCCGGCGGGCCTCCTCGCGGGAGGTGCCGGTCGCGGTGAGCGGGTTCCAGGCGCCGCTCGCCGCGTCGGCGGTCTGGTCCTCGACGGCGTCCAGGAGGTGCGCGAGGCGCCCGAAGAGCCGGCCCGCCTCGGCGAGCGGCTCCGCGTTCCCCGGCCGTCCCGCGAGGACGGCGGTGTGCGCGAAGGCGGCCGCGGTCGCGGTCTCGGTCGGTTCGGTGACGGCGAGCAGGGAGGTACCGGGTCCCGCGAGGGCCTCGATCCCGGTCTGGCGGTCGACGGCGTCGACGAGGACGGCGGTGTCGAAGCCGAGGGCGCGGCCGGTCCTCGCGCCGGCCTTGTCCCAGGAGCGGGCGACCCGGCGGGCCGCGGCGGCGACGGGGCGGCGGGCCAACAGGCCGTCCCGGTCGGCGACGTGGTCCCGTACCTTCGCGGAGGCGAGGACGAGCGAGACGGCGGCGGCGAGACGCGCGCCCTCGCCCTGGGCGACGGGGGCGGTCCGCATCCCGCGCAGGGGGCAGGGTCCGGCGGTGCGCCGCCCGCTGGTCACGGCGCCGGTCTGAGCCTCCGTCAGGACGGAGACGATGAGCCCGTCGTAGTTGGTGACGACCCGGGCGAACTGGCCGTGGTCGGCGCGAAGTGCCAGGCAGAGGCCGCAGAGGTGGGCCATCCACTCGACCTTCAGACCGTCGGTGAGCCGGTGGGCGCAGGGCCTGACGATTCCGAACAAGAGACTCCCCCGTGAACTGACTGCGGCGACGCCGTCGAGCGCCTCGCGGCATGGTAGCGAGCGGGCGTGTTCACCCGTACGCGCCCATCGTCACCCTTCCAGCCCGACTTTCATATTTTCAGCTACATGGCCCTCCCTCAGCCCCCGCATACCGCAAGTTTCCTGACGAATCGCCAGGAAACGGTGCTCACGTTCTGCACCAGTACCGTCACGAATCCAAGGCGCGGCGCCCAACCACTTGGCGCGCGATCCGCATCATGGACGACGATAGGGATATGCGGAACCACAAGTGACCGCGCTGAAAGGAGGCGTCCATGGGATCGGTGCGCAAGGCGAGCGCCTGGCTGGGACTCGTCGAGGACAACGACGAGCGTTACTACGACGACGAGTACGCCGACGGTGCCGAGGGCGGCGACGCCTGGGTGACGGACCCCCGGGTGCGGGTCGCCACGGACACCGCCGAGGACCGGGGCCGCCGGATCGCCACCGTCTCCCCGGACGGCTTCCGGGACGCCCGGGGCATCGGCGAGCTCTTCAGGGACGGGGTTCCGGTGATCGTGAACCTGACCGCGATGGAGCCGAGCGACGCCAAGCGCGTGGTCGACTTCGCCGCCGGTCTCGCCTTCGGTCTGCGCGGTTCGATCGAGCGCGTCGCGACGCGGGTCTTCCTGCTGACCCCGGCCGACACCCAGATCGTCACCGGCGAGAGCGGCCGCCGCCGGCAGGACGGTTTCTTCAACCAGAGCTGAGCGGGCCCGCCGGCCAGGCCGGACACCACCCGGACGACCGGGTCAGTGCGCCGGACGCCCCGAGCCGGCGGGCTCGATCGCTTCCCGGGTCGCGGGCACCCGCGGCTCGGACGACCGGGAGAGCCCGGAGGGCTCCGCCCACGCGGCCGCGGCCTCCACCAGAACGGCCGGCTCCGCCGGACCCGCCTTCGCCGCCGGATCCACCTTCCCCTCGGTCGACGCCGTCTCCTCCGGACCGAACGTCTCCTCCGGATCGACCGGGCACTCCATCACCCGGGGCAGGCGCCGCGCCATCGCCGCGCCGAGGAGCAGCAGACCCGCGCTCACGAAGAGCGTGATGTGCAGCCCGTTCACGAAGGAGTGCCGGGCGGCCTGGTGCAGGGCTCCGCCGGCCGCGCCGCCGAGCTGCTCCGCGACCTGGTAGGCCTCCCCGAGCGAGTTCGCGGCGGCCGTGCTCGCCTCCGCGGGCACCCCGGGGACGGCGGCGAGCCCGGGGGCGTACGCCGCGTTCATCACACTGCCGAGCAGGGCGATGCCCATGCCCGCGCCGAGCTGGTACGAGGTCTCGCCGATCGCGGCCGCGCCACCCGCGCTCCGCTGCGGCGCCTCGCTGAGCATCGACTCGTACGCCGAGAAGAGCGTCGTCTGCAGGCCGAAGCCGAGCAGGACGAAGCCCACCGTGAGCAGCAGCGGCCGGTCGTGCTGCCCCATGAAGGTGAGCAGCAGCACGGCGGCCGCGGTGAGCACGAAGCCCCAGCCGACCATCCGGCGCGGTCCGATCCTGCGCAGGGTGTACGAGCCGGTGGCGCCGGCGGCCATGGCGGCGAAGGTGAGCGGAAGCAGCCGGAGGCCGGTCTCCAGGGGGGTGAGGCCGAGGACGAGCTGGAGGTACTGGACGGCGATCAGCTCCAGGCCGACCAGGGCCAGCATGGCGAGCACGATGCAGCCGACGGAGGTGGTGAAGGCCGCCCGGGAGAAGAGCCGCATGTCGATCAGGGGGTGCGGGCGCCGCTTCTGCCGCCGTACGAAGAGGACGAGGAGCGCGGCGCCGAGCAGCAGCGGGCCCGCGGTCGGGAGGGCGAGGAGCGGGTCGCCGGCCCCGGCCCGCTTGACCCCGAGGACGCAGCCGAGCACACCGGCGGCGGCCATGAGCGCGCCGAGGACGTCCCAGGGTCCGTCGGCGGCTCCCCGGGATTCGGGGAGGAGGCGGCGGCCGAGCGGCAGGATCAAGGCCATCAGCGGGATGTTGATGAGGAAGACGGAGCCCCACCAGTAGTGCTCCACGAGGAAGCCGCCGAGCACCGGTCCCGCGGCGGCGCCGACCGCGGCGACCGCGGTCCAGATGCCGATGGCGGTGGCGCGCTCCCGCCGGTCGGGGAAGACCGTCCGGAGGATGGAGAGCGTGGCGGGCATGATCATGGCGCCGCCGACGCCGAGCAGCGCGCGGGCCGCGATGAGGACGGAGGGTTCGGTGGCGAGCGCGGCGACCGCCGAGGCGACGCCGAAGAGCGCGTAGCCGAGGAGGAGGACTCTCCGTCGTCCGACCCGGTCCCCGAGGGTGCCGAAGAGGATGAGGAGCGAGGCGCAGATCAGGGGGTAGGCGTCGACGATCCAGAGCAGCGCGGTGGAGCTGGGGCGCAGGTCCTCGGTGAGCGAGGGGACGGCGACGTGGAGGATGGTCGCGTCGAGGGCGACCAGGAGGAGACTGACGCAGAGGACGAGGAGGACGACCCAGCGGTTGGCTCCGGCTCCGACGGCGGAGCGCGGTGGTCCTTGGGCCGTGTTCGTCCGCGACATGTCCGTACCTCCCAGTGAAGCTCTCGCGCTCGGCGGGCCCCGACCAGGGCTTATGCCCCTGGGGCGGCCCGGCATCGACGGGCGAGTGAGCCGTCAGCGTACGCGAGTCCACGCCCCGAGCGCGTGGTGCAGCTCTCACCCCGGTGGCCCCGCCGGTGTGGCGTACGCCACTCGGGCAGGGCCGCGCGTCGTATGGAATTCCGTACGGACGTCTGTTTGAAGTAATTCCCGCGCGTTCAAACACCCTTCCGGAATCAGCCCTGCGGCAATAGGGCGGAAGGTCATCGGATTTCCCGACGGACGCCCGGAATAGGTCGGCCATTGAGACCTACTCCACATCACATCAACATCACGAAGGGAGCGGATCGACCGGGTCGGCTTCTCACTCCCTGTAACGTCGATTGGGTGCGTACCGACATCTTTGCCCGGCTGGACCGGGAGCCGGAACCGCCGAAGATAGAGGTCCCGCGGATGACCCGCACGCGTCTCGCCCTCTTCGGCGGGACGTCGGCGTTCTATCTCGCCATGGTCGTCGCCGTGCTGCTCTCGACGTGGCTGGTGACCCTCGACTGGAAGATCATGCTCTTCCGGCCCTACCAGCAGTGGCCGGAGATCCACGGCTTCCTCGACTACTACGTCGTCCTCGGCCAGCGTGGCCCCACGGCCGTCATGGTGGCCGCCTGGCTGGGCTGGCGCTCCTGGCGCCAGCACACCCTGCGGCCCCTGCTCTGCCTCGGCGCCGCCCTGCTGCTGCTCAACGTCTCGGTCGGCTCGGTCAAGCTCGGACTCGGCCGACTCGGCCCCCACTACGCGACCCAGGTCGGCTCCGCCGAGCTCTTCGCGGGCGGCGACATATTCCCCTCGGGTCACACCGCCAACGCGGTGGTGACCTGGGGCATCCTCGCCTATCTGGCGACCACCCCGCGGGCCAGGCGCTATCTGTCGGCGCTCTCCGCCGTGGTCGCGCTCGGCGTCGGGCTCACCACCGTCTACCTGGGCACGCACTGGCTGAGCGACGTCCTCCTCGGCTGGGCGGCCGGGCTGCTCGTGCTCCTCGCGCTGCCCTGGTGCGAGCCGGCCCTGGCCGTGGCCGAGTCCTGGATCCTCGCCCTGCGTGACCGCCTACGGGAGCGGCTGCGGGACCGCCGCCGGCTGGTGCCCTCGCTGCCCGTGGCCTCCGGCGGCCCCCGGCCGGGGTTCTTCCCCGCGCCCGAGGAGCCGGTCAGGGAGACGGTGGGAGTGGCCGGCCGCCGCACTCCGGCGACCGGCGGCTGACCTCCGCCACCTCGGAGAAGTACCCGGAGGTACGGGGAAACGTCCTCGCGGAGGGCCCCGGCCGTCATCGGCCGGGGCCCTCCGCGTTCCCCTCAGCCGACCCAGCAGCGGGTGACCGTGTCGTCCTCGACCTCGAAGTTGATGCGTCCGACCAGGTATTCCATCGTGATGATCGACCCGGGCGGCAGGGACCTGACGGTGCTCCAGCCCCGTGTCCTCGCGAGCTGTGCGGCGCCTTCCGCGTCCAGGCCCACATAGGACTCGGGGGCGTCGCGGGGCGGTTCGGGAGTGCGCGATGTGGGTGCCATGACCCTCACGTTAGTACCTTCGCGGTCACGCTTGTGTCACAAGTTACCGACATATGTTTGCTGCTTCCGCCGTCGCCCGGAGGGATGCTTTCCAGCCGTTTCTCCAGTAATTCCGGGGGACATCCGGCAGTTCGCACGAAGGGTCCGGAATCCGGTGCCGGAGCGTCGATAGCACGGACGTCATTCCGGCTTCCCCCGCATCCGCCCTGAATTGTGTCGGCGACGCGCACGCAGGGCGCTCACTCTTCCCTTACACAATGCTTACGCTGTCCGGACGCCCGGAGACGCGGAGCCGGGACGACGGCGAGGCGGAGGCAGCGATGGGCATCGGGACAGTGACCGCGACCGTCGAATCGGGCCGGCAGCGGCACGGCCGCGTGCTGATCGACTGGCTCACCACGACCGACCACAAGAAGATCGGCCACCTGTACCTGGTGACCTCGTTCGTGTTCTTCCTGATGGCCGGGATCATGGCGATGCTGATGCGGGCCGAGCTGGCCCGCCCGGGGCTCCAGCTCGTCTCGAACCAGGAGTTCAACCAGGCCTTCACCCTGCACGGCACGATCATGCTGCTGCTCTTCGCGACGCCCACCTTCGCCGGCTTCGCCAACGAGCTGGTGCCGCTCCAGATCGGCGCGCCCGACGTCGCCTTCCCCCGCCTGAACATGCTCTCGTACTGGCTGTTCCTCCTCGGCGGCCTGATGGTGGTGGGCTCACTGCTCGTGCCCAGCGGACCGCCCGCCTTCGGCTGGACCGCGTACGCGCCCCTGAACAGCCTCGAACGCTCCCCCGGCATCGGGGCCGACCTGTGGATCATGGGGCTCGCCCTCTCCGGCTTCGGCACGATCCTCACGTCGGTGAACTTCCTGGCGACGATCGTCGGGATGCGCGCGCCCGGCATGACCATGTTCCGGGTGCCGATCTTCACCTGGAACGTGCTCTTCACCGCGGTCCTGGTCCTGATGGCCTTCCCGGTCCTCGCCGCGGCCCTGCTCGTCCTGGAGGCGGACCGGCGCCTCGGCTCGGTGGTCTTCCAGCCGGAGTACGGGGGCGCGCTGCTCTGGCAGCACCTCTTCTGGTTCTTCGGCCACCCCGAGGTCTACATCATCGCGCTGCCGTTCTTCGGGATCGTCAGCGAGATCATCCCGGTCTTCGCCCGGAAGCCGATCTTCGGGTACACGACGCTGATCAGCGCCACCATGGCGATCACCGGCCTCTCGATGGTGGTCTGGGCGCACCACATGTTCGCGACGGGCGCGGTGCTGCTGCCGTTCTTCTCGATGCTGTCGTTCCTCATCGCGGTGCCCACCGGGGTGAAGTTCTTCAACTGGACCGGGACGATGCTGCGGGGCTCCCTCTCCTTCGAAACCCCGATGCTGTGGTCCGTCGGCTTCCTGGTGTCCTTCCTCTTCGGCGGCCTCACCGGGGTGATCCTCGCCTCGCCGCCGATGGACTTCCATGTCACCGACTCGTACTTCGTGGTCGCCCACTTCCACTACACGGTGTTCGGCACGGTCGTCTTCGCGACCTTCGCCGGCTTCTCCTTCTGGTGGCCCAAGTTCACCGGCCGGATGCTCGACGAGCGGCTCGGGAAGATCCACTTCTGGACCCTCTTCATCGGCTTCCACCTGACGTTCCTGGTGCAGCACTGGCTCGGCGCGGAGGGCATGCCCCGGCGGTACGCCGACTACCTGGACGCGGACGGCTTCACCGCGCTCAACACCGCGTCCACCATCGGCGCCTTCCTGCTCGGCGCCTCCACCCTGCCGTTCCTCTACAACGTGTGGCGGACCTGGCGGTACGGGGCGAAGGTCGACGTGGACGACCCGTGGGGCTTCGGTCGCTCGCTGGAGTGGGCGACGTCCTGCCCGCCGCCCCGGCACAACTTCGTGACGGTGCCCCGGATCCGCTCCGAGGCACCCGCCTTCGACCTGCACCACCCGGAGTTCGCGGAGTACGAGCTGGCGTACGTCACGAGTCCGCCGGAGGACCGGCCGGCCGGTCGAGAGCGCGGGACAGAAGGTCCCTGAGCGCCCGCACCCGGTCGACGAGCTCCGGCGGGTCGAGCACCTCGAACTCGAAGCCGAGCATCGCCACGTGGATCGCCATCACGTCGAGGCTGTGGGCGCCGGTCCGCAGCAGACAGGCGTGCTCCCCCTCCGCCGTCAGGACACCGGCGGCGGCGCCGACGGCCGCGGCGGCCTCGTCGAGCGGCACGTGCAGCCGGATCGTCGCCTCGGTCGCGTACACGGCGGTGGACACGCCCTTCGACACATAGGCGGCGAGATCCTCGGCGGGCGGTTCGCGGGGCGGGAAGCGGGGGCCGTGCGGCGGGGTCGGGGTGATCCGGTCGGCCCGGAAGGTACGCCAGTCGGCCCGGTCCACGTCCCAGCCGACCAGGTACCAGCGGCGCTCGCTGCACACGAGCCGGTGCGGCTCGACAGTCCTGCGGGTCGCCGTCCCGCCGTGGTCCCGGTACTCGAAACGCAGCCGCTCCGTATCCCGGCAGGCGTTGGCGAGCTCGGTGAGCACAGCCGGGTCGATCCGCTCGCGCGGGGTGCGCAGCATCGGCACGGTGAAGGCGTTCAGGGCGCTCACCCGGCGCCGCAGCCGCCCGGGCAGCACCTGCTCCAGCTTGGCCAGGGCGCGTACGGAGCTCTCGCCGATGCCCTCGACGCCCTGCCCTGCGGCGGCGCGCAGACCGACCGCGACCGCCACCGCCTCCTCGTCGTCGAGGAGCAGCGGCGGCAGCTCGGCCCCGGCGCCCAGCTGGTAGCCGCCACCGGTGCCGGGGCTCGCGTTGACGGGGTAGCCGAGCTCCCGCAGCCGGTCGACGTCCCGCCGTACGGTGCGGGGCGTGACCCCGAGCCGCTCGGCGAGGTCGGCACCGGACCACTCACGGTGGGCCTGGAGCAACGAGAGCAGACGCAAGAGCCGTGCGGAGGTCTCCAACATGGCGCCGAGTCTGCCAGCCCTCGCGGACGACTTCTGTCCTCAAGGGGCGCGCGATGCGTCAGCGGAAGCGGCGGACCAGCCGGCCGGCCCTGGCCTTCAGGGTGTAGACCGCGTCGACGGCCCGGCCGACCCCCCGGTGCAGCGACGCCCTGCCCTCGGGGTGGGTGCGCCGGCTCGCGCCGCGCTCGACGAGTTCCGTCCAGAGCGTCTCGTGCCGGGCGGCGATCCGGGCCGGGTCGAAGCGCTCGGCGGCCGCGAGCGCCGCCCGGGCCGTCTTGGCGCGCAGCTCGTCGTCCTCCACGAGCCGGCGCAGCGCCCGCGCGAACGCGGCCACGTCGTCGACCGGCACCAGGAGCCCGTCGACCCCGTCCTCGATGATCTCGCGGGGCCCGTGCGGGCAGTCGGTGGAGACGACCGGGAGTCCGCAGCGCATCGCCTCCACGATGGTCATGCCGAAGGACTCCCGCTGGGAGGTCACGGCCGCGATCGAGCCCTTGGCCAGCTCCGGTTCCAGCGGGGTCACCGAGCCCATGAGGAAGACCTGCGCGCCCAGGCCCCGGTCCTTGATCTGCCGGGCCAGGGGCCCCTTGACGTTCTGGACCGCGTCACCGGCGCCGTAGATCCGCAGCTTCCAGTCGGGGTGGTCGGCGGCCACCTCGGCGAAGGCGTCGATCAGCAGGTCGTACCGCTTGACGCGGGTCAGCCGGCCCGCGGCGACGACCGTCTTCGCCGCGGGGTCGGCGGGCGGCCCGGGGGGCGCGGGCACGCTGTTGGGCACGGCCTCGATCCGTACGCCGGGCAGCCCGAGCTTCCGGTAGGCGCGGGCGTCCGCCTCGGTGACCGTCGTGACGGCGTCGAGGAGCGCGTACTCGTGGCCGATGTCCCGGCGCAGCCGGAAGCTGTGGCCGTCGAGGATCAGGTGTTCCTGGCCGACGAGGACGGGGCCGCGCCGGGCCTGCCGGGTGAGGTGCACGTTGAGTCCGGGGCGGGTGCCGACGAGGACGTCGGCCTCCACGCCCCGCAGGTGCTCCCCGATCCGGGCGTCGGTGAGGGCGCTGTACTGCTTCCAGCGTCCGTCGCCGCGCGGGAAGACCTCGGCCGGGCGGCGGAAGTCGGGGTGCTCGCCGTCGTATCCGGGGCTGTCCTCGCGCAGGTCGACGAGGTGGCGCAGGGTCACCCCCGCGGGCAGGCCGAGGAGGGGCCGGTCGCGGTGGCGGAACACCGAGACGATCTCCACCTCGTGACGCTCCGCCAGTTCCTCGGCGAGGGTGAACGTCGTCCGGATCGTGCCGCCGTAGTGGTAGCCGTTGTGGAGCAGAAAGGAGATTCGCATCGCGCCGCCGGTTCCCCCCGGTGAGTTGATCGGTCGCTCGACTGTACTGCCGGTGACGGGCCGCCGTTCACGGGCGCAGCCGAGCGGGGGTCACGGCCGGTAGCCGAGTTGGGGCACGGTCGCGCAGTTCTCCGTCATCTCGCCCTGGCTCACCCAGCCCCGGCCGTCCTGCCAACGGGCCACCGACAGACAGGTGTTCCGGGTCGGGGGCGGTCGCTCCAGGTGTTCGTGGCGGACGGGGAGCAGTAGCCCTCGCGCGGTGTACGGCTCCGGACGGTTCATGAACCGCTCCACGCACGCGCGGGTGAGCCCGCCCCCGGCGAGGCAGGAGCGGGCCGCGTCGGTGAACCACATCGCGGCCGCCCAACCCTCCAGCTGCCACTGGGACAGCGGCCGTCCGCCCATCGCCGCGCGGAACTCGCGGACCGCCGGATGCCCGGCGTCCTGGTGGTTGCGGCTGGCGCCGGTCACCCACAGGGCGTCCCGGCAGCCGGGGGCGCGGGCGTAGTCGCGGGCGACGGACGAGGACCAGTTCTGCGCGTGGGTGACCTTGGCGGCGACCCGTACCCCGAGGGTCTCCATCGCCTCGCACAGGCGCACGTTGCCGTGGGTGTCCATGGCGTCGAAGAGGACGTCGACGCGCTGGGCCCGCAGATCGGCGGCGACCGCCCGGAAGTTGGGCAGCGCGAAGTCCACCTGCTCCTCGACGACCCGGTAGCCCTCGGCGCGCAGCCCCCGGGTGACCAGCCGGGCGTACGCGGCGGAGGCGGCCTGGTTGTACGAGACGACGGCGGCGGTCCTGGCGTCCCGCTCCCGCGCGAACCAGCGGTAGACCTCGGTCCCGCCGTACAGGACGCCGCCCCAGCCGGGCTCCCCGCCGGTGCGCGGCGCGGAGCTGCCGTAGATGCCGTAGAGGTGCGGGTACGTGTCGTACGCGGGGGTGAGGGGCTGGCCGCCGATGTCGGGGACGCCCGCGCGGGCGACGAGGGGGGCACCCGCGTAGTCGAGGGCGGTGGTGGCGACGAGGGCGAAGACCCGGCGCTCGTCGACCAGCCGGTGCACGCAGGTGTTGTTGCCGACGCCGCTGCCGCCGTCGTCGCAGGTCTCCACCTCGATCCGGCGCCCGTCGAGGCCGCCGCGGGCGTTGAGGGCGTCGAAGTAGGCGCGGGCCCCGTCGCGCGGGCCGGTGAGCGCCTGCCCGCCGACGGGGCTGGTGGCGCTGGTGATGATCCCGACGCGGAGCGGCTCACCGCCGGTGGGGTGGGCGGTGGCCCGCGACGCGAAGGCGCGCTCGGGGAGCCGGCTGCCGCAGGCCGTGAGGAGGAGGAGCGAGAGCGCGAGGAGCAGCGCCGCCCACGCCTCAGCAGCCCTGGACGGTGACACCGCTCAGCTCGACCAGGCCGCACAGGGTCTTCACGGAGACCTTCCAGGTGTCGTCCTCAAGGACGGAGGTGCCCCGCGCGTCCGGCAGGGCCGGGGATCCGCCGACCAGCAGGTCGTACGTCACGTCGGCGCCGGTGGCGGAGGTGAACTCGACGCCCTTGACCTTCGCCGAGGTCATGGCCGCGTTCCTGTCGTCGGCGAAGGCCCCGAGGACCTCCCGCATCCGCTCCCCGTCCTCCAGGAGCTTCACCTTGTCGGCGACGGGGGTCTTCGGGTCGAAGAACCTCGTCCAGTTCCCGGTGATCTCCGCCTCGGCCGCGGCGGGGTCGTCGGGCTCGTCGGCGTCGGAGGTGTCGGGGACGTCTGAGGTGTCGGGGACGTCGGGGCTGTCGGGGGCCTCGGCCGTCATCCCGGGCGGGGCCGAGGTCTCCAGGTCCGCGGAGCGGCCCTCGCCGTCGTCGGCGCAGCTCGCGACGGCGGGGGTGAGCACCAGGACGGCGGCGGCCGCGAGCGCGGCGAGCCGGGGGCGTCGGCCGGGTCGTTCGGAAACCATCTGGCTCACCACCGGGTGTCCTTCGGGGCCGTACGGCCGGATGCTTCCAGGGTGGGGCGTATCGGGGCATCGTGCAAAGGAAGAGACGAGGGAGGCCTCCGTGCCGACATCCCGGATCCTGCTGTGGAGCGGTCTCGCGGCGGCCGCCGGAGGCGCGGTGCTCTGCGTGCTCGGCTGGTACGGGATCTCCGGCGAGCGGTTCGCGGAGCGGCAGCTGCCCTATCTGGCCTCGTGCACGGTGCCGGGGGCGGCGCTGCTCGTGGCCGGAGCGGTGCTCGTCACGGCGGCGTACGCCCTTCCCGTACGGCCTCCGGACCCGCGCGGTCCCGAGGCGGACGGGACGCCCCCCGGGCCCCCGTCCTCCGACGGCCCGCCGCTCCGGGTCCCCGGCGGGACCTTGGCGCACCGGCCCGACTGCCCGCTGGTCGCGGGCCGGGCGACGGCGGTGGAGGCGGGGGACGACCCGTCCCTGAGCCCCTGTCCGGTGTGTGAGCCGTGGCCTCCCTGACGTACGAGCTGACGCTCGCCGGCCTCGCGGTCGGCAGCGCCGCCGCGCTCACCGGCATCGGCCTGGTCGTCACCTACCGGGCGACCGGGGTGCTGAACCTGGCGCACGGGGCCGTCGCCATGATCTGCGCGTACGTGCTCCGCCAGCTGGTGGTCGTGGAAGGCTGGCCGCTGCCGGCGGCCGCGCTCGTCACCCTGCTGCTGGTCGCCCCCGGCATCGGGCTCGTCCTGGACCGCTCGGTGTTCCGGCCCCTCGCACGGCGCGAGGCGAACCCGGCGCGATCCCTCGTGGCCTCCGTCGGCGTCTTCGTCCTCCTCGTGGGCGCGGCGCTGCTCCTGTGGGGCCCCGGGGCGCGGGACGACGCTCCGGTGCTCCTCGGCGACGACCCCTGGGCGCAGCTCGGCGCGGTGGTGGCGCTCGGCTGTCTGGTGGGGGCGGTGACCCGGTGGACGCGGTTCGGGCGGGAGCTGCGGGCCGTGGTCGACAACCGGCCGCTCGCGGTGCTGTCCGGGATCGACGCGGACCGGGTCGCGGCGGCCGGCTGGGCGTTCGGCTCGTTCACCGCCGGCCTCACCGGGGTGCTGCTCGCCCCGTACGTACGGCTCGACCCGTACGGGATGCCGCTGCTCGTCGTCGAGGTGATCGCGGTCGCGGTCATCGCCCGGATGCGGTCGCTGCCGGTCGCGGTGGCGGCGGCGCTCGCGATCGGCGTGGCCCAGGCCCAGCTGACCCGGCTGCACCCGGAGGGCTGGGCGGGCCCGCTGCTCCAGGCCGTCGGGGCGAACCTGTTCGTGGTGGCGCTCCTGGTCGCGGCCCTCGTCCTGCCGGGTGTCGGCGGCAGGGGCAGGGACGCGCTGCCGCCGCCGGTGCGCTCCGGGCGGGTGCCGGGGGGCCTGTGGGTCGTCGTGGGCGTCCTGTTCCTCCTCCCGCTCGGCTTCGCGGGCCCGGACCTGCACACGGTGGTCCAGGTACCGGCGCTCGCGGTGATCCTGCTGTCCCTGGTCGTGGTGGCGGGGCGGGGCGGCCAGATCGCGCTGGGGCAGGCGGCGTACGCGGGCCTCGGCGCGCTGTTCACCGGGCTCCTGACGGGGCGCGGGGTACCGGGCCTCGTGGCGCTCGGCCTCGCGGTGCCGCTGGTGGCCGCGGTCGGCCTCCTGACGGGCCGGCCCGCCATCCGCAGACACGGTCTGGCGCTCGCGCTGGTGACGCTCGCGACCGGGGTGGCGGTGAGCCGCTTCGTCCTCACCCAGCCGTACGCGACGGCCGGCCTGACCCTCGGCCGCCCGGCGGGCTTCTCCGACGACCGCGCCTTCTACGCCCTCGAACTGGTCGTCCTCGCGGGCTGCCTGGCCCTGGTGGCGGCGCTCCGCCGGGGCCGCACGGGCAGGGCGCTCGCCGCGCTGCGGGACCACGAGCCGGGCGCGGAGGCGACGGGCGTCGCCGTGCCCCGCCTCAAGCTGCTCGCGTTCGTCCTGGGCGCGGCCCTCGCGGCCCTGGGCGGGGGCCTCCTCGGCATGGGGCTGCGCGCCTTCGACCCGGAGGCGTACGATCCGGTCCGCGGCCTGCAGTGGTTCGCCGCGGTCCTGGTCCTGGGCGCCGACAGCCTCCTCACCCCCCTGGCCGCCGCCGCCCTCCTGACCACCCTGGACGCGGGCCCGCAAGCAGGCACGGCAGCAGCCCTCCTGGGCCTCCTGGCAGCCCTGACGGGCCGCCTCCCCCCGCTGACGAACCTGCTGCCCCAGGGAAGACCCGCACCTCGGTCGATCAGTGGTACGGGTGGCACGGGTGGGAACCCCAGGCCGACCGAAGGCCGGACGCACCCCCGCACACCCGCACCCACCCTCCGCGCCCACCACCTCACCCTCACCCACCCCGGAGGGATCACCGCCCTCGACGACGTCACCCTCACCCTCACCCCCTCCCGCATCACCGCCCTCGTCGGCCCCAACGGCGCCGGCAAGTCCACCCTCTTCGACTGCCTCGCCGGCACCGCCCGCCCCCGCCACGGGCGGATCACCCTCGACGGGGCCGACATCACCTCCCGCCCCGCCCACGCCCGGACCCGCCTCGGCATCGCCCGGACGTTCCAGCGGCTCGCCGTCTTCCCCTCGCTCACCGTCGAGGAGAACGTCCGCCTCGGCGAGGAGCGGGGCCACGTCCGCGAGGACCCCGCCGCCGTCGAACGCAGCCTGCGTCTCCTCGGGCTCGCCGGGCCCGTACGGCACGAGACGGCGGCGGACCTGCCCACCGGGACCCTGCGCCGGGTCGAGCTGGCCCGCGCGCTCGCCGGGCAGCCGCACACCCTGCTGCTCGACGAACCCGCCGCCGGTCTCGACGCCGAGGAGACGGCCGCGCTCGCCCGGATCCTCGCCGCCCTCGCCGCCGAAGGACTGACCGTCCTGGTGGTCGAGCACGACCTGGACCTCGTCGCCGGGATCGCGCACACCGTGCACACCATGGAAGGCGGCCGGATCGTGTCATGAGCGTCGAGATCGCCCTGCGCGCCGCCCGGGTCCGCTACGGCCCCCTGGAGGCGCTGCACGGCCTGGACCTGCCCGTCCCGGCCGGTACGGTGACCGTCCTCCTGGGCCGTAACGGCTCGGGGCGTACGACGGCCCTGCGTGCCCTCGCGGGCACGGTACGGCTCTCCGCGGGCCGGGTCGTGTGGCGCGGCACCGACGTGACCCGGCTGCCGGCCCACGAACGGGCGCGGCGTGGGCTGTGCCTCGTACCCGACCTGGAGGCGGTGTACGCGAACCTGACCGTCGCCGAGAACCTCGCCCTGAGCACGCCCGGAGCCGCACCGGGCGCGGTGACTCCCCCGTACCCGGAACTCCTCCCCCTGCTCTCCCGCACCGCCGGGACCCTCTCCGGCGGGGAGCGCCGCATGCTGGCGCTCTCCCGCGCCCTGCTCGCCGTACGCGCGCGCGTGGTGCTGGTCGACGAGCCGTCGCTCGGTCTGGCCCCGCCGGTCGCGGCCCGGACGTACCGGAGCCTCGCGGCGCTCGCGGTGGAGGGCGGCGCGGCCGTGGTCCTGGCGGAGCAGCGCGTACCGGACGGGCTGCCGCCCGGGTCGCTGGTGTACGAGCTGCGGCGCGGCTCCCTCGCGTTCAGCGGGGAGCCGGCCGAGCTCACCTGACCGGGGCGGGCGGCGTCAGAGCGGGTCGATCCGCAGCATGGTCCCGACGGCGATCCGGTTCGGATCGGCCCCGATCAGGCTCCGGTTCGCCTCGTACAGCGCCTGCCAGCCGCCCTTGATCCCGAAGCGGCGGGCGATGGAGCTGAGCGTGTCGCCCGGCTGGACGGTGTGGACGCGTCCGCTGAGTCCGTACCGCTCGGAGCAGACGGGCCAGGCCTTCCACCCCTGGGTGCGGAGGACCTCCTCCGCGACGGTGATCTGCTGCGGGCGGGTCGCCAGGTCGGCGCGCGGCGCGTACTTCAGTCCGCCGTGCTCGACCCAGGTCGGATGCCAGAACTGGAGCCCGCCGTAGAAGCCGTTGCCGGTGTTGATGTGCCAGTCGCCGCTGCTCTCGCACTCGGCGATGCAGCCCCACGGCCACTGGTCCTTCGCGCAGGGGTACGAGGGCACGCCGGACGCGACCCCGGGCCCGCCCCGTGTCTCCCGGGCCTGGGCGGGTGCCGGGGCCAGGGTCAGCAGCGCGGCCGCGGACGCCACCACGAGGGAACCGGTCGTCCAAAATCGGATCTTCGACATCGGTGCAGGCTAGGCAGCGCCCCGCCGCCCCGGTCCGAGCCGCGCGGAACACCGTTCACACCCCACCCGGTCGGAGTCACCCGCCCCGCCGCACGAGCCGCCGGCAAGTTGCCTCGCTTCCGCGCGTGACCCCGGCCGAGCCTGACCCGTTGAACTCGGCATGAGACGACCGGGATCGGCCCGGCGTCCCCCCGTACCGAGTCCAGGGAGCCCCCCGTGCCGCGCATGCTCGACGTCAGCGAGGACGTACGCGCCGAGATCGGCGACGAAGAAGCGGACCGGCTGCTCGCCGGCGACAACGCCCCGGGCAGCTACGACTGCACCTCCTGCCGCACGCCGGGGGACTCCGAGCAGGAGCGGACCAGCACGGTGCTGTTCGTCGGCGAGGAGACCGCGGTCCTCGCGTTCGCGCACGCCAGCTGCATCCCGTCGCAGGTCGTCCGGGTCGCCGAGGAGCAGCTCCAGGGCGCCGTCGCCTCCATCACGGCCGCGGACACCGCCGACGCGCTGTCCGCCGCCCACCCCGAGCAGGCCGTGCTCGGGGTCACCAGCGGTCTCGTCCTGATCGAGGGCGAGCTGCACCCGGCGCTCGTCGTGGAGCCGACCGCCCCGGTGGCCCGCCCGGGTTCGGACGGACTCACCGACGAGTTCCTGCCGCTCCTGGCCGAGCAGGGATTCCACCAGGTCATGAACCTGGACGAGAAGCCGGCGGTGCTGCCGGGCTGGTCGGTCCTGGTCGCCATGGGCCAGCTGCACTCCGTCCTCCAGCCGGGCCCCGGCGGCGCCGGTCAGGCCGCCTGGTGGCAGGCGCACCAGCCGCTCCAGGTCACCGAGGGCTGGCGCGCGGCGGCCAACAAGTCGCACACGGTGCTCGTCTTCGCCGCCCCCGTGGGCTCGATCGGCCAGCAGCCGCGTGAGGACCTGCTGCGCGACGCGCTGGAGAAGGCCGCGGCGAACGGGCGCCTGGTCGCCGCCGCGATGCCGCTGGCCGGTACCTGATGGACGAGGGCCGGCCGGGCATAGGGTGGGCGCGGGTCCCGGGCGTACCGACGGGCTCCGGGGCGCCGGGGGTCCCGACCGTGCCGCGTCCCCGGCGGGCGTCCCATTCGGAGAGCCGCCCGCATCCGACGGGCGGCGGGGTCGTTGGCACCTACGTGCACCCATACGACCCCTTCCCCCAGCCGTATCCGAGTCAGATCCCTTCGATGCGCCCCGCGCAGGACGTCACGGCGGGCGCGTCGCCCACGCCGATCTACGACGCCTTGTACTCGGAGTTCCGCAGGTCGTTCCGCACGCTGCCGGGTGACCGCAGCGGCGAGGAGGACGTGGCCTTCCGGGCCTTCGGTACGACGGTGAGCACGGGCGTCTACGGACACGGGCAGGGGCACCGCTACGCGACGGCGTATCCGACGGCGTGGTCGGCGCAGCACTCCCCGACGCCGACGCAGGCGGCGCTGCCGCCGGCGCCCCGCAGGGGCTTCTAGGAAAAAGCAGCACGGGGGACACGGCTGAGGGCCGGGGCGATCAGCCCCGGCCCTCAGCCGTGTGTCACCTCGCGCGCGCGTGAGGCCTACTTCTTGCGGCCGCGCTTCTCGCGCACCCGTACCGAGATGTGGATCGGGGTGCCCTCGAAGCCGAACTCCTCGCGGAGGCGGCGCTCGATGAAGCGGCGGTAGCCGGCCTCCAGGAAGCCCGAGGCGAAGAGCACGAACCGGGGCGGCTTGGTGCCCGCCTGCGTACCGAAGAGGATGCGGGGCTGCTTGCCGCCGCGGATCGGGTGCGGGTGGGCGGCGACGATCTCACCGAGGAAGGCGTTGAGCCGGCCGGTGGGGACGCGGGTCTCCCAGCCGGCGAGGGCGGTCTCGATGGCCGGGACCAGCTTCTCCATGTGGCGGCCGGTCTTCGCGGAGACGTTGACCCGGGGCGCCCAGGCGACCTGCTGCATCTCGGTCTCGATCTCGCGCTCGAGGTAGTAGCGGCGCTCCTCGTCGAGCTCGTCCCACTTGTTGTAGGCGATGACGATGGCGCGGCCCGACTCGACCGCCATCGTGATGATGCGCTGGTCCTGGACCGAGATGTTGTCGGTGGTGTCGATGAGGATGACGGCCACCTCGGCCTTCTCGACGGCGGCAGCCGTCCGCAGGGAGGCGTAGTAGTCCGCGCCCTCCTGGAGGTGGACCTTCTTGCGGATACCCGCGGTGTCGACGAACTTCCACGTCACGCCGCCGAGCTCGATCAGCTCGTCGACCGGGTCGCGGGTGGTGCCGGCCAGCTCGTTGACGACGACGCGGTCCTCGTTCGCCACCTTGTTGAGCAGGGAGGACTTGCCGACGTTGGGACGACCGATGAGGGCGATGCGGCGCGGGCCGCCCACCGCGTTGCCGAAGCGCTGCTCGGGGGCCTCGGGCAGCTTCTTCAGGACCTCGTCGAGGAGGTCGCCGGTGCCGCGGCCGTGCAGCGAGGAGACGGGGAACGGCTCGCCGAGGCCCAGGGACCACAGCATGGCGGCGTCGGCCTCGCCGGACTGGCCGTCGACCTTGTTGGCGGCGAGGACGACCGGCTTCCCCGCGCGGCGGAGCAGCTTGACGACGGCCTCGTCGGTGTCGGTGGCGCCGACGGTGGCGTCCACGACGAACAGGCAGGCGTCGGCGGCCTCGATGGCGTACTCGGCCTGGGCGGCGACGGAGGCGTCGATGCCGAGGACGTCCTGCTCCCAGCCGCCGGTGTCGACGACCTTGAAGCGGCGGCCTGCCCATTCGGCCTCGTAGGTGACGCGGTCACGGGTGACGCCCGGCTTGTCCTCGACGACGGCCTCGCGGCGGCCGATGATGCGGTTCACCAGGGTCGACTTGCCGACGTTCGGGCGGCCGACGACGGCGAGGACGGGGAGCGGGCCGTGGCCGGCCTCCTCGATCGCGCCCTCGACCTCTTCGGCGTCGAAGCCCTCTTCCGCGGCGAGCTCCATGAACTCCGCGTACTCGGCGTCGCCAAGTGCCCCGTGGTCGTGCTGGTCGTTCATGAAGTCCGTTCCTTGATCATTCGTGGTCGGTGGGTCCCCGGGCCGCGGGGCCCACTACTGAAAGTCTCGCTCAGCGCCCGGTGAGGCGCCTGGCGTTTTCCAGGTGGTCGGTGAGCTTCCCCTGGATTCGTACGGTGGCCTCGTCGAGCGCCTTGCGGGTGCGCCGACCGGAGCCGTCACCTGCCTCGAAGGCGTCACCGAAGACGACGTCGACGCGTCCGCGCAGCGGAGGCAGTGCCTTGACCAACCGTCCGCGGCGCTCGGTGCTTCCCAGGACGGCGACGGGGACGATCGGTGCGCCGCTGCGGACGGCGAAGTAGGCGAGGCCGGCGCGGAGCGAGGCGAAGTCGCCATCACCCCGGGTGCCCTCGGGGAAGATCCCGAGGACGCCGCCCTGCTCCAGGACGCCCAGGGCGTTGCCTATCGCGTTCCGGTCGGTGCTGTCGCGGTCCACCTTGACCTGCCCGATGCCCTCGAGGAAGGGCCCGAGGGGCCCGACGAAGGCTTCCTTCTTGATGAGGAAGTGCACGGGACGCGGTGCGGTACCCATGAGCATGGGTCCGTCGATGTTGTGCGCGTGGTTGACGGCGAGGATGACGGGGCCGGAGGCCGGCACCCGCCAGGCGCCGAGGACGCGCGGCTTCCAGAAGCCGTACATCAGCCCGATGCCGATGCGGCGGCCGACGGCGGCGCCCTTGCCGGAGGGCAGGGTCACTTGGCAGCCGCCCGCTTCTCGTCCACCAGGGTGACGACGCACTCGATGACCTGGTCCAGGGTGAGGTCGGTGGTGTCGACCTCGACGGCGTCGTCGGCCTTGGCGAGCGGGGAGGTCTTACGGCTGGAGTCGGCAGCGTCCCGCTTGACCAGCGCTTCCTTCGTCGCCTGCACGTCGACGCCCTTGAGCTCGCCGGAGCGGCGGGCGGCGCGGGCCTCGGGCGAGGCGGTGAGGAAGATCTTCAGGTCGGCGTCGGGCAGGACGGTGGTGCCGATGTCCCGGCCCTCGACGACGATGCCGTGCTCGGCGCCGCGGGCGATGGACCTCTGGAGCTCCGTGATCAAGCTCCGCACCTCGGGCACGGCGCTGACGGCGCTGACCTTGGAGGTGACCTCTTCGGTACGGATGGGTCCGGCGGCGTCGGCCCCGTCGACGGTGATGGTGGGCCGGGCCGGGTCGGTGCCGGAGACGATGACCGGCTTGGCAGCGGCGTTGGCGACGGCATCGGCGTCGTGCACGTCGACGCCGTTGCTGATCATCCACCAGGTGATCGCCCGGTACTGGGCACCGGTGTCCAGGTAGCTCAGCCCCAGCTTGGCGGCGACCGCCTTGGAGGTGCTGGACTTGCCCGTGCCGGAGGGCCCGTCAATGGCGACGATCACGGATTCCACGGTGGGAACACCTTCCTGGGTGAGGGGCGGGACCCGGCGGAGATGCGGGGGGCCACCACAAGGTTACCGAGTCCCCAGCACCCATTCGGCCCAGCACCCACGGCCCGGGGCCACACGGGACCACATGACCGCCCGGACACGACACCACCGCCCCCACCGCACGGACACCGCCACCACTGCCTCCGCGCGAACAACCGCCCCACGCGCCCCGTGCGGGCAGTCGCCCGCGCACCCGCCCACCCCCCGTGTGGGCAATCGCCCGCGCACCCGCCCACCCCCCGTGCGGGCAATCGCCCGCGCCCCCGCCCACCCCCGTGTGGGCAATCGTCCCGCAGGGCGGGACGGGTGGGCACACGGGACGGCGCCCTTGGCGGCGCCCCCGCCCCTTGTGCCTGAACCCGCACCAAGCAGTGCGGCGCACACCGGGTGCGGGTCCAGGCGCGGGGAGCCTAGGCCCGGCAAGGGGCGCCGTCCGTTGTGCCCACCCGTTCCGCCCCAGCGGAACAGTTGCCCACAACGAGGGGGCGGGGCGGGTGGGCGCCGGCCCAGCGGAACGAAGGCCCACAACGAGGGGGCGGGAGCGGGGCGGGTGGGTACCGCCCCAGCGGAACAGTTGCCCACAACGAGGGGGCTCGTGCCCGTAACGGGACGGCGCTGGCCCCGTGAGGCCAGGGCTCTCGACGGGCCGCAGGCACGCGGGGCGCCGCCCCGCGCGGCCGAGGCTCTCGACGGGCGGCGGGCGCCCCGGCCGAGGCTCTCGGCGGCGGGGAGGTGTCAGCTCGTGCGCAAGGACCAGCCCAGTTCCTGGAGGGCCGCTCCCAGCACCGCCGCCGCCGACGGCTCCACCATCAGCTGCACCAGACCCGCCTGCTGCCCGGTCGCGTGCTCGATGCGTACGTCCTCGATGTTGACCCCCGCCCGACCCGCGTCGGCGAAGATCCGGGCCAGCTCGCCCGGCCGGTCGCTGATGAGGACGGCGACGGTCTCGTAGACCGCGGGCGCGGCGCCGTGCTTGCCGGGAACGCGCGCGCGCCCCGCGTTGCCCCGGCGCAGGACGTCCTCGACGCCAGAGGCACCGTCCCGGCGCTTCTCCTCGTCGGCGGACTGCAGGGACCGCAGAGCGCGGACCGTCTCGTCGAGGTCGGCGGCGACGCCGGAGAGGACGTCGGCGACGGGCCCGGGATTGGCGGAGAGGATGTCGATCCACATGCGGGGGTCGGAGGCCGCGATCCGGGTGACGTCGCGGATGCCCTGCCCGCAGAGCCGTACGGCGGACTCGTCGGCCTCCTCGAGCCGCGCGGCGACCATCGAGGACACCAGTTGCGGGGTGTGGGAGACGAGGGCGACGGCCCGGTCGTGGGCGTCGGCGTCCATGACGACGGGCACGGCCCGGCAGAGGGCGACGAGTTCCAGGGCGAGGTTCAGGACCTCGGTGTCGGTGTCCCGGGTCGGCGTGAGGACCCACGGCCGCCCCTCGAAGAGGTCCGCGGTCGCCGCGAGGGGCCCCGAACGCTCCTTGCCGGACATCGGGTGCGTACCGATGTACGCGGTGAGGTCGAGGCCCAGCGCCTCCAGCTCCCGCTTCGGCCCGCCCTTGACGCTCGCCACGTCCAGGTACCCGCGCGCGAGACCGGCCGACATCGCCTCGGCGAGAGTCGTGGCCACGTGCGCCGGGGGTACGGCGACGATCGCGAGGTCCACGCGCCCCTCGGGCGTCTCGTCGGTGCCGGCGCCGAGCGCGGCGGCCGTCCGGGCGCGCGCCGGGTCGTGGTCGCGGAGGTGGACGGTGACGCCCCGGCCCGCGAGGGCGAGCGCGGCGGAGGTGCCGATCAGTCCGGTGCCGATGACGAGCGCTGTTCTCACTGGGCGATGTCCTTGCGCAGGGCGGCCGCGGCACCGAGGTAGACGTGCGCGATCCGGGACTTGGGCAGATCGGTCTCGACGTGGGCGAGGAGCCGGACGACCCTCGGCATGGCGCCCTCGATGTCGAGTTCCTGTGCGCAGATCAGGGGTACGTCGACGATCCCGATGCCACGGGCCGCGGCGGCCGGGAAGTCGCTGTGGAGGTCGGGCGTGGCCGTGAACCAGATGCTGATGAGGTCGTCGGCGGTGAGGTCGTTGCGCGCGAGGACGGCGGTGAGCAGTTCCTCCACCTGCTCGCGCATGTGTCCGGCCTCGTCCCGCTCCAGCTGGACGGCTCCTCGGACCGCTCGTACCGCCACGTCGTGCTCCTTCGCCTGCGTCAGTGCTCCGTTCAGCCTAGTCAGCGGTGGGGGCGGCGCGTCGCGGCGCCCGCCCTCCGAGACGGCGGCGGGCGCGCGCCGGGCTGTCGGAGCTGGCGCCGTCGGACGAGCTCCTCCAGGGACCCGCCATGGTCCTGCCGTCCGTCCGGCACGGAGCACGGCCAATCTCACTCGTACCGCCCCATTCCGCCACTCGGGGTACACACCGGCGCACGCGACCGACGGGACCGCGGACGGCCGTGCGAGGGAGCCGACGCCCCGGGTCCAGGCGTGTTGCGGGCCCCCGGCCCGGCCCGCCGCCAAGCTGAGCGGCATGACCTCACGCGCCACGAACCGCCGTACCGTCCTCTTCGCCGCCGCCGCCCTGACGACGGGCTGCGGCTCCGACGGCGGGGGTGACGGAGGCGACGGCGGTACGACCACCAGCGCCCCGGCCACCCCGAGTGACACCCCGAGCGCCCCCGCGACCTCCTCCACGGCGACCTCCGCGGCGTCCCCCGCGTCGCCCTCTCCGACCGGCACCCCGCCCCTGGCCGCGACCTCCGAGATCCCGGTCGGCGGCGGCAAGGTCTTCGCCGAGCGGAAGGTGGTCGTCACCCAGCCCGCCGCCGGCGAGTTCAAGGCCTTCTCCGCGGTCTGCACCCACCAGGGCTGCCTGGTGAACAAGGTCGCGGACGGCACCATCGACTGTCCCTGCCACGGCTCCAAGTACCGCGTCGCCGACGGCTCGGTGGTGAACGGCCCGGCCACCCGCCCGCTCCCGGCCGAGCAGATTATTGTCTCGGGAGAATCGATCACCCTCGCCTAGTCTTCTCCGCATGACCCCGGACGAGTTGGTGCGCGACCGCACGATCTATTCCTGCGTGATGGGCTCGCGCGCCTTCGGTCTCGCGACCGATGGCAGCGACACGGACGTGCGGGGCGTCTATGTCGCCCCGACGCCCCTCTTCTGGCGCTTCGACAAGCCCCCGGCCCATGTGGAGGGCCCGGGCCAGGACCAGTTCAGCTGGGAGCTGGAGCGCTTCTGCGAGCTGGCCCTGCGCAACAACCCGAACGTCCTGGAGTGCCTGCACTCCCCCGTCGTCGAGCGCGTCGACGACCTGGGCCGGGAACTCCTCTCCCTGCGCGGGGCCTTCCTCTCCCGGCAGGCCCACCAGACCTTCGTCCGTTACGCGGACGGCCAGCGACGCAAGCTCGACGCGGACGTGCGCCAGTACGGGCACCCGCGCTGGAAGCACGCGATGCACCTGCTGCGGCTGCTGACGAGCTGCCGCGACCTGCTGCGCACCGGCGAACTGCGGATCGAGGTGGGCGAGGCCCGCGAGCGTCTCCTGGCGGTCAAGCGGGGCGACGTCTCCTGGCCGGAGGTCGAGTCCTGGATGAACCGCCTCCAGGACGAGGCGGACGCCTCCCTCACCGGTTCCCCGCTGCCGGCCGGCCCGGACAAGGCACGCGTGGAGGACTTCCTGATACGCGTCCGCCGAGCGGCCGTCTGAACGCGTCCACGGGAACCGACATGACGGAACACGCCGCCGTCGCGGCCATGCTGGCCGAGGAGAGCAGACGGCACCTCAAGCTGCCCGTGCGCGAAACGGACGTGGACGTCGCGGTGTCCGCCTCCGGGGTCGTCCTCCACGGCCTCCTCGTGGAGCACGCGGCCGCCCGGCCCGCCTGGGAGTGGTGGCGAGGCCGGCACGGCCGGTCCCGTCTCGTCCCCTTCGTGAGCGGCCAGAGCCCGTCCCTGGTGGTCGAGCGCGACGGCGGCGGTGGGCCCTGGAGCGGGGGCAGCCGGGAACTCCTCGCGTCGGCGCTCCGGTCCGTGCCCGCGGACGTCGTGGCGGAGCTCAAAGCCGCGCGCCTGCGCGAGATGATCGACATCTACGTCCCGCCCCGTGGCGACGCCGATCGCCGGGAGATCGCGGAGTGGGAGCTGTTCCTCGATCCGGTGGCAGTGGCGGCGGAGCTCTCGGCCGCCCCTCGGGAGACGGTGCCGGATCGCCTCCGGCGGGGGTACGGGAAGGAGCCCGTGTGGCTCACCTTCGTCGAGGCGGCGGCGAGCTACGAGCTTCCCGCGCTGCTCCCGCGGCTGATCTCGACTCCGAACTGGTCGGGACACCCCGACCGGGAGCTGCTCCCCGCCGACCACGTCGCGGTGCTGAGGCACTGGCACGAGCGGTACGGGGCGGAGTTCTTCTCCGCCGACTCGGCCAGTCTGCACCTCGTCGTCGCGCGCCCTCCCCGTACGCCGGGAGAGCGCGCCGAGGCCGCGGTGGAGCAGTACGTCTACTGTCCGGACCTCGGAGATCCCTGGCTCGTCGGCAACGGTCAGGCAGGGGCCACCGAGTGGGCCTTCTGGTGGGACTGACGGACGGGTGGACAGCGAGGGACCGCCGGACTCACCCGTCCCAGAGCGCGCCCAGGGTCAGCAGGTCGCTCCGGTACTCGATGCGCTCCTCCCACTCCTTCGGCCAGGCGTCGGCGCCGAGGTGGGCCCCGGCGAAGGCGCCCGCGAGAGCGGCGATCGAGTCGGAGTCGCCGCGGGTGCAGGCGGCCCTGCGCAGCGCGGTGAGCGGTTGCTCGGGGAAGAGGAGGAAGCAGAGGAGACCGGTCGCGAGGGCCTCCTCGGCGATCCAGCCGTCACCGGTGTACGTACAGGGGTCGAGCTCCGGGTCGGCGGTGCGCTGGACGGCGTCCAGGCGCTCCAGGATCGCCAGGCACTCGTCCCAGCCGCGCTGGACGAAGGAGACGACGGAGGCGTCCTGGGAGCGGGTCCAGAGGTCGCCGAGCCACTGCTCGTGGTAGCGGGAGCGGTTCTCGTACGCGTACGAGCGCAGCTGTCCGACCAGGCCGGCCGGGTCCACGCCCTGGGCGAGCAGGTACACGGCGCGGGCGGTGAGGTCGGAGGCGGCGAGCGCGGTGGGGTGCCCGTGGGTGAGGGCCGACTGGAGCTGCGCGGCGCCCGCCCGCTGCTCGTCGCTCAGTCCGGGGACGAGCCCGATGGGCGCGACCCGCATGTTGGCGCCGCAGCCCTTGGAGCCGATCTGGGAGGCGTCCTGCCAGGGCGTGTCGAGCATCAGGAGCCGACAGGCGCTGAGGCAGGTGTTGCCGGGGGCGCGGTTATTCTCCGGGGAGCGGTACCAGGCGATGAACTCCTCCCGGACGGGCCCGGCGAGCCGCTCGGGGTCCAGCACTCCGTGATCCATGGCGGTGCGGATGCCCCGGGCGAAGGCCAGGGTCATCTGGGTGTCGTCGGTGACGTACGCCGTGCCTCCCGTGACGGGCAGCGCCATCTCCCGCCAGGGCCCGGCCTTCGCGAGGATCGACGGCACATCGTTGAACTCGGTCGGGAAGCCCAGCGCGTCACCGAGCGCCAGCCCGATCAGGGAGCCGGTCGCGGCCTGCTTGGTCGTCGTGCGTGCGAGGTTCACGTGGATCGTCCTTCCGGTCGCAGGAGGGGCGGGTGGAGGGCCGTGGCCTCGCCCGCCCGGTAGAGAGCGGCCGGTTTCCCCCGTCCGCCGGTGAGGCGCGGAGGTCCTTCGACGGCCTGGACGAAGCCGGGCGTGGTGAGGACCTTGCGCCGGAAGTTGGGGCGGTCGAGTTCCACGCCCCAGACCGTCTCGTAGACCTGCCGCAGCTCGCCCAGGGTGAACTCGGGCGGGCAGAACGCGGTCGCGAGGCAGGTGTACTCCAGCTTGGCGCCGACCCGTTCGTGGGCGTCGGCGAGGATCCGGTCGTGGTCGAAGGCGAGGCCCCGGACCGTGTCGTACGGCAGCCACCGCGCCTGGGCCGCATCGCCGCCGCCGCGCGGTTCCGGCGGGTCGGGTACGAGCGCGGTGAAGGCGACGGAGACGACCCGCATCCTCGGGTCGCGGTCGGGCTCGCTGTAGGTGCGGAGCTGTTCGAGGTGGAGCCCGGCGACGGTTTCCTCGGAGAGGCCGGTCTCCTCCACGAGTTCGCGGCGGGCGGCCTGCTCGGCGGACTCGGGCGGGAGCACGAATCCGCCGGGGAGCGCCCAGGATCCGGCGTACGGCTGCTGGCCGCGCTCGACGAGCAGGACGTGGAGGCGCTCCTCGCGGAGGGTGAGGACGGCGAGGTCGGCGGTGACGGCGAAGGGCTCGAAGGCGCGCGGGTCGTAGCCCTCGGGCACGCGGTGTCCGGTCATCGGCGCTCCGACAGGGGGTCGGTGAAGTGCCAGCCCTCGGCGAGCAGCGCGTCCACGGCGGCGACGGCGGACGCGAGCCGCTCCTCGTGGGGCCCGCTGAGGACGGCCGTACGGCGGCCGCTGTGGGCGAGCTGGGTGAGGAAGCGGGCGGTCATCCAGGGCCGCAGGTGCTCCCCGTCGCGCGGTGCGGCGCCCTCGGTGTTCTCGGGGTTCTCGGGGTTCTCGAATTCGACGCCCCGGTGGTCGGTGAGCAGCCAGAGGTGCTGCCGGCCGTGGGCGGCGATCCCGCCGGTGGCGGGGCTGGTGGTGCCCATGTACCGCTCGTGCCAGATGGTGGCGGCGAAGGCGTCCGTGTCGCAGAAGAGGACGGGTGAGCCGTCGCGGGCCGCCTCCTCCTCCAGTTCGGCCTGGCGCTGGGCGATGACGGGAAAGTCGGCGGAGCGGAAGGCGACGTCGGCGCAGGTCGCGTCGGGGCGTTCGGCGCGGAGTTCGGCGAGTTTGAGTGCGCTGTACTCGCGGCCGTACTCCGGTACGCACCGGGTGCGGGCCCAGACTCCGCCGCGCCGCCGGTAGTGGTCGGCCAGGGCGAGGGCCATGGTGGTGGTGCCGGTGGACTCGGCGCCGAGGACGACCACCCGCCGGGTGAGCGCGGCCCGCACCGGCGCTGCCAGGAAGTCCCAGGAACCGGCGGGGTCGGCGCGGACGACGGCGTCGGAGACGGGGAATCGGGTGCGGTCCGGGTCGACGCGGACGGACTCGGCGCCGAGGGCGCGGGCGAGCCCCTCCCCGTACGGCTCCGAGGAGAAGACGGCGTCGACGGGCTCGGGCACGGCGGCCCGGACGACGGCCATGCGCGCGTCCCATCCGTCGACGGGGACGTCGTCGACTGCGCCGACGACGAGGGCGTCGGGGTGGATCTCGCGCATCCAGGCGACGCGGTCCTCCAGCGGGAGGCTCTCCTCGGAGGAGGCGCGGACGAGCACGGTGAGGCGCTGGCAGCGGGCGACGGCGGTGCGGACGAGGTGGTGGTGGCCGGCGTGCGGCGGCAGGAACCTGCCGGGGACGAGGCCATGGTCGTATCGCTTCACGCTGTCACCTCCCCCGCGCTCGGGACCCACCGCCCCGGCCGTGACCGACCGCGTCCCCTCGGTGCGCGTGCTGCGGCGCACCGGGAGGACGCCGGAGCCTGGTCCACCCCCGTGGGTCCAGGTCCACCGGCCGTACACGGTGGGACTCAGATCCACCCTTTAAGAGTCACCTTGACTATAAAGCAGGACGGGCGTCGGCCACAAGGCCGGAAAGGACGGGGCACGGCCCGAAGGGGGCACGGCCCGAACGCGGCACGGGCGGGAACACGGCGAAGCCCGTGACCGCCGAGCGGTCACGGGCTTCGCCTTACGGTGGGCAGGGGCCCTACATGCCGACTTCCTTCATCAGCATGCCGACCTCCGTGTTGGTGAGCCGGCGCAGCCAGCCCGACTTCTGGTCGCCCAGGGCGATCGGGCCGAACGCCGTCCGGACGAGCTTCTCGACCGGGAAGCCGGCCTCGGCGAGCATGCGGCGCACGATGTGCTTGCGACCCTCGTGCAGCGTGACCTCGACGAGGTAGTTCTTGCCGGTCTGCTCGACCACGCGGAAGTGGTCGGCCTTGGCGTAGCCGTCCTCCAGCTGGATGCCGTCCTTGAGCCGCTTGCCGACCTCGCGGGGCAGCGGTCCCGTGATGGCGGCCAGGTAGGTCTTCTTCACGCCGTACTTCGGGTGCGTGAGGCGGTGGGCCAGCTCACCGTGGTTGGTGAGCAGGATGATGCCCTCGGTCTCCGTGTCGAGCCGGCCGACGTGGAACAGCCGGGTCTCGCGGTTGTTGACGTAGTCGCCGAGGCACTGGCGGCCGTCCGGGTCCTCCATGGTGGAGACGACACCGGCGGGCTTGTTCAGCGCGAAGAACAGGTGCGACTGGGTGGCGACGGTCAGGCCGTCCACCTTGATCTCGTCCTTCTCCGGGTCGACGCGCTTGCCCTGCTCCAGGACGATCTCGCCGTTGACCTCGACGCGGGCCTGCTCGATGAGCTCCTCGCAGGCGCGCCGCGAGCCCATGCCGGCCCGGGCGAGGACCTTCTGCAGCCGCTCGCCCTCCTGCTCGGCGCCGGGGAAGGTCTTCGGGGTCTTGATCTCCGGGCGGCCTTCGTACCGCTCCCGGTTGCGCTGCTCGATCCTGGCCTCGAGCTCGCGCGAGCGGGCCGGGGCCTGCCGCTGCCCGTGCGGGCCGCGACGGGGCGGGGTACCGCCCTGGGGTGCCTTGGGGCCGCCCTTGGCGCCGCCGCGGGCCGCGGTGCCGCGCCCCTTCTTCGGGGGCTCGGAGGGGGGGCTCACGTCGTAGGAGCGCTCCTCGGGGCGAGGCCGGCGCGGGTTGCTGGGGCGCTGGTCGTCACGACCGCCGCCACCGGCACCCCGGTAGCCACCGCCGGAGCCGGAGCCGCCGGAGCCGCTGCCGCCCCGGTAGCCACCGCCGCCGGAGCCGGAGCCGCCGGAGCCGCTGCCACCGCGGTAGCCACCGCCACCGGAGCCGCTGCCGCCACCGGAGCCCCGGTAGCCGCCACCGCCGCCGGAGCCGCCGCTGCCACTGGAGCCCCGGTAGCCGCCACCGCCGCCGGCACCGCTGCCACCCCGGCCGCCACCGCTGCTGCCGCCGCGGCCGCCGCTGTTGCCACCACGGCTCCCGCCGTTGTTTCCGCTGCTGTTCCTGCCGCTGCTGCTTCGCATCAAACTTCCGTCTTGTCGTCGTCGTCCTCACGATCCGGTGCATCCGGATCGAACGACGGAACCCCTTCCAGCGAGTCCGGCTCGACCGCCTCCGCCTCGGGGAGGAAGGGCGCCAGCTCGGGGAGCTCGTCCAGACCGCGCAGGCCCATCCGCTCCAGGAAGTAGTTCGTCGTCCTGTACAGGATCGCACCTGTTTCGGGTTCCGCGCCCGTCTCCTCCACCAGACCCCGCTGGAGGAGGGTCCGCATCACGCCGTCGCAGTTGACTCCGCGGACCGCGGAGACCCGGGAACGGCTGACCGGCTGGCGGTACGCGACGACCGCGAGCGTCTCCAGGGCCGCCTGGGTGAGCCGGGCCTGCTGCCCCTCCAGGACGAAGGCCTCGACGGCCGCGGCGTGCTCGGGGCGGGTGTAGTACCGCCAGCCGCCGGCCACCTGGCGCAGCTCGAAGCCGCGGCCCTGGGCGGTGTACTCGTCGGCGAGCTCGCGCAGGGCGTCGGCCACCTCGCGGGGGGTGCGCTCCAGGACCTTGGCCAGATGGGCCTCGGTGGCGGGCTCGTCGACGACCATGAGGATGGCTTCGAGTGCGGGCCTGAGGTCGCTCACGCGGTGTCCTCCTGGTCGAATTCGTCTGTCACGGCCCCGTCCGGGGCCGTGTCCCCGCCGGTCCAGGAGACCGTGAGGTCCCCCAGGGCGGTCTCCTGGTCGAGGGCGACGGCCTTCTCCCGGTAGAGCTCCAGGAGGGCCAGGAAACGGGCGACGACGGTGAGGGTGTCGTCGCCCACGTCCTCGACCAGCTCCCGGAAGAGCGCGGACCCGCGCTCCCGCAGCAGCGCGACGACGACGGCGGCCTGCTCGCGGACGCTGACGAGCGGGGCGTGGATGTGGTCGACGTACACCTGGGGCGCGGCCTTCGGCTGCATGGCCTTGGCGGCCAGCCTGGCGAAGCCCTCGGCGCCGATGGAGATGACGACCTCGGGGAGCAGCGCGGCGTGGTGCGGCTCGAGTCCGACGGTACGGGGGTGCCGGCGGCCCTCCGCCTCCCAGCGCTCCTCGAAGATCGCCGCGATGCGCTTGTACGCCCGGTACTGGAGGAGCCGGGCGAAGAGCAGGTCGCGCGCCTCCAGGAGCGCGAGGTCGGCCTCGTCCTCCACCTCGGCGGCGGGCAGCAGCCGGGCGGCCTTGAGGTCGAGCAGGGTGGCGGCGACGACGAGGAACTCGGTGGTCTGGTCGAGGTCCCCGTCGGGCCCGAGGGCGCGCAGGTGCGCCATGAACTCGTCGGTGACCCGGGAGAGGGCGACCTCGGTGACGTCGAGCTTGTGCTTGGTGATCAGCTGGAGCAGCAGATCGAAGGGCCCCTCGAAGTTCGAGAGCCGCACGGTGAACCGCCCACCACCGTCGACGTCCGCGCCACCGCCCTCGCCCGCGCCCCCGCCGTCATCGCCCGCGCCGCCCCCGGCGTCGCCCGGCTGCGCACTCCCCGCGTCGGGGACGGCGTCGGGGGTTGCGTCGGGGGTGGCGGCGCTCGCCTCGGGGTGGCCGGCCTCCTCCCCCGCGTCCGGGCCCCGCCCCAGGACGCGGCGGCGCGGTGGGCGGGACGTTTCGTCGGAGGCGTGGTGCATGGAGGTCCAGGGGGAACGGGGAGCGCGGTAGCCCGCAGGCTACCGTCAGCGGCCGCGCAGGCGGCGGACGAGGATGCTCGCGTCGCCGCGGGACTCCAGATCCGCCAGGACGACCGCGACGGCCTCCCGGACGATCCGGCCCCGGTCGACGGCGAGACCGTGCTCACCGCGCAGCACGAGCCGGGCGTGCTCCAGGTCCATCAGCTCCTCGGCGGAGACGTAGACCGTGATCTTCTCGTCGTGGCGCTCGCGGCCGCTGGGCCGCCGGTTCGGGGCGCGGCCGCCGCGCCGCCGCGCCGCGGGGGCGGGTACGGCGGCGGTGGGCGCGCCCTTGGGGGCGGCTCCCTCGGGCTCAGCCGTCCGGGCGCGCGGTTCCGCCGCCTCGGAGTCCGCCGCCGTGTGCTCCGCCGTGCCGGAGCCCTCGGCCGCCGCCGGGTCGCTCTCGCCCGCCGGTGCGGGAACGGCCCGGCGGGGTGCGGACCCCTGGAGCGCCATCCCCCCGGTCGTACGGAAGAGTTCGTCGGCGCCGGGCAGACTCACTCGGCGTGACACCGGGCGAGCACCTCCCTGGCGAGCTGGCGGTAGGCGGCGGCGCCCACGGAGTTGGAGGCGTACGTGGTGATGGGCTCGCCGGCGACCGTGGTCTCCGGGAAGCGCACGGTCCGCCCGATGACCGTGTGGTACACGTGGTCGTCGAAGGCCTCGACGACGCGCGCGAGGACCTCACGGCTGTGCACGGTCCGCGAGTCGTACATCGTGGCGAGGATGCCGTCGAGTTCGAGCTCGGGGTTGAGCCGCTCCTGGACCTTCTCGATGGTCTCCGTCAGCAGCGCCACTCCGCGCAGCGCGAAGAACTCGCACTCCAGCGGCACGATGACCTTGTGAGCCGCCGTCAGGGCGTTCACGGTCAGCAGGCCGAGCGAGGGCTGACAGTCGATCACGATGTAGTCGTAGTCGTTCATCAGCGGCTTGAGGGCGCGCTGGAGCGTCGACTCGCGCGCGACCTCGCTGACGAGCTGGACTTCGGCGGCCGAGAGGTCGATGTTGCTCGGCAGCAGGTCCATGTTGGGCACGGCGGTCTTGAGGAGGACCTCGTCCGCCGACATGCCCCGCTCCATGAGCAGGTTGTAGACGGTGAGGTCGAGCTCCATCGGGTTCACGCCGAGGCCGACCGACAGGGCTCCCTGCGGGTCGAAGTCGACGAGCAGCACCCGTCGTCCGTACTCGGCGAGCGCGGCACCCAGGTTGATGGTCGACGTGGTCTTGCCGACGCCGCCCTTCTGGTTGCACATCGCGATGATCGTCGCGGGTCCGTGGTCGGTCAGCGGACCCGGGATCGGGAAGTACGGCAGCGGCCGTCCGGTGGGGCCGATCCGCTCGCGGCGCTGGCGGGCAGCGTCGGGTGCGAGGGTGGCCGCGTACTCCGGGTCGGGCTCGTACTCGGCGTCGGGGTCGTAGAAGTGCCCCTCGGGCACCTCGTCAAAGGCGGCGAAGTGGGTGGACTCTCGGCCCATCTCGTTGCCGGCCGTGGCGTTCACGTGTAGGCCGTCCATCGTCTTCATCGTGTGGGCTGTCGTCATGGGCTGGTGCGTCGCGAAGGTCCGCACCGCGACGGAGCCGATCGGAGCACCTGGCGCACCGCTCCCGGGAGTAATTGTCGACTCATTCACAAGTCGTCTTACCTCCTTGGATGTCACCAGGAACATTTATCGATAGGTCAGCGTGGCACCATGCCGACGGTTGGCGACTCTATGGCGTGTCACCGGTCCGCAGCAACACAATCCGCCGGACCCGGCCCGATGTGTCGGCAACCGAACACCTCTCTGTCAAGGGTGCGCAGGCATGCATCCACACGTTTCAGGGGTGTGCGAAACGGTTAAACAGTTACGTTCGAGGCGAGTTGGCCGAACGTTCCGCCGGGTCCGGACACACGTCCGGCCGGACCTTGTCGAACAAGGTCCGGCCGGGGCGCGGATTGACGGCACGCGTTGACGGCGATGCCGCGAGCGTCAGCCCAGGAGGCTGCTCAGCTCGACGTGCTCGAGGCCGTGCGCCTCGGCGACCTCCTTGTAAACCACCTTGCCGTCATGGGTGTTGAGGCCCAGACCGAGCGCGGCGTCGCGGCGCAGCGCCTCGACCCAGCCGTTGTTCGCCAGCGACACGATGTAGGGCAGCGTGGCGTTGGTGAGGGCGTAGGTGGAGGTGTTCGGGACCGCGCCGGGCATGTTGGCGACGCAGTAGAAGACCGAGTTGTGGACCTGGAAGGTCGGCTCGGCGTGGGTGGTCGCGTGCGAGTCCTCGAAGCAGCCGCCCTGGTCGATCGCGATGTCGACAAGGACACTTCCGGGCTTCATCTTGGCGACGAGCTCGTTGGTGACCAGCTTCGGGGCCTTGGCGCCCGGGATGAGGACGGCGCCGATGACGAGGTCGGCCTCGACGACGGCCTTCTCCAGCTCGAAGGCGTTGGAGACGATCGTCTTCACCTTGGTGCCGAAGATCTTGTCGGCCTCGCGGAGCTTGTTGATGTCACGGTCGAGCAGGGTCACGTGGAAGCCCATGCCGACGGCGATCTGGGTGGCGTTCCAGCCGGAGACGCCGCCGCCGATGACGACGCACTCGCCGGCGTGGGTGCCGGGGACGCCGCCGGGGAGGACACCGCGGCCGCCGACCGAGCGCATCAGGTGGTACGCGCCGACCTGCGGGGCCAGACGGCCCGCGACCTCGGACATCGGGGCGAGCAGCGGGAGCGCGCGGCCGGCGGTCTCGACGGTCTCGTACGCGATGGCGGTCGTGCCGGAGGCCAGGAGCGCGTCCGTGCACTCCTTCGAAGCGGCGAGGTGCAGGTAGGTGAAGAGCGTCTGGTCCTTGCGGAGGCGGTGGTACTCCTCCGCGATCGGCTCCTTGACCTTGAGCAGCAGGTCGGCGATGGCCCAGACCTCGTCGGCGGTGGGGAGGATCTCGGCGCCGGCGGCGACGTACTCCGCGTCCGTGATCGAGGAGCCGACACCGGCGTTCTGCTCGACGAAGACCTGGTGGCCGTGGCGGACGAGCTCGTGGACACCCGCAGGGGTGATGGCCACGCGGAACTCGTTGTTCTTGACCTCGCGGGGGATGCCGACCTTCATCGTCGATCACGGTCCTTGAATCAGGGGGGATATCTGGGGCACTGCGATACATACCCGGATGCACTGCGGCGCACCGGGGCAGACCACGTTCGAACGCGGCGCACCCAGTCTAATGAAGGAGTTCCCGCTGTCTAGCCTTTCAAAGTACTAATCTTCGCCGGACCCACTGCGGATTTCGTAGGCGGATCTTGGTGTTTCCAGCAGTCTGTCGGCGGCGGCCCGGTGCAGCCGGGCGGCCGCCGGGTCCCCGAGCCGGTCGAGGGTGTCGGCGAGCCGCAGCTGCAGCGCGGCCTGGAGCCGGGTGTCCTGGGCGCGCCGGGCCCACTCCACCGCCTCCTCGCAGGTCCGCAGGGACTCCTCGGGCCGCCCCGCGTACTCCTGGACCCGGGCCGCCTCGCTCAACGCCCGTGCGTAGCCCGGGAGATCGGCGAGCCGCCGGTAGCCGGCCGCGGCGGCGCGCCAGTTCCGCAGGGCCTCGCCGTACCGGCCCGCGTAGGTCTGTACGGCGCCGAGGCGGGCGTAGAGCCGGGCCTGGTCGGCCCGCTCGTCCCGGGCGAGACGCTGGGCGAGCGCCCGTCCGTACCAGTCGCCTGCCCGCTGCCAGTCCCCCAGCTCCTGATAGGAGCCACCTACGGATTCCATTGCGCGACCGGTCGCGTACGGGTCATTTGCTGTGCGTCCGGCCTCCAAAGCCGACCGATATCGCAGAAGTGCGTCCTTCGTCCTGCCGGTCCTGGCGTCGAGATCGGCCAGGTTGAGCAGGGCGGCGGCCCGCTCCCGGTGCAGCCCGCGCCGCTCGGCCACGTCCAGGACCAGCTGGTGGAGGCCGTACAGCTCCGGCGCGGCCGTCTCGGCGCCCAGGTGCGCGGCGAGCGCCCTGACCAGGGACGCGACCAGGCGTCGAGCGAGGGTGTCGAGCTCGCCGTCGGCGACGGCGAGCCGGGCGGAGGCGAGGAGGACGGGCCGCCGGGAGCGCAGCCAGAGGGCCCCGGCGGCCGCGTTCGGGAAGCGCAGGGCGCGCGGCAGCCCGGCCAGCTTCCGGCGGGCCGGCGAGCCCTCGGGTTCGGTGACCGCACGGCAGGACTGGAGGAGCCGTACGGTCCGCTCCAGCATCCGGGCCCGCGCGAGCTGCACCTCCGCGGGCCGGTCGCTCTCCTCAAGGCGGGCGCGCAGGAGGGGGACGAGATGGCCGGGGACCTCGTACTGCCCGTCCTCGTGCTCTTGGAGGAGCCCCAGGGCGGCGAAGTCGGCGAGGGTGGTGGCGGCCGCCGAGACCGAGCAGCCGGCCAGGGCGGAGGCGGTGTGGGCGTCTGCCCGGCCCAGCGGGGCCAGGGACAGGTAGCGCAGTATCCGGGCGGCGGTGGCGGGCAGCGCCTCGTGGGCGAGCAGGAAGGCCCGGGTGAGCGGGTCGCCGCCGAGCCCGCGCAGCTGCTTGGCGAGGTCGGCGACGGAGGTCTTGGGGTGGGTGGAGAGCCAGCCGCCGGCGAGGACGACCGCGCCGGGCAGTCCGCCGCACTCCTCGACGAGGGCCTCGGCGGCCTGCGGGTCGACGGTGATGCGTACGGAGCCGGTGAAGGCGGTGAGCAGCTCGATGGCCGACTTGGGGTCGAGCCCGCCGAGCGTGCAGGGCCGTACGTCGGCGATGCCGGTGAGCGGGCCCCGGGAGACGCCCACCACCAGGGCGTCGGGGTTGTCGGGGATCAGCGGATCGGCCTGTTCGGCGTCCACGGCGTCGTCGAGGACGAGGACGGCCCGGCGTTCGGCGAGGGCGCCGCGGACCAGTTCGGTCAGCTCGTCCTCGGCGGCGCCGGGGGGTTCGGCGACACCGAGGACGGCGAGGAGCTCCTGGGCGACGCGGGCGGTGGGGACCGGGTCGCCGCCGGGCTCGGTGAGCCGGGCCCGGAAGATCCCGTCGGGGTAGCGGTCGGCGAGCCCGGCGGCCAGTTCCTCGGCGAGCGCGGTGCGTCCGGAGCCGGGCTTGCCCGCGATGAGCAGGACCCGGGCGCGGGGCGCCTTGCGGCCGGTGAGGGTGTCGAGGCCGGTCCGCTCGATGTCGGCGCGCAGGGCCTTCAACTCCCGCTGCCGGCCGAAGAACTGCCGGCTGCCGGCCGTCGCCACCGCCTGATCCGTCACGGGCCACGCTCCCGTCCACCTGCGCACGAGCCGATCCCGCGGGGGTCTCCGCACGGGCGATTCCGAGCGTAGTTCAGGGCACGGCACGGACCCGGCGGAGCAGGGCGGACACGTCCCCCGATCGGATCAGCGGATGGTCACACCGCCCCACCCTCGCGGCGGCCGGCAGGCAGCAGGCGCCTACGCCTCGAACGGGCGCGCCGGCCAAGGCGCCTCGGCCGGGCGGAGCGCGTCGAGGCCCTCCCCCGCCCGCGCGGCCGCCAGCGACAGCACCCCCACGGCCAGGCAGTTGTTGTGCAGCTCGCCCGCGAGGACCCCCCGCACGAGGTCCGCGACCGGCACCCGCGCCAGCTCCATGTCGGCCTCCTCGTCCGCGACCTCGAAGCGCTCGCCCTCCACGTCCGACAGATCCCGCGCCAGGAAGACCCGTACCGCCTCGTCGCAACCACCGGGCGTCGTGTACACGTCGGCCAGGACCCGCCAGTCCTCGGCCTTGACGTGCGCCTCCTCGTACAGCTCGCGCTGCGCCGCGTGCAGCGGGTTCTCACCGGGTACGTCGAGGAGCCCCGCCGGGATCTCCCAGAGCTTCTGCCGCACCGGGTGCCGGTACTGCTTGAGCAGCAGGACCCGGTCCTCCCCGTCGAGGGCCAGGACGGCCACCGAGCCGGGGTGGACCTGGTAGTCGCGGCGCGCGACCTTGCCGTCCGGCATGACCACGTCGTCCGTGCGGACGCTCGTCTTGTTTCCCTGGAACGGGGTGGCCGTGGCGACGACCCGCCACTCCTCCGGGGTGTCCTGCAACTCCATCTGCGTCCTCCCACATACGAAAGCCGGGGTACGCGCCCCCGAGAGGGACCCGTACCCCGGCAACGTTAACGCGCCGTACTACTTCGCGGTCTTGCGCTCCACGGCCGCCTTGACCAGGCCCGCGAAGAGCGGGTGCGGGCGGGTCGGGCGGGAGCGGAGCTCCGGGTGCGCCTGGGTGGCGACCAGGTAGGGGTGGATCTCGCGCGGGTACTCGACGTACTCGACGAGCTTGTTGTCCGGGGAGGTGCCGGAGAAGACCAGACCGGCCTTCTTCTCCAGCTCCGCGCGGTAGGCGTTGTTCACCTCGTAGCGGTGGCGGTGGCGCTCCTCCACGTACGGCTGGTCGTCGTAGACCTCGCGGACGATCGAGCCCTCGGCGAGCTTCGCCGGGTACAGGCCCAGGCGCATCGTTCCGCCCAGGTCGCCGGCGCCCTCGACGTACGCGAGCTGCTCCTCCATCGTCGACACGACGGGGTGCGCGGTGGCCGGGTCGAACTCGGTGGAGTTGGCGTCGGGGATGTCGGCCAGGTTCCGGGCCGCCTCGATGACGATGCACTGGAGGCCGAGGCAGATGCCGAGCAGCGGCACCTTGTTCTCACGGGCGTACCGGATCGCGCCGACCTTGCCGCTCACACCGCGGTCGCCGAAGCCGCCGGGGACGAGGATCGCGTCGACGTCGCCGAGCTGCTTCTCCGCGTCGGCCGGGGTCTTGCAGTCGTCCGAGGTGACCCACTTGACCTTGACCCGCGCCTTGTTGGCGAAGCCGCCGGCCCGCATGGCCTCGGTGACCGAGAGGTAGGCGTCGGGCAGGTCGATGTACTTGCCGACGAGCGCGACGGTGACCTCGTGCTCCGGGTTGTGGACGCGGTCCAGGAGGTCCTCCCAGACGGTCCAGTCCACGTCGCGGAAGGGCAGGTCGAGCTTGCGGACGACGTAGGCGTCCAGGCCCTCGGTGTGCAGCACCTTCGGGATGTCGTAGATCGACTTGGCGTCGATGGCGGCGACCACCGCGGCCTCGTCGACGTCGCACATCAGCGAGATCTTGCGCTTGATGGCGGTCGGGACGTCGCGGTCGGCGCGCAGCACGATCGCGTCCGGCTGGATGCCGATGTTCCGCAGGGCGGCGACGGAGTGCTGGGTCGGCTTGGTCTTCAGCTCGCCGGAGGGGCCGATGTAGGGCAGCAGCGAGATGTGCACGACGAAGACGTTGTCGCGGCCGACCTCGTGGCGGACCTGGCGGACGGTCTCCAGGAACGGCAGCGACTCGATGTCGCCGACGGTGCCGCCGACCTCGGTGATGACGACGTCCACGTCGTCGGTCGCCATGCGGCGGATCCGGGACTTGATCTCGTTGGTGATGTGCGGGATGACCTGCACGGTGTCGCCGAGGTACTCGCCGCGCCGCTCCTTGGCGATGACCTGCGAGTAGACCTGGCCGGTGGTGACGTTGGCCGAGCCGTCGAGGTCGACGTCGAGGAAGCGCTCGTAGTGGCCGATGTCCAGGTCGGTCTCGGCGCCGTCGTTGGTGACGAACACCTCGCCGTGCTGGAACGGGTTCATCGTGCCCGGGTCGACGTTCAGGTACGGGTCGAGCTTCTGCATCGTGACCCGCAGGCCCCGGGCCTTGAGGAGCGCACCCAGGCTGGAGGCGGTCAGGCCCTTGCCGAGGGAGGAGGCGACACCCCCGGTGACGAAGATGTGCTTGGTCGTCGTGGTTTTGGGCGGCATCGCCAAGAGGGGGCTCCCGTGGTCGCGTTCTGGAGGTGCGTACCGGCGTGCCCTCCGGAAGAATCGGGGGGTGCCGTCGCTGCGGTTTCGGGGTCCTCGGCTGTCGCCGTTTCCCACCGGTCCACGGGGTACCAGGGTATCAGCGACATCGGGAGGACGCTTCCGGCCACACGCGGCAGTCGGGTGTTCACGGACGGCGACGCGCGGGCGGGGCGGACCCTCCCGACGGAAAGGGGGAACTCTCTGAGCAGGGACAGAACGGACCGCGCACGTGAGCGGCACATGAGGATCACGACGCATTCACCCGATCGGAGCAGCGTCGTCACCGGGGTGATCACCGGGTCACCGGGGTGCGACGTATCCTGCTCGGATACTGCCCGAGCAGGCCGGCCGGCGGCACCACCCCGCCCGTCACCCGGACCAAGAGCTCGTCGAAGATCCCTTGACCGCTGACACACGCAGACCCGGCTGGCACTCAGCCGGAGCATCTGAGCAAGCGCCCCGCGGGGCGAACGTGGCCGTTCGACTGGAGTGAAGCACGTGGCCGGGCGCATCGAGGATTACGCACTCATCGGAGACATGCAGACCGCCGCACTGGTCTGCCGCGACGGCAGCGTCGACTGGCTGTGTCTCCCCCGCTTCGACTCGCACGCGATCTTCGCCGGGCTGCTCGGCACCGAGGAACACGGATTCTGGCGGGTGGGCCCCGCCGGGCCCGCCGACGCCGAACCGCCCGCGGCCGACCGGCGCCGCTACCGTGGCGACTCGCTGATCCTGGAGTCCGAGTGGGACACCCCGCGCGGCACGGTCCGGGTGACGGACTTCATGCCCCCGCGCGACGGCGCGCCGCAGCTCATCCGGATCGTGGAGGGCGTCTCCGGCCGGGTGCGGATGCGTTCCGCGCTGCGGATGCGGTTCAGCTACGGCCGGATCGTGCCGTGGGTCCACAAGGTCGGCGAGCGCACGGTCGCCGTCGCGGGACCCGACTCGGTGTGGCTGGACACGGACGCGGAGACCCACGGCAGGGACCTGACGACGTACTCCGAGTTCACCGTCAATCCCGGCGACCGGATCACGTTCACGCTGTCGTGGCAGCCCTCCCACCGCGAGCCGCCGGCTCTGCCCGACCCCGAGGGCTCCTTGGAGGCGACCGCCGACTTCTGGCGCGAGTGGGTCGACCACTGCACGTACCACGGCCCCTACCGGGAGGCGGTGATCCGCTCCCTGATCACCCTGAAGGCACTGACGTACGCGCCGACCGGCGGGATCGTGGCCGCGCCGACCACCTCGCTGCCGGAGGAGATCGGCGGCGTCCGCAACTGGGACTACCGCTACACCTGGCTGCGGGACGCGGCGATCACCCTCTCGTCGATGCTGCGCACCGGCTACCGCGAGGAGGCCCGCGCCTGGCGGGACTGGCTGCTCAGGGCGGTCGCGGGCGACCCGGAGAACCTCCAGATCATGTACGGCATCGCGGGCGAGCGGGAGCTCGGCGAGGCGGAGCTCGACTGGCTGCCGGGGTACGAGAACTCCGGCCCGGTACGGGTGGGCAACGGCGCCGCCAACCAGCTCCAGCTGGACGTCTACGGCGAGGTCACCGAGGCCCTGCACCTCGCGCACATGACCGGGCTCTCCCGCAACGACTACGCCTCGCTCCTCCAGATCAAGCTGATCAACTACCTGGAGAAGCACTGGGACCAGCCCGACGAGGGCATCTGGGAGGTGCGCGGCCCGCGCCGCCACTTCGTCCACTCGAAGGTGATGGCCTGGGTGGCCGTCGACCGCACGATCAAGCTCATCGAGTCCGGGGACGCCGACGGCCCGCTGGAGAGCTGGCGCGCGCTGCGCGACCAGATCCACCGGGACGTGTGCGAGAAGGGCTACGACCCCGAGCGGAACACCTTCACGCAGTCGTACGGCTCCAAGGAGCTGGACGCCTCGCTGCTGCTGATCCCGCAGATGGGCTTCCTGCCGCCGGACGACAAGCGGGTCATCGGCACGATCGAGGCGATCCAGCGGGAGCTGTCCACCGAGGACGGCTTCGTGCTGCGCTACCCCACGGCCGGCGAGGAGGCCGGGGTCGACGGCCTGGAGGGCGACGAGGGCGCGTTCCTCGCGTGCTCGTTCTGGCTCGCGGACGACCTGGCGATGATCGGCAGGGTGGACGAGGCCCGCACCCTCTTCGAGAAGCTGCTCGCGCTCCGCAACGACCTGGGGCTGCTCGCGGAGGAGTGGGACCCGAGGCTCCAGCGGCAGGTGGGCAACTTCCCCCAGGCGTTCAGCCACGTCCCGCTGATCGACACGGCGCTGCGGCTGACGGCGAGCGGGGCGTACGGGGGCTGAGGCCCGCGGCCCGTCCGCCGCGTAGGGCCTTCCCCTACGCGGCGGACGGGCGCACCGGCCGCCCGCGCCTCACCTCAGCGCGTCGATCACCTCCCGCGCGGCCCGCTCGCCCTCCGTCGCCCCGCCTTCCATGAAGCCCTGGAAGTCGTACGAGCAGTGCTCGCCGCCGATGTGGACGTTGCCCTGGGCGGTGCCCTCGTAGCCGGCGTACCGGTGGAGGTAGCCGACGGGCCAGCAGGAGTACGCGCCGAGGGTGTACGGGTTCTTGTGCCAGGCGGAGAGCTGGGCGCGGCCCGTGTACGCCTTGGAGGTGCCGGGGAAGAAGGCGTCGATGCCCGCCAGGTAGCGGGTGACGAGGCTCCGCACGTACGGGTCGGACTCGGTGGAGAACGGCCCGGCCGGGTTCAGGTTCCTGGCCAGGCTGCCGCCGTTGTACTGGATGAGGATGCCGCCGGTGCCGCCCTGGAGTTTGGTGGTGTCCCAGGTCTGCTGGACCTCGGTGTCGGTGAAGCAGTCGCCCGCGGAGACTCCGGGCCAGGCTCCCGTACCGCGCCAGGGTCGGGTGCCGAACTGCATGTTCAGCTTGGTGCAGTGGCCCATCCGCGCGTCCCGCAGCAGGTTCCGCATGAGCGGGTCGAAGCCGGCCAGGGAGAGGTCGAGCTGCTTGAGGATCGGCAGCGGGAGGCAGAGGACCGTGTGGTCGGCGGTGACGGTCCTGGTGGCGCCGGCCTCGGTGAAGGTCAGCGTCTGGGTGCCGTCGGCGTTGGCCCGTACGGCGGTCAGGGACCAGCCGTGGCGCAGGGTGCCGGGGGCGAGCGCCCCGGCGATGGCGTTCGGGAGCCGGTCGTTGCCGCCGACGATGTGGTAGCGCTCGTTGGACAGGCCCCAGATGTTGAAGTTGCCGGGATTGGTCTGGTAGCCCATGAGCAGGACGAGGGCGAGCGAGGACTGCTCGGTGGTGTCGGCGCCGTACTCGACGTTGTAGGCGACGTCGATGAACTGGCCGAGCGGGGAGGCGTGCCCGCCGGGGACCCGGGTCTCGATCCATTCGTATATCGACATGTTGTCGAGTGCGGTACCGGTGGGGGTGGTCTGGTTCCAGAGGACCTCCCCCGCCTCCGAGAGGTCGCGGCGCAGGGCCTGGTAGACGGCCTTGAAGTCCTCGTCGGCCTGGTGGCGCGGGTAGTAGGCGCCGTCGAACCAGAGGACCTCCTCGGCGCCCTGGGGTCCGCCGCCGAGGAAGTCCTCGACGTCGAGGCCGAAGCGGCGGCAGAGTTCCAGGATCTTCTTGTGGCTGGTGTCGATCAGCTCGCCGCCGATCTCGGAGGTCTGCCCGTACGCCCAGTGGGAGCGCTGCGTCCACATCCGGCCGCCGACCCTGGACGGGTTGGCCTCGTACAGCACGGGGCTGAGGCCGGCGTCCTGGAGGGTGAGGGCGGCGGTGAGGCCGGAGATCCCGGCGCCGACGACGGCGACCCGGGCGGTGCTCCTGACGGGCGGGTCCGGGACGGCGGCGCGGGCGGGGACGGCCGTGCCCGCGCCGACGCCGACGGCGACTCCGGCCGCGGCGGCGTACTTGAGCAGGGTCCGGCGCCCGGGGGCGTCGGCTCTCATGCCCCGGAGTTCGTCGACGGGGAGGTTCAGCCGTCGGGCGTCGGCGTGCTCGGCGGCGAGGTGCTTCAGGAGGTGCATCGGGTTGGTGCGTGCCATGGGGCGCTCCTGGAGGAGAAGGGGGAGGTCAGGCCTGGGGTACGGGGGCGGGTTCCGGGCGGGGTTCGTCGTCGCGCTCGGTGGCGTCCTCCAGGACGATCCGGCCGATGATCTCGTAGCGCTCGGGCCGCTTGGCCTTGAGGTAGAAGCCGAGGCCGAGGCCGCCGAAGAAGACGAGGCCGACGATCCAGGGGATCGCGTCGAAGAAGAGGGAGTCGGCGGCGAGTCCGGCCGCGGTCTCCAGGTTGATGATCAACAGGACGACGACGGCGATCATGCCGATGCCGCCGAGGAGCGGGGCGGTGAAGGTCTTGAACCAGTGCCGGTCCTCGGGGTGGTTCTTGCGGAAGTAGCCGATGACGGCGAAGGAGCAGAGGGTCTGGACGATGAGGATCGCCATCGTGCCGAGGATGGCGAGCAGGGTGTAGAGGTGGATGTACGGGTCCTGGCCGGTGAGCCAGAAGGCGGCGACGAGACCGACGGCGATCGCGCTCTGGACGTACGAGGCGATGTACGGCGAGCCGTGCCGGGCGTGCGTCCGGCCGAGCGCCGGGTGGAGGAAGCCCTCGCGGCCGATGGCGTACAGATAGCGCGAGGCGCACTGGTGGAAGGCCATGCCGCAGGCGAAGGAGCCGGTGAGCAGCAGCCACTGGAAGGCGTCGACGGCCCAGGCGCCGATGAAGCTCTGGGTGGGCGCGAAGAACAGGTCGAGCGGGGAGGCCGAGGCGGACAGCTTCACCGATTCGGCGAGGCCGTTGCCGGCGATCGTCATCCACGAGACGTAGATGTAGAAGACGCCGACGCCGATGACGGAGATCAGGGTGGCGCGCGGGATGACCTTCTTGGGGTTGCGCGACTCCTCCCCGTACATGGCGGTCGACTCGAAGCCCACCCAGGACCAGAAGGCGAAGAAGAGTCCGAGTCCCGCGGAGGTGCCGGTGAAGGCGTTGACGGGGTTGATCGGTTCGACCGGTATGCCCTCGGGGCCGCCGCCCGCGATCAGGACGGCGGTGGCGACCGCGAAGAGGACCGCGATCTCTGCCACGAGCATCACGCCGAGCGCCTTGGCGGTCAGGTTGATGTCGAAGTACGACAGGACGGCCGTCACGGCGAGCATGACGGCCGCGTACAGGATCCACGGCACGTCCACGCCGAACTGGTCGGCGACCGTCGTCTTGGCGAAGTACGCGAAGACGCCGACGATGGAGGCCTCGAAGACGATGTACGCGAGGACCGCGAGCATGCCGGAGGCCATGCCGGCGATCCGGCCGAGGCCGTGCGAGATGTAGCCGTAGAAGGCGCCGGCGGCCGTGATCCGCTTGGCCATGGCGACGTAGCCGACCGAGAAGACGGTCAGGACGAGCGTCGCGAAGAGATAGCCGGCGGGTGCGCCGGTGCCGTTGCCGAAACCGACGGCGATGGGGAGGTTGCCGGTCATCGCCGTGATCGGGGCCGCGGTGGCCACGGCCATGAAGACGACGCCGACGAGCCCGACCGAGTTGGCCTTCAGCCGGTGGACCTCTGGGGTGGAGTTCTCTGCCATGGCGCGAGAGCATCCTCGCGAGTGACGCAGGCCACAATCGACATGCGGTCGCACAATTCACGCCACGACACGACGAGTTGTCGCCCTGGTGTACGAACTGTCCGGCGCCGTAACCGTGGGGTGATGTCGCCGGAACACGGACGCGGGTAGCGTCCGGCCCCATGGACAATCAGGGCGGGATCACCGTGCAGCGGGCGCTCGAGCTCCCGGGGCTGCGCGGCGGGCTCCCGGAGGTCGTCGCCGGCGCCGACCGGCTGCACCGCACGGTGCGCTGGGTGCACGCGGGCGAGGTGCCGAACATGGCGTCGCTGCTCAAGGGCGGCGAGCTGCTGCTCACGACGGGCCTCGGCCTGGGCACCCGCCCGGCCGAACAGCGCGCTTTCGTACGCCGGCTCGCGGACCGGGGCATCGCGGCGCTCGTCGTCGAACTGGGCCCGCGCTTCGCCCGGCTCCCGGCGACGATAGTGGAGACGGCCCGGACGGCAGGCCTGCCGCTGGTGCAGCTGCACCGCGAAGTCCCCTTCGTCGCGGTCACGGAGGAGATCCACACCGAGATCGTCAACGGCCACTACGCGCTCCAGCGGCAGGCCGAGGAGGTCCACCGGCAGTGCACGGAGGCGCTGCTCGGCGGCGGCGGGGTCCCGCAGGTCCTGCGCATCCTCTCCGACTTCGCCGCCAACCCGGTCTTCCTGGAGACCGCCGACGGGCAGCTGCTCTACGCGGCGGGCACGGAGTCCGCGCCCGCCGACCCGCTCCAGGTGTGGGACGGGCTGCGCGGGCAGCGGGCGGCCCGCGAGTCCGGCCCGCCCACCGGCACGGTCCTGGTCGACGTGCCCGGCGGCGGCCCCGGCACGGGTACGGTACGGGCCCGCCTCGTCCTCCTGTCGGTCTCCGGCCCCCTCTCCCCCGTGCACCGGATGGCGGCGGAGCGCGCGGCCGGCCTTCTCGCGGTCGTCCTCATGCAGGCACGGCAGGAGGAGGAACTGGCCGCGCGCGGCCGGGGCGACTTCCTGACCGATCTGGCCGAGGGCCGGATCACGGCCGAGGACGCCCCGGCGCAGGCCCGGGTCCTCGGCTTCAAGCCGGGTGACGGGCCACTGCTTCCGGTGGTGATGCGGCTGGCCTCGGAACTCTCCCCGTCGGGGAACTGGGCGCTGCTCGCCCGCGCGGTCCTGGAGGAGCTGGCGTCGGTCGGCGTCCCGGTCCTCCTGGGCGTCCGCCCGGTGGAGGGCCGGGTGCCGCTGCTCCTGGGGCTGCGCTCGGAGTCGGAGCGCACGGCGGTCGCGGACCGGGTGGCGGCGGCGCTGCGCGCGGGCGTGGAGCGGGCCGGTCTGGAACGCGCGGGGGCGCACCCGCCGGTGGTCGTGGTCGGCGTCGCGGGCAGCTGGGCGGCGGCCTCGGCGGGCCTGCGGCACGCGGCGGAGACGGCGACGGCGGCGCAGGGCCTCTCGGAGCTGCCCTGGTACGACGCCCGGCGCCTGGACATCGACCTCCTCCTGTGGCGGCTGCACTTCCACGGGGACACGGTCCTGGCGGCGTTCGTGGACCGCGCGATCGGCCCCCTCCGGGACCACGACCGCACGTCCCGGCCGCCTCTGCTGCCGACCCTGGAGACGTACCTGGCGCACGCGGGCCGCAAGGCGGAGACGGCCCGGGAACTCCACCTCAACCGGCAGACCCTCTACAACCGCCTGGCCCGCATCTCGGAACTCCTGGGCACGGACCTGGACGACCCCCAAACAGTCCTGGCCCTCTCCCTGGCCCTAAGAGCCCGCCGCCACACGCCGTAACGGCGGGGGCGCCGGCCGGGGCCGCCCCGCCGCGTCCACCCCCCGAGCGGAACGCATGCCCACGAACGAGCCGCGGCACAACCTCAGCCCCGCCGCCCCACCAACTCGTCGTACACGCTCAACACATGCGCCACCGTCTCGTCCTCGGTAGGCCACGACCCCGCCTGCACCCGCCCCGCCGCCGCCAGGTCCATCCGCCGTTCCGCGTCCTCAAGCAGCCCCCGCACCGCCCCCGCGAGCGCCCCCGCGTCCCCGTACGGCACCAGCTCCGCCGCGTCCCCGACGAGTTCCGGCACCCCGCCGACCGCCGTGGCGACCAGCGGCACCCCGAGCCGCAGCGCCTCCTGCGCGAGCAGGGACCGCGCCTCCCACCGGGACGGGAGTACGGCCACGTCCGCCGCCGCGAGCAGTTCCGCGATGTCCTCGCGCCGCCCGATCAACCGCACCGGCAGGTCCTCCGCGACGATCCGCCGTTGCAGCGCGGCCCGTTCGCGCCCCTCGCCCGCGATCACGAGGAGCGGCTGCGGGTCGAGCTCCCGCCACTCACCGGCCGCGTCGAGCAGCGTCCGGTACCCCCGGCCCCGTTCGAGCGCCCCGACGGCCATGAGCAACGGCCGGTCGACGGCGCCCAGTTCGGCGCGCGCCTTGCCGTCGTGGAGGCAGACGGGCCCCCGCGCGGCCGGTGTGGTGACGGGTGCGAGCCGGGCGTCGCGGGCCCCGCGCCGCCGGGCCCGGTCGACGAGCTCGGACGAGGTGGCGAGGACGACGGTCGCGGCCCGCACGGTCCTCCGTTCCAGGAGCCGCAGCATCCCCCCGCGCGCCCCGTCCACGTGGACCCGGCTGTCCCAGGTGGTGACGAGCGGCGCACGCCCCCCACCGCGGCCACTGCCGCCGCCCCCGCCGGAGAGCGCGAGCGCGGCCCGTACGGACGCCGGCAACCCGTGCGCGTGGACGACGTCGGCCCCGATGCAGGCGTTGCGGAGCGCGGTGACCGCGGCGGGGTCGCCGAGCCACGGCAGGGGCACGAAGTGCGCGCCCGCGCCCAGGTAGTCGTAGACGCGGTCGAGTTCGGCCGGGGCGCACACGGTCACCCGCACGCCCCTCGCCACCAGCCCCGAGGCGAGTGATCGGACGTGAGCGCTGCTGCCCGCGCTGCCGCCGCCCAACACCTGGACCGTACGGAGCTGTGTCACGCGCCCAAGGATGCCAGCCCGTACCGCCGACCGTACGCACGTTCCGGCACCGAAATGGCGTCGTTCCCCTGTACGGGAGGCGTACGGCTCCGGGACTCACCCCACGGGTTCACCCACTCGGGTGAGCGCGCGGGACGGACTCGCGCTCCCCCAGGCCGCGGCGGCGATCAGCGCGGCCGCGTGCGCGGCGAGTCCGAGGCGCCTCACGCGTCGGCCCGTGCCGTCGCGAGCAGCTCCTCCGCGTGGGCCCTGGCCGTCTCGGAGTCCTCCTGGCCCGCGAGCATCCGGGACAGCTCCCGGACCCGGTCCTCGCCCTCCAGGACGGTGACGCCGGACCGGGTCACGGAGCCGTCGCTGGTCTTCTCGACGAGCAGCTGCCGGTCGGCGAAGGCCGCGACCTGCGGGAGGTGGGTGACGACCACGACCTGCGCGGTCCTGGCGAGCTTGGCGAGCCTGCGGCCGATCTCGACGGCCGCCTTGCCGCCGACACCGGCGTCGACCTCGTCGAAGAGGTACGTCGGCACCGGGTCCACCCCGGCGAAGACGACCTCGACCGCGAGCATCACCCGGGACAGCTCACCCCCGGAGGCGCCCTTGGCGATGGGCCGCGGCGGGGCCCCGGGGTGCGGGGCGAGCAGCAGCTCGACCTCGTCGGCCCCGGACGGGCCGTACGCGACCCGGCGGCCGTCGACCTCGACGCCGTCGGCGTCCTCGGTCTGCCGGATGTCGAAGGACACGCGCGCGTGGGGCATGGCGAGCGAGGCGAGTTCGGCAGTGACCGCGTCGGCGAACCGGGCGGCCGCCTCCGTGCGGGCGTCGGTGAGCCGCTGCGCGAGCACCGAGAGGTCGTCGCGCAGCCGGTCCCGCTCCGCGGTGAGTTCCTCGATGCGGTCGTCGTCGCCGTCCAGCTCACCGAGCCGGCCTGCGCTCTCCTCGGCCCAGGCGAGGACGGCCGCGATGCCCTCGCCGTCCCGCCCGTACTTCCGGGTGAGCTGGGTGAGCGCCGCGCGCCGCTCCTCGACGACGGCGAGCCGCAGCGGGTCGGCGTCCAGGTCGTCGGCGTATCCGGCGAGTTCGGTGGCCACGTCACCGAGCAGGATGGAGATCTCCCCCATCCGGTCGGCGAGGGCCGCGAGCGCCGGATCGTGCGACCGTACGGCCTCCAGGGCCCGGCCCGCGCCCGCGACCAGGGTCGTGGCGTCGACGGACTCGGGATCCTCGGGTACGCCCGCGAGCGCGGCGTGCGCGAGCGCGGCGGCGGAGGCGAGGGCCTCGGCGTGCCCGAGCCGCTCCGCCTCGGCGGCGAGGTCGGTGTCCTCCCCCGCGAGCGGGGCGACGGCCTCGATCTCGCCGAGCCCGAAGCGCAGCAGATCGGCCTCCTGGGCGCGCTCCCTGGCCCGGGTGGTGATCTCGTCCAGTTCTCCGGTGACGGCGCGCAGCCGCCGGTACGCCTCGCCGTAGGCGGCGAGCGGCACGGAGACGGCCTCCCCCGCGTACCGGTCGAGCGCACCGCGCTGCCGGGCGGGCTTGAGCAGGCCCTGCTGGTCGGTCTGGCCGTGGACGGCGACGAGTTCGTCGGCGAGCTCGGCGAGCAGCCCGACGGGCACGGAACGCCCGCCGAGGTGGGCCCGCGAGCGTCCCTCGGCCGAGACGGTACGGCTGACGAGCAGGACGCCGTCTTCCAGCTCCGCCCCGGCCTCCTCGGCCCGTACGGCGGCGGGCGCGCCCGCGGGCACGCTGATCCGCCCCTCGACGACGGCCGAGGCCGCGCCGATCCGCACCAGGGCCGCGTCGGCCCGCCCACCGAGCAGCAGCCCGAGGCTGGTCACCACCATGGTCTTGCCCGCACCGGTCTCACCGGTCACCGCGGTGAAGCCGGGCGACAGCTCGACCACCGCGTCGTCGATGACCCCGAGCGACCGTATCCGCATCTCCTCCAGCACGCCCCAGACCATACGAGGTTTCCCCGGTGCGATGCGACATCGCCCCCGGACGTAACCCTCGGGCGCGCCGCTCGTTGCGGGCGTCCCCCGCCAGGGATCAGCGCGGGGATCCGTGCGGGGACAGCGCGGGACTCAGTGCGGGGGCGGGGCGGGGATCAGTGCGGGGCGCCCCGCCACCCCGACACCGGGAGGGCGAACTTGGCGACGAGCCGGTCCGTGAAGGAGGCGTGGTGGAGCCGGGCGAGCCGGACCGGCACGGCGCCCCGCCGCACCTCGACCCGTGCCCCCGCCGGGAGTTCCACCGTCCGCCGCCCGTCGCACCACAGCACCCCGTGCGGGGTGTGCGGCTCGACCTCGACGGCGAGCACCGACTGGGGGGTGGTGATCAGCGGCTTGGCGAAGAGTGCGTGGGCGCCGATCGGGACCATGAGCAGCGCCTCGACCTCCGGCCAGACGACGGGGCCGCCGGCCGAGAAGGCGTACGCGGTGGATCCCGTCGGTGTCGCGCAGATCACCCCGTCGCAGCCGAAGCCGGTCACCGGACGTCCGTCGATCGCGAGGACGACCTCCAGCATCCGCTCGGGGGACACCTTCTGCACGGCCGCCTCGTTGAGCGCCCAGTCGCGGTACAGGACGTCGCCGTTCTCGTACACGACGACGTCGAGGGTCATCCGCTCCTCGACCTCGTACGCCCTCGTCACGACCCGGTCGACGACCTTGTCGAGGTCGTCGCGTTCGGCCTCCGCGAGGAAGCCGACGCGGCCCAGGTTGACGCCGAGCATCGGGACGCCGGAGGCGCGGGAGAACTCGGCGCCGCGCAGGAGGGTGCCGTCGCCGCCCAGGACGACGAGAAGTTCACAGCCGTCGAGCGCGTCGGAGCAGGCTTCCGGCACCTTCTCGACGGACGGCGGCAGCGGCAGGTCCGCGGCCTCCGCTTCCAGGACCCGGACGCCGATGCCGCAGCGCAGCAGGCCGAGGACGACCAGTTCGGCGCTGCGCACGGCGGCCGGCCGGCCGGTGTGCGCGAGCAGGAAGACGGTACGTGGTGCGGTCTCTGGTGCTGCTGCCGTTGAGCTCAACGAGGTCCTTCCGCCACGGCGCGGTCGACATCCGCCGGATCCAGCGCGGGCGCGCCTGCCCGCAGCCACAGAAAGTACTCGACGTTGCCCGAGGGTCCTGGCAGCGGGCTGGCGGTGACGCCCAGGACACCGAGCCCGAGTTCGGCGGCCCGGCGGGCCACGTTCTTCACGGCGTCCGCGCGGAGTTCGGTGCTCCGGACGACGCCGCCGGTGCCGAGCCGTTCCTTGCCCACCTCGAACTGCGGCTTGACCATGAGGACGAGGTCGGCGTCGGGCGCCGTGCAGGCCGCCAGGGCGGGCAGGACAAGGCCGAGCGGGATGAAGGAGAGGTCGCCGACGACGAGGTCGACGGGGACGCCGTCGATGGCGTCGACCGTCAACTCGCGTACGTTCGTACGGTCCTTCACGGTCACGCGCTCGTCGCTCTGCAAGGACCAGGCGAGCTGGCCGTAGCCGACGTCGACGGCGACGACATGGGCGGCGCCGGCGCGCAGCAGTACGTCGGTGAAGCCACCGGTGGACGCTCCGGCGTCCAGGGCGCGCCGGCCCTCGACCTTCAGCCCCTGGGGGACGAAGGCGGCGAACGCCCCGGCGAGCTTGTGGCCGCCGCGCGAGACGTAGTCGGGGTCGTCGTCGTCCTGGACGACGACGATGGCCGCGGCGGTCTCGACCTGGGTGGCGGGCTTGGTGGCGACGGTCTTGCCGACGGTCACCCGGCCCGCGGCGATCAGCTGGCTGGCGTGCTCGCGCGAGCGCGCGAGCTTGCGCCGGACCAGCTCGGCGTCGAGACGGCGGCGTGCCACTCCTGCCACGGTGGGTTCAGCTCCTGTTTTCGTACGGACGAGGGGTGGGGTGCGCGTCGAGCGAGGTCAGCTCGGCGCGCAGTCCACGGTGTACATCCTCGTACACCTCCAGGTGTCCGTCCGCCGGGAGGTGGTCCACCGCGGCGAGACGCGCCAGGTGGGCGTCGGTGCCGGGGTGTCCGGTGGGCTCCCGTCCGACCCCGAGCGGCGCGGGCGCGGCGGGATCGCGGGCGTCCTCGGCCACGGCGGCGGGCGCGCCCCCGGGCCCCGTCCCGTCCGTCGGATCCTGCGTCATCTCCGTCGCGTCGCTCATGGGCCCGACGCTACCGCGAACCCCTGGGGTACGGTCGACGGCGATGGCGACGATCACGGAGTGCCGCAGCGCACTGGACAGACTCTCGGACAAGCTCACGCGCGCGGACGGCGACGTCCGCGGGGCAGCCGCGCTCGACCGCACCCTGAGCTGCCACATCACGGACCTGGACACCACGTTCACGGGTCGGCTCGCGGACGGCCGCATCCGGGTCGAGGACACGGTGGCGGGCCCGCCGCCCGCCAAGGCCCAGATCCGGCTCGCGATGACGGGCGACGACCTGGTGGCGGTGGTGGACGGCGGACTGAACTTCGCCAAGGCCTGGGCCTCGGGCCGGATCAGACTGGAGGCGGGCTTCCGCGACCTGCTGCGGCTCCGCTCACTTCTGTAGCGCGGGCTCCGGGGAGGCGGCCTCCGGCGCCGCCGCGGGCCTCGGGACCCGGTTCTTCCGACCGGCGGGTACGACCAGCGGCGTCCCCGTCTCCGGGTCGTCGATGACCTGGCAGCGCAGCCCGAAGACCCGCTCCACGAGCTCCGCTGTCACGACCTCGGACGGCGCGCCCTCCGCGACCACCTCGCCGTCGCGGACGGCGATGAGATGGGTCGCGTACCGGGCCGCGTGGTTGAGGTCGTGCAGCACGGCGACGAGCGTCCGGCCCTGGTTCTCGTGCAGTTCGGCGCACAGGTCGAGGACGTCGATCTGGTGCTGGATGTCGAGATACGTCGTCGGCTCGTCGAGCAGGAGCAGCGGGGTCTGCTGGGCGAGCGCCATGGCGATCCAGACGCGCTGGCGCTGACCGCCGGAGAGCTCGTCCACGTACCGCTCGGCCAGCTCGGCGACACCGGTCGCCTCCATCGACTCCCGGGTGATCCGCTCGTCCTCGGGCGACCACTGGCGCAGCAGCCCCTGGTGCGGATAGCGGCCGCGGGCGACCAGGTCGGCGACGGTGATGCCGTCGGGCGCCACGGAGGTCTGCGGCAGCAGACCGAGGGTCCTGGCCACCTTCTTGGCGGGCAGGGCGTGGATCGACTGCCCGTCGAGCAGGACGCGCCCCTCGCTGGGCTTCAGCATCCGGGAGAGGGCACGGAGCAGCGTCGACTTGCCGCAGGCGTTCGGCCCGACGATGACGGTGAAGGAGTTGTCGGGGATCTCGACGGACAGCTCGCGGGCGATGACCCGCTGCTCGTACGCCAGGGTGACCGATTCCGCGCTCAGCCGCTGCTGTCGACCGTCCATACCCGTACTCCCGTGCCCTGATCCCCGATGAAGTTAGGTAAGCCTACCCAATTTCACATCCCGAGCCGTGCGAGGGCCTCCCCCGCGTCCGGTACGCCCCCGAGAGCGTCGGCCGCCGACCAGGCGGCCCCGCACAGCGCCCGCACCCCGTCCATCGACTTCCCGTCACGATCGCCCGGCCCGTCCAGCACCAGCGCACCCCCGCTCACCGACGCCCGCCAGTCCCCGCACACGAACGCCCCGTCCGCGTCCGCGACGACCTCGGGCTGCCCCACGAGCAGCCCCCGCAGGTCGAGGTCCACATACGTCGGCCGGTGCTCCGGCACGGCCCTCAGCAGCTGCGCCACATCCGTCACCCCGGTCAGGACGAGCAGCGAGTCCACCCCGCCGTTGAACGCGCCCTCGATGTCCGTGTCCAGCCGGTCCCCGACCACCAGCGGCCGCCGCGCCCCCGTCCGCAGCACCGTCTCCCGGTGCATCGGCGGCAGCGGCTTCCCAGCAACCTTCGGCTCCGCCCGGCCGCCCGTGGCGATCCGTACGACCTCGACCGCCGCCCCGTTCCCCGGCCCGATCCCCCGCGCCCCGGGAATCGTCAGGTCCGTGTTCGACGCGTACCACGGCACCCCGCGCCCCACCGCGTAGGCCGCCTCCGCGAACCGCCCCCACGGCATCCCGGGCCCCCCGTAGCCCTGCACGACGGCCGCCGGCTCGTCGTCCACCGACTCCACCGGCTCCAGGCCACGCTCGCGCAGGGCCACCCGCAGCCCCTCGCCGCCGATGACGAGGACCCGGGAGCCGGGCGCCACGTCGTCGGCGATCAGCCGGGCCACCGCCTGGGCCGAGGTGATCACGTCCCCCGCCTCGGCCGGCACCCCCAGCTCCGTGAGGTGCTCCGCCACCGCGTCGGGCGTCCGCAGCGCGTTGTTGGTGACGTACGCGAGGTGCATCCCGCCGGCCCGCGCCGTCCCGAGCGCCTCGACGGCGTGCGCGATGGCCTCCCCGCCCGCGTACACGACACCGTCCAGGTCCAGGAGCGCCGTGTCGTACGCCTCGCTCAGCGGCACCGCGCTGCCGTCCGGCCGCTTCCTGCCGACATCCTGCCGCCCCTGACCGTCCCCTACCGTCACCGCACACTCCTCGCCTCACCGGGTGGACATTCCCCCGCTCCCCCGATCATCGCTCATGGCCGCCGCCCACATACGATGACGAGATGAACACCTCAGGTCACGCGGCCGCCGACGTCCGCGACGACGCAGCAGGGCTGCGCCTGGCCCCGTTCCGCGGACTCCGTTACGTCCCCGAACGGGTCGGCAGCCTCGCCGCCGTGACGTCTCCTCCCTACGACGTCGTGGTACGACCTGACGGACTGCTCCACCTGGAATCGGCCGACCCCCACAACATCGTCCGGCTGATCCTCCCTCAGGCGATCACCGCAGGCACCCGCCACCGCAAGGCCGCCGTCACCCTCGACCGCTGGCTCGCGGACGGCGTCCTCGCCCCCGACCCGGAACCCGCGCTCTACGTATACGAGCAGCACGGCGACGGCATCCTCCAGCGAGGCGTCATCGGCGCCCTGGAGCTCTCCACCCCCGCCGAGGGAGTCGTCCTCCCCCACGAGGACGTCATGCCGCACGTGGTCGAGGACCGCGCCGCCCTGATGCGGACCACGGCCGCCAACCTGGAGCCCCTGCTCCTGACGTACGTGGGAGACGAGGAAGGCGGCGCCGAAGCGGTCATCGAGCGCACCGTACGACGGGAACCGCTGCTCTCCACCACCACGGAGGACGGCTTCCAGCACCGTCTCTGGTCGGTCACGGACCCCGCCGAACTCGCCGCGATCGCCGGCGGACTCGCCCGCCACCAGGCCCTCATCGCCGACGGCCACCACCGCTGGGCGACCTACCTCCGCCTCCGCGAGGAGCACCGCTCACCGGGCCCCTGGAACTACGGCCTCGTCCTCCTCATCGACACCGCCCGCTACCCCCTGCGGGTCCGCGCCATCCACCGTCTCCTCAACCGCCTGCCGGTGACCGACGCCCTCGCGGCCCTCGACGGGCACGTCCGGGTACGCCGGATCGACGGGCCCCTCCCGGCGGCCATGGAGGCCCTCGCGACCGCCACAGCGGACGGCAACGCCTTCCTGCTCGCCGGTGACGGCGGCTTCCACCTCGTCGACCGCCCGGACCCCGCGCTCCTCGACCGTACGATCCGGACCGACCGCCCCCAGGCCTGGCGGACCCTGGACGCGACGGTCCTCCACTCCACGCTCCTGGAGCAGGTCTGGCACATCCCGGACGCCCCCGAGGACATCAGCTACATCCACGACACGGAGGCCGCGGTCGCCCAGGCGGAACGCCGCGGCGGTACGGCGGTCCTCATGCACCCGGTACGCGAGGAGGTCGTACGGGACCTCGCACGGCAGGGCGTCACCATGCCCCGCAAGTCGACCTCCTTCGGCCCGAAGCCCGCGACGGGCCTGGTCCTGAGAAGCCTGGCGCTGGACTGAGGAACCCGGAAACGAAGAAGGGCGGCACCCACCGGGTGCCGCCCTTCTCACGTACCAACCGTGTCAGCTCTTGTCGCCCACACTGCCGTCGGTGTCGTCCTCGTCGAGGTCGTCGTCCTCGTCCACGTCGTCGGCAACGTCGTCGGACTCCTCTTCCGACTCGTCGAACGCGTCGACGAACTCGACCCCGTCCATCTCGGCCAGCCGGTCCGAGGCGTCCGTGGCCCCGTCCTTGTCCGCCTCCAGGGCCTTGGCGAACCACTCCCGCGCCTCGTCCTCACGGCCGGCGGCGAGCAGCGCGTCGGCGTAGGCGTACCGCAGGCGCGCGGTCCACGGGTGGACGGCGCTGGAGGCGAGCTCGGGGCTCTGCAGCGTCACGATGGCCGCGTCGAGCTGCCCCATGTCCCGGCGGGCACCGGCGGCGACGAGCCGCATCTCGACCTGCCCGGCCTTGTCCAGCTTCGCCACCTCGGGCTCACCGGCCATGGCGAGCGCGCGCTCGGGCCGGCCGAGACCGCGCTCGCAGTCGGCCATGACGGGCCACAGCTCGACGCCACCGCTCATCCGGCGGGCGGCACGGAACTCGGCCAGCGCCTCGGAGTACTTCTGCGTCGCGTACGCGGCGAAGCCGGCGGCCTCGCGCACGGCGGCGACACGGGACGCGAGCCGCAGGGCGACCTTGGAGTACCCGTACGCCTCCTCCGGGTCCTCGTCGATCAGACGGGCGACCATCACGAGGTTGCGGGAGACGTCCTCGGCCAGCCCCTTGGGCAGGCTCATGAGCTCCTGGCGCACGTCCGGGTCGATCTCCTCACCGGTGACCTCCGGCGGGATCGGCAGCCGCTTGATGGGCGCGCGGTCGCTGCGCTCGCGGTCGCCCCGGTCGTCACGGCGCCCGTACCCCCCACGGTCGCCACCCCGGTCGTCCCGACCCCGGAACCCACCGCGGTCGCCGCCACGGTCGTCACGGCGGTAGCCACCACCACGGCTGTCGCCACCACGGTCATCGCGACGGAAGCCACCGCCGCGGTTGTCGCCACCACGGTTGTCGTCCCGACGGAACGAGGACGGACGCTCATCGCGCCGGTCGTCCCGGCGGAAGCCGCCACCACCCCGGTTGTCGTCCCGACGGTCGTCACGGGGGAAGGAGGGCCGGTCGTCACGACGGAACGACGACGGACGCTCATCACGGCGGTCGTCCCGACGGAAGCCGCCACCACCGCGGTTGTCGTCCCGACGGTCGTCACGGGGGAAGGAGGGCCGGTCGTCACGACGGAACGACGACGGACGCTCATCACGGCGGTCATCGCGACGGAAGCCGCCACCGCCACGGTTGTCGCCACCGCGGTCGTCACGGCGGAAACCGCCGCCGCCGCGGTTGTCGTCGCGACGGTCGTCACGGGGGAACGAGGGCCGGTCATCACGCCGGAACGGCGGACGCTCACCACGGTCGTCGCGACGGAAGCCACCGCCGCCACCACGGTTGTCCCCGCCACGGTCGTCACGGCGGAAACCGCCACCACCACCACGGTTGTCGCCACCACGGTCATCGCGACGGAAACCGCCACCACCGCCACGGTTGTCGCCACCACGGTTGTCGTCACGACGGAACCCACCGCGGTCGCCGCCGCCACGGTTGTCGCCGCCGCCACGGTTGTCGCCACCGCGGTCGTCACGGCGGAAGCCGCCGCCGCCGCGGTTGTCGTCCCGACGGTCGTCACGGGGGAACGAGGGCCGGTCATCACGCCGGAACGGCGGACGCTCACCACGGTCGTCGCGACGGAAACCGCCACCGCCACCACGGTTGTCCCCGCCACGGTCGTCACGGCGGAAACCGCCCCCACCGCCACGGTTGTCGCCACCACGGTCATCGCGACGGAAACCGCCGCCACCACCGCCACGGTTGTCGCCACCACGGTTGTCGTCACGACGGAAACCGCCGCCACCACCACGGTTGTCGCCGCCACGGTTGTCGTCACGACGGAAACCACCGCGGTCGCCGGCGCCACGGTTGTCACCACCGCGGTTGTCACCGCCCCGGCTGTCGTCGCGGCGGAAGCCGCCGCCACCGCGGTTGTCGTCGCGGCGGAAGCCACCCCCACCACGGTTGTCATCGCGGCGCGGCCCGCGGAAGCCGCCCCGGTCGCCACCGGCACCGTCCCTGCGACGCGGTTCGCGCTCCGGACGGTCGTCGGGAGAGTTGGTGGACATGGGTGTGGCTCCTGTCTTCGGGTACTGCAGTCATTCTCGCGCAGCCGGCACTCTGCCGCGCATCGGAAAAAGTCAAGCAAAAACAAAAGGACCCCTGGTCCCAGCGTGAACGCTGGGACCAGGGGTCCTGAAGAATTGTTCGGCGGCGTCCTACTCTCCCACAGGGTCCCCCCTGCAGTACCATCGGCGCTGAAAGGCTTAGCTTCCGGGTTCGGAATGTAACCGGGC
>NZ_JBEOVO010000032.1:0-75741 GCF_040295605.1 Streptomyces sp. NPDC002773
GAGGTCGCGGACCGGCTGATCGAGGCCCGGGCCGCGGTGGACCTGCGGTACGTCGTCTTCGGTTCCACCCCACACCCATGCCGAACTGGGCTACCAGCGGTACCAGCGGCCCTTGCGACCGCCACTGGCGGGCCGGATCACGAAGCCGAGCAGCCAGACCACCAGCACGATGACGGCGATCCACCACAGGGCCTTGAGAGCGAAACCGGCGCCGAACAGGATCAGCGCGAGAAGCAGAACGAGAAGCAGGGGAACCATGTTTATCAACCTCCGAGCCCTCGTATGCCCTGCCGGAATCCCGCCATGCACCACAAACCCGTTCGTTTACATGGTTCTTATACGGTTAGGCGAACACGCCGCTCGACGTGCGGCGGACACCGGGTCACAAGAACCGGCGGATGGGCTGGGCGGTCGCTTCACGGGCCCGTTGGACCAGGGAGCGTCTCTTCCACCGGCCCGCCCGGATCAGCTCACTGGCTGCCGCATCAGCGTCGAAGTGCTCGTCCAGTGTGGCGGTGAACTCCGGGTCCAGGACGGCGAGCATGACCTCCTCGTCGTGATCGAGGGAGCGCCGGTTGAAGTTGGTCGAGCCGATCAACGCGGCGACGTGGTCGACGGTGATGACCTTGGCGTGCATCATCGTCGGCTGGTACTGGTAGATCTTCACCCCGCTGGCGATGAGGTCCTCGTAGTGGTGCTGGCCGGCCAGCTGGCAGACCCGCTTGTCTGTGTGCGGCCCGGGCAGCACGATCTCTATCTCGACCCCGCGCCGCGCGGTGGCGCACAACAGCTCGATGAAGTACGCGTCCGGTGAGAAATAAGCGGTGGCCAGGCGGACGCGTTCCTCGGCGGACTCCAGCATCACGCGGATCAGGGTCTGCATGTCCTGCCAGCCGAAACTGGCCGAACCGCGCACCACCTGCACGATGGCGTCGCCCTGGGGGCGGTGCTCGATGAACCGGTCCCGGTCGTCGAAGAGCGCGTCGTGGCACTCGGCCCAGTTCTGTGCGAACGCCGCGGCGACGCCGTCCACCGCGGGGCCGCGGACCTCGACGTGGGTGTCGCGCCATTCGCGCGGGTTGCGGGCGTTGCCGCACCACTCCTCGGCGATCCCCACTCCACCGGTGAAGGCGGTCTCCTCGTCGACGACGAGGACCTTGCGGTGGCAGCGGTGGTTCTGCTTCAGCGGTGAGAGGTACAGCGGCTTGCGGAACCACGCCACCTGCACCCCGGCCCGCTCCATCGCCCGCAGCTGCTCGGTCTCGATCAGCCGGCTGCCGAACCCGTCCAGCAGCAGCCGCACCCGTATCCCGGCGCGGGCCCGCTCGGCGAGGGCCTGGGCGAACTGTCGGGCTATGTCACCCTTCCAGTACACGAACGTCATCATGTCCACCGTGTGCTCGGCACGGCGGATGGCGGCCAGCATCGCGGCGAAGATCTCGTCCCCGTTGCGCAGGACGGTGAGCGCGTTGCCCTCGGTCGCCGCGATCCCGATCAGCCGCTCCAGGCGGCGCCGTATCCGCGCGACGCGGTCCTCGGTGGACGGAGCATCCGGCGCTTCGGTCCTGTGCGGGGACAGCTCGGGCGGTTCTTGCGTACTGGTCATGGCCTTCCCTGGCCGGAACACGACGAGGGACGTCAGGCCGCGGCGCCCGGTCCGGCACGGGCTGAGCAGCGAGCCGACTGTACCCCCGGACCCTTGGGCGGCCGGTCCCGGCGCATGCACCGTGGTTGGCGGGGCAGGCGGCAGACACGCCTCACCCCAAGGAGCCCCTCATGATGATCGTCGGCATCGTCGCCGTCTGTATCGTTCTGGCCGTCCTCGCCTTCTTCGTCCCCCGCCTGTCCCGGCACCCCGAACGCGGCACCCAGCGCACCCTGGGAGCCGGATCACGCGCCGGCGGCAAAGCCCCCGGCATTCTGGGCCGGATCTTCAGCAAGCCTTTCCGCAGCAGCTCCAAGGCGGTGGGCCGCAGCGGCTCCGCCGGCCGCAGCGCCCGGGGCCGCATGCCGTTCTGAACCCATGGCCGGACAGGACCCCGGCGAGCGAAGCTCCCGCGGTGCCGCGGCGGCGGCCCGACCCTCCTCGGCTCGGGTGCCCGCCGCACGGCGACCGGCGGCAGACGCCGAGGCGCGGGCCCTGGCCGACGACGCACGCACTTCTCGCCCATGCTCGAGGGACACGGCGTCGCGGGGACACACCCTTCGTCGACATCCTCAGAGTCCGCAGAAAGGTCTCGATGAACGAGCCCAGCTCCGCTCCCTCGGGCGCAGGTACCACCCACCCGGCAATCGACACCCACCTCGAGATCCTGCTTCGTCTCGTCGAGGCACAGCCGGGGTCCAGTATGGCCATCTGCCTGACCACGCCGGGCGGAGTCATCGCAGGTCATCTCGGCAGCGCCGACAGTTGGGCCGACCGGTGGCGCGACGTCGTGTCGGCGGCCACCGGGGCTGAGGACCGCAGTGATCACATGGCGCAACTGGCCCATGCCGTGCAAGCGTCCACGGAACGGACGGAGAAGGTCGCGACGGGCGGACTGCATGCGTTCATCCACCTGCTGGACGTCACTTTCCTGTCCGTGCCCGGTGACGTCACAGCCCGCTTGTGGCGCGGAAGGGTCTCCGATGTCTCCGGCTGGTCACTCGGTACTCCTCCTCCGGCCGCTTCCACGGTCGATCCGGCCGATCACTGATCACGTGGTCGGCCTGGGATGTGATCACGACGAGGCGGCGGCCACCAGCTCGCGCACGTTCTCGACGCTGCCGCAGCCGGACTCCAGATACCGCGCACGTGCCTTCCGGAACGCCTGCCCCAGCTCGGTGCGGCGGTCGTCGCCGACGTTCTCCCGGGCGTCATTGAGCAAGGTGCGCTCCTCCTCGTCCGCGTGGTGATTGACCGCCGTGACGAGTTCTTCCAGCTTTTCCTCCCACTCCTCGGAAGCGGTGTCCCCCACCTCCAGCAGAGCCAGTAGCGCTTCGTTGGCTTCGTGGTGCTCGTGGACGCCGTGGTCGACATCCTCACCGTCGACGTTCTTGTAGCGCCGCAGGGCGGGATAGACCTCGTCCTCCTCGGCCGAGGCGTGCGCGACGAGCAGGTCCGCGAACTCCTCCAGAGCGGTGGCACGGTCGGCTTCGACGTTGCGCAGGGTACGGAAGAGGTCTTCCATGCGGCGGTGGTCCTGCAGGATGAGTGCGACGACATCGGTGGACGACACAGGGACTCTCCTTACTTCGTGTAACAGCGATCCGGTCTGGCGGACACCCGGGTTTCCGCGGATGAGGACGACATCCTGGCCGGCGGCTCAGCTGCTGGTGAGCATGCCTTCCCGCAGGCGGGCCAGCAGACGCGTGATGAGCCGCGAGACGTGCATCTGGGAGCAGCCGAGGCGTTCGCCGATCTCCTTCTGCGCGAGTTCGTCGACGAACCGCCAGTGGATGATCTGCCGGTCGCGCTCGTCAAGCTCGGCGATCATCGGGGCGAGGGCGTGGAAGTCCTCGACCAGCTCGAGAGCGACGTCGTCGGCGCCGATGAAGTCCGCCAGTGCCGACTCGCCGTCCTCGCCGCCGTTGACGGCCGCGTCCAGGGAGGCGGAGTTGTAGCCGTTGGACGCCACACGGGCCTCGATGACCTCGGCCTCCGGCAGGCTCATCAGCTCCGAAAGTTCTTTGGTGGTGGGGGTCCGGCCCAGTCGGCTGTGCAATTCCTCGGTGGCGCGGGCCAGCTGGACACGCGCCTCCTGCAGTCGGCGCGGCACGTGCACAGCCCAGGAAGTGTCCCGGAAGAACCGCTTCATCTCGCCGACGATGTACGGCACGGCGAAGGAGGTGAACTCCACCTCGCGGGTCAGCTCGAACCGGTCGATGGCCTTGATCAGGCCGATCATGCCGACCTGGACGATGTCCTCCATCTCCTGCGGCCCGCGGCTGCGGAAGCGGCCGGCCGCGAAGCGGACCAGGGACATGTTCATCTCGATCAGCGTGTTGCGCGCGTACTGGTACTCGGGCGTGCCCTCCTCCAGCACCGCGAGCTGGTCGAAGAACAGCTTCGACAACTCCCGCGCGTCCCTGGGCGCCACCTTGGACGGGTCCACGATCGGGGGTATCGCGGTGGTGCGCTCGGCGGTCTGCAAGGTGGTCGTCATGATCTTCCCTCCCGGTCGGCCGGCCCGGTGACAGCTGGCTCACGGACCGGCGATGCACCGCTTGCCCCGTCCCCGGCCATGTATGCCACCCACCATCCGGCCCGGAGCGTTTCCGACGGTCCGGAGTCCGGAGTGAGGCGAAGCCGGCGTGCGTGATGGCGGGGGGCCGACCGGTACGCCGCATTAGACTCCGCAGCCGGAAGGAGTTTCCTTCTGCCCTTGCTGAGCCGAGGCGGCCGGCAGTCGGCTGACGGATGTCGAAGGAGTCCGAAGGTGGATGCCCTGCATGCGCTGCCTGGGAGGGCCGCGTTGGAGGTGAGCTCGTTGTCCGGTCGTTCCGGGATACGTGCCCGTGGTGAGATCAGTGTCCTCACCCGTCCGTCCTGGGAGCAGGCCCTGGCCGAGCTGGCCCGGCGGCACGCGGACGTGTCATACGTGGAGTTGTCGGATGTGGCGTTCGTCGACGTGGCCGGGGTGAGCGCGCTGGCGGTCACCGCCATGAATCTGGCCGACGGGCGGGTCGTGGTCGAGCATCCCCCACCGCAGCTGCCACGGGTTCTGAAGATGTTCTGGCCGGGCCTGGACCGGATCGAGGTGACGCCGCGATGAGCACGGTGACCACCCACGAGGCATTCGTGCACCCCGCCCTCTTCTACCGCACCGAACAGGAGTACATACAGCAGACGGCGTCGTTCCTGCGTGAGGGCCTGGCCAACGGCGAGCCGATGGCCGTCGCGGTGCCCGGCCCCAACCTGGAACTGATCAAAGCCGCGCTGGGCGCGGACGCCGAGGGCATCACGTTCCTGGACATGACCGAAGCCGGCCGCAACCCGGGACGGATCATCCCCAAGGTGCTGCGCGGGTTCGCCGACGCCCACCCCGAGGGAAGGGTACGGATCATCGGCGAGCCGATCTGGGCAGGCCGGTCCGAGGTGGAGTACCCGGCGTGCGCGCAGCACGAGGCGCTGATCAACGCCGCGTTCGAGGGCAGGGCGGTGACGATCCTGTGCCCGTACGACGAGTCCCGGCTGGACGCGGACGTGCTGGCCGATGCGCGCATCACCCATCCCACCGTCATCAGCGGCGACGGCCGTCAGACGGTCAGCGACGTCTACGACTGGGAAGCGGTCGTCGCCCGCTACAACGAGCCGCTGCCGGCCGTGCCGGATGCGGCGGTGTTCTCCTTCGGGGAGAAGGAGCTTCCCGCGGTGCGGCTCTTCGCCGTCGATGAGGCCATGCGGCTGGGCCTGGCCGGGGAGCGGCTGCTGGATGCGGAGCTGGCGGTGTCGGAGCTGACGACCAACAGCGTGGTCCACGGCGGCGGCCGGGGAACGCTGGCGATCTGGTCGCAGGCCGGCCAGGTCGTGGTCGAGGTCCGCGACGCGGGGCGGCTTGCCGATCCGCTCGCCGGGCGCCGCCCGCCGGAGCGCGGGCAGATCGGCGGGCGGGGGCTGATGCTGGTCCACTACGTGACCGACCTGGTACGCGTGCACACCGGTGAGGACGGCTCCGCCGTGCGGTTCTACCTCGGCCTGTGAACAGCCCGGGCGGCCGTCCACAGGGACGGCCGCTCACGGGTCCGTCTTCGTTTCATCTGCTCGGCCGGTCTATCCTTCCTCCACATCGTCGGCCGTCCGGGCCGACGGCAAGGAGCGTGGAAGTCATGCCGCAAGCGGGACACGCGGCCAGGCGGGGCGACGTCCCCGGGCAGCGGCCGGCGCTCAGCGCCGGTGACGAAGCCGCCCGGCTGGAGGCGGTACGCCGCTACGACATCCTCGACACCCCGCCCGACGGCGCGTTCGACCGCATCGCGGCGATGGCCGCCCGGCTGTTCAAGGTGCCGGTGGCGAGTGTGACGATCGTGGACGAGGACCGGGTCTGGTTCAAGGCCGCTCACGGCCTGGACGGTGTCAGCGAGATCAGCCGCGAGCCCGGGCTGTGCAGCTCGGCGGTCCTCACCGACGACACCCTGGTCATCCCCGACACCCTGAGCGACCCGGCCGCCTGCACCAACAGCCTGGTCACCGGCCCGATGGGCGTGCGTTTCTACGCCGCCGCGCCGATCATCAGCGCCGACGGGCACCGGCTGGGCACCGTCAACATCCTGGACACCAAGCCCCGCTCGATCACCCGTGACGACACCGCCACCCTTGCGGATCTGGCCGGGATCGTCCTGGACGAGCTGGAGATGCGGCTGTCGGCCCTGAACACCGTGCGCGCCGAGCAGGAACGCCGCAGGGAGCAGGAGGAGGCGCGGAAGCGGGCCGAACGCGACAAGGCCGACCTCGCCACGCTCGCCGCGACCCTCCAGCGCACCCTGCTGCCGCCCTCCCTGCCGATCGTGCCGGGTCTGGAGCTGGCCTGCCACTACGCCACGGCCTCACCGCAGGACGTCGGGGGCGACTTCTACGACGTCTTCCCCCTGGACAAGGACCGGTGGGCGTTCTTCCTCGGCGACGTGTGCGGCAAAGGCCCCGAAGCCGCCGCGGTGACCTCCCTGACCCGCTACACCCTGCGGGCCGCCGCCCTCATCGACCCCGACCCCGTCCCCGTCCTGCACGCGCTCAACAGCGCACTGCTGCTCGACCCCGCGGTCGGCACCCGGTACTGCACCGCCGTCTTCGGCATCCTCGCCCCCGGAGCGGACGGCTCCTTCACCGTCACCGTCGCCACCGGCGGCCATCCCCCGCTCTACCACCTGCGCCCCGACGGGACCGGCTGCCTGGCCGACCCGGTCCACCCCCGGGGCGGCATGCTCATCGGCGCCCTGCCCGAGGCCCGCTTCGCCTCCCACACCTTCCGCCTCGCCCCCGGCGAAGCGCTGCTGCTCTACACCGACGGGCTCACCGAAGCCCGTACCCCGGACGGCACGATGATCGGCGAGGAGGGCCTGGCCCGTTTCCTGACCGGCCGCACCCGGCCGGTCAGCGCCACCGCCCTCATCGAGGACACCATCGCCCTCATCGACGCCCTGCCCGAGGGCGCCGACGACGACGTCGCCCTGCTCGCCCTGTCCGTCCCCACTCCCGACACCGCCGCGGACGGCGCCACCGCCGTCGCCCACACCATCGCCCCCGCCTGCCCGCAGCCGAAGAGCCGCCCGTGAACCCCGCCGTCCACCTGACCTGCCAGCACACCGAAGGCGACCTCGCCCTGGTCGCCGTCACCGGTGAACTCACCCACACCACCGCACCCCTCACCCGCGCTCAGGCCCTCGACCTGATCGCCCAGGGCCACCGCCACCTCATCCTGGACATGGGCCAGGTCACCTTCTGCGACTCCGCCGGCTTCAGCGCCCTGGTCGGCATCTGGCGCTGTGCCCAGGAAGCAGACGGAAGCCTCGTCCTGGCCGCCGCTCCCGACCGGCTCGTCCGCATGCTGCACCTCACCGGTCTCGACGAACTCCTGCACAATCACCCCACCCCCCACGACGCCCTGGCAGCCCACGCCGCCCGGCACGGCGGGTAGCCGCGCTCCGCGACCACCCGCCGCACGCACGTGGCCGCGGGCAACGCCGCAGCGTCCGTCGACGCCGGGACGTCGGGCTCCGGTTCCGACGGTGACGCGGCGTACGGCCGTCGCCTCGGTCCGGCCCCTGCCCGGGGACCCTTCCTAGGGCGACCCGATGCGCCCGTGCGGCCGACACCGGCGGCTCCTGGCGCTCGGCCCCGTGCTGGTGGCACGCGGCGGAGAACGTGCCGGGCGGCGGGTCATCCTCTTCGGCCTCACCGCCGTGGGCCTCTGCCTGTCGACAGCCGCGCTGCAAGCGGACTCCCTGCCGAGGGATGCGGTAACCGCCTCATATCCGCCACGTGCCCGCTGTACGCGGCGCATCGATAGAACTCAAGCCGGATCGAGGGGCCGGTTCCGCCCTTCGGCCGCGGGTCCGGCCGCCCTGTCGTCGGGCCGGCCGGGTACGAGGGCGAGGCCGAGGAGGGGGGTCGTCGCGAGGACCAGCCAGGGGGCCGGGCCCGGGTGGTCGAGGAGGGCGCCCGCGGGGGCCGCCGTGGCGAGGACCACGAGGCCGGCGAGTGAGGAGAGCGCGCCGGTGGACAGGCCGAGGGCGCGCTCGTCCACGAGGTCGGGGAGGAGGGCCCGGGTCGCGGGCAGCACCAGCATCTGGCCGAAAGTGAGCAGGACGGTGAAGGTGACCGCCGCCCAGAGACCCTCGTACGACCTGAGGGCGGCCGTCGCGGTGAACGCGGCGGCGATCAGGAGGAGTCCGGCGCGGATCATGTCCGGACTGTCGAGCCGGGCGGCCGCGAGCCGCTCCAGGGGGCCCGAGCCGAACACGACCAGGGCGGAGGAGAGGGCGAACAGCCAGCCGAGGGCGGCCTGGGAGCCGGTGGCCCGGTCCAGTTCGGCGGGGAGGGCCAGATAGAGCTGGTTGTACGCGAGGAGGTAGGTGGAGTAGGCGAGCGCGAGGCGGAGGAAGCGCCGTTCGCCCAGGACCGTCCGCCACTCCCCCGGGCGCCTTTCCCGGCCGCCGCCCCGGGGCATGAGGCGTACGTGGGCGACGAGGACGAGTGCGAAGACGCCCGCTCCGGCCAGGCAGGCCGTACGGAAGTGGGCGTCACCGGCTCCGTGCAGGAGCAGCGCGCCGACGACCGGGCCGAGGAGGGCGCCGGCCTGGCCGCCGGCCGAGAAGCGGGCCAGGGTCCGGGTGCGCCGGGGGCCGCCGGCGCGCTCGGCGCGGAGCGCCTCGCGGGCGATCTCGGACTCGACGGCCGGGGAGAAGAGGGCGGCGGCGAAGCCGACGAGGACGACGGCCCCGGTCACCGTCCAGGCGCTCGCCGCGAGGGAGAGCCAGCCGAAGCCGGCGATCCGGAGGGCGCAGCCCGCCAGGACCACGGGCCGTGGGCCGTACCGGTCCGTGAGCGCCCCGCCGACCACGAAGAGGCCCTGCTGGCTGAACGTCCGCAGGCCCAGGACGAGTCCGACGAGCGCGCCGCCGAGTCCCAGGGTGCCGCCGAGGTGGTCGGCGAGGTAGGGCAGGACGGCGAAGAAGCCGACGTTGAAGGCGAACTGGCTGGAGACGAGGAGCCGGGCGAGGGGGGTCGGGCGGGTCACGCGGCGAGCTTTCCTTCGCGCATGGTCAGGACGCGGTCACAGATGTGCCGGACGGCCGCGTGGTCGTGGGAGATGAGGAGACAGCCGACTCCCAGGGTGTCCTGGAGGTCCATCAGGAGGTTGAGGACGCCGGCCCGCAGGGAGGGGTCGAGGGCGGAGGTCGGCTCGTCGAGCACGAGGAGCTCGGGGCGGGTGGCCAGGGCCCTGGCGATCCCGGCGCGCTGGCACTGCCCGCCGGACAGTTCGTGGGGCAGCCGGTCGCCGTGCGAGGGGTCGAGCCCGACGAGGCCGAGGAGTTCGGCGACGCGCGCGGGGCCTTCGGTCCGTGTCCAGTGGCCGTGCACCCGTAGGGGTTCGGCGATCTGGTCGCGGACGCGGCGGCGCGGGCTGAGCGCCCCGTAAGGGTCCTGGAAGACCGGCTGGAACCGGGGTCGCAGCGCCCGCAGTTCACGCTCCGGCAGGGTCGTGAGCTCGACGCCGTCGAACCGGACCGATCCGGCGTCGGGGCGCAGCAGCCGCAGGACGGCGGCGGCCGTGGTCGACTTGCCGCAGCCGGAGGGGCCGACGAGGCCGACGGTCTCGCCGGCGGCCACGTCGAACGACACCCCGTCGACGGCGGTGCGGGCGCCGTACCGTACGACGAGGTCGCGTACCTGGAGCAGGGCGTTCACACGGCCTCCCGGAGGGGGTGGTGGCAGGCGACCCGGCGCCCGTCGACGGTTCTCGGTCCGGGGTCCTCGCGGTGGCAGAGGGCGGTGGCGTCCGGGCAGCGGGGCGCGAAGGCGCAGCCCTCGCCCGTGGCGCCCGGGACCGGTGGCGCTCCGGCGAGGACGGGCAGCCGGGAGCGGTGCGGCAGCCCGGCCGTGGGCAGTGCGGCGAGGAGGGCGCGGGTGTACGGGGCCGCCGGGCGCCCCAGTACCCGCTCCACCGGGCCGAGTTCGGCGATGCGGCCCGCGTACAGGACGGCCGCCCGGTCGGCGTGGCGGCGTACCGCCTCCAGGTCGTGGGTGACGAGCAGCAGGGCGGCCCCGGCCGCCGCGCACCGCTCCCGCAGGAGGGTGAGGACCCGCTCCCTGCGGTCGGGGTCGAGCGCCGTGGTCGGCTCGTCGGCCACGACGAGGTCGGGCCCGTTGACCAGGGCCAGCGCGATCACGGCGCGCTGGCGCATGCCGCCCGACAGGGCGTGCGGGTACGCGGCGGCGGCTTCCGGGGCGAGGCCCGTGTCGGCGAGCGCCCGCCGGGCGGCCGCGCGCGCCTCGCGACGACCGAGCCCCTGCACGGACCGTACGGACAGGGCCAGTTGGTCCTCGACCCGGTGGACGGGCGAAAGCGCCGACAGGGCGTCCTGCGGGATCCGGGCGATACGGCGCCCGAGGTCGGCCGGGGTGACGGGGGCGCCGTGGAGCAGCACCCGGCCGGAGACGGCGGCCGTGCGGGGCGCCATGCCGAGGAGGGCGCGGGCCGTGAGCGACTTGCCCGCGCCGGACTCGCCGACCAGGGCGAAGACCTCGCCCGCGTACACCTCGAAGTCGATCCCCCGGACGGCGCCGACGCCCCCGAAGGAGATGTGCAGGGCGTCGACGGCGAGGAGCGGGTTAGTCCGTGGGGGCGGCAACGGGACCAGCCTTTCTTGAACGGGCTGCGGGAGACGCGCTGTTGGAGAGGCTGACAGCCAAGGCGGCGAGCAGCGCGAGCGCTACCGCCGGGGCGAGCGCGGCGGCGGGGGCCCGTTCGACGTAGTCCGCCGACTCGTCGAGGAGCAGGCCCCACTCGGGCGAGGGCGGCTGGGCGCCGAGGCCGAGGAAGCCGAGCGAGGCGAGGGCGAGGGCGACTCCGGGCAGCCGCAGTACCGCGTGCCGGGCCACGGGGCCCGCCACCGAGGGCAGCACGTGCCGCGTCGCGATCCACCACGGGCCCGCGCCCAGGGCGCGTTGGGCCTGGAGGAAGCGGGAGGCGCGTACCTCCTGGGCGAGGGCCGCCGCGTGAGCGGCGAGCGGCGGCCAGGACACCAGGGTCACGGCGAGCGCCGCCGCGCCCGCGCCGGGACCGGTCACGGCCGCGACGAGCAGGCCGACGATCACCGGCGGCAGGGCGTTGGCGATGTCCGCGAGGCCGGCCGTCGCACCCGGCAGGAAGCCGAGCACGAGGGCGATCAGACAGCTCAGCGCGGTCACCGCGGCGGCGGTGCCGACGGTGGCGGCGGCGCCGTGCCCGAGTCGGGCGAGGACGTCCCGGCCGAGCGCGTCCGCGCCGAGCGGGTGCGCGGCGGAGGGCCCGGCGAGCCGGGAGGCGACGTCCACGGCGTACGGGTCGCGGAGCAGCCCCCAGCCGATCACGCCCGCGAGCACGGCGGCCAGGAGCAGTGGAACCACGGCGGACATCCGCGTCGGCGAGGGCCGCCGGGGCGGCGGCAGGCTCAGGCCCGCCTCGCGCAGCGCGGGGCCGAGCATCCGGCGCCGTACGAGCGAGGCCGCGCCGCCGACCAGCAGGCCGAGGACGAGGAGGGCGAGCACACAGCCCTGGAGCAGCGGCAGGTCCTGCGCCTTGGCCGCGCCGAGCGCCGTACGGCCGATGCCGGGGACGGCGAACACGGTCTCGACGGCGACGGCGCCGCCGGTGAGTCCGACGACCACGAGGCCGAACTGCGGGACGAGCGGCGGCAGGGCGCGGCGGAGCGCGGCCTGGGTGATCCGGGCGCGGCCGGTTCCGGCGCCGCGCCACAGCTCCACCCACGGTTCGTCGAGGACGGCGGGGACGGCGTCGGCGACGAGCCGGCCGAGCAGGCCGCCCGCCGGGACCCCGAGGGCCAGTGCGGGCAGCACCAGGTGGGCCGGTCCGGCCCAGCCGGAGGTGGGAAGGAGGCCGAGCCACACGCCGGCGACGATGAGCAGCACGAGGGCGAGCAGGAACTCGGGCAGCGAGGTGAGCACCGCGGCGACCGCGCCGGCCGTCGGGCGGCCCCGTACGAGCGTGGGCGCGGCGAGCAGCGCGCCGATGACGAGCGCGACGGCCAGGGCCGCCCCCATGAGGGTCAGGGAGACCCCGAGGCCCGCCACGACGGAGGGCAGGACGTCGGTGCCGGAGACCCAGGAGGCCCCGAGGTCGCCCCGGAGCAGCCCTGACACCCATCCGCCGAGGAGCCCCCACGGCCCCGCGTCGAGCCCGAGGTCGGCGCGGATCGCGGCGAGCGCCTCGGCGGTGGGCTCCTGCTCGGCGGACCGCGCGCGCAGCAGCCCGAGCGCGGGGTCCTTGCCGGAGAGCCACGGCAGCAGCCCGACGACGGCGAGGAGGGCCGCCAGGGCGACGGCCCTGGCGGCGACACCGGCGAGGGCGGGCCGCCGGCGGGTGGGGGCCGTCTTCCCGCGGGTGGGGGCCACCTTCCGGCTGGTGGGGGCAGCTTCGCGGCCGGTGGGGGCAGCCTCGCGGCCGGTGGAGGCAGCCTCGCGGCCGGTGGAGGCAGCTTCGCGACCGGTGGAGGCAGCTTCGCGGCCAGAGGCAGCTTCGCGGCCGGTGGAGGCAGCTTCGCGGCCGGTGGAGGCAGCTTCGCGGCCGGTGCGGGTGGCCCACCGCCCGGAGGCGCGGGTGCCCTCTTCGTTACTCATGCCCGGGGCCTCGTCAGGAGGTTCTTGACCGTCAGGGCCGTGGCCATGAGCCGCCTGGCCGCCAAGGTCGTCACCGCGGGTGACTTCACCGTACGTGGGTGTCGACGGTGACGAGTTCGCGTTCGCGGGGGTCGTGCGCGGCGTCCACCACATGCGCCGCGTCGCCCTGGATGACGCGCTCGTGCAGCAACGGCACGGCCGCGTCCGTGGCGAGTACGGCGGCCTCGGCCGCGATCACGGCCCGGCGGCGGGAGTCGCCGGTCGCCGTGCCGGTCGCGGCGGCGAGCGCCCGGTCGACGGTGGGGTCGGCGAGCTGGGCGATGTTGAAGGAGCCGTCGCCCGCGAAGTCGCTGTAGAGGTACGCGGCGGGGTCGCCCGAGTCGAGGACCGTGGCGCGGGAGAGGACGAACGCGTCGAACTTCCCGGCGAGCGCGTCGGCCTCGATGGTGGCGTACTCCCGTACGTCCAGCTTCACCGTGAAGCCGGCCTTCTGGAGCTGCTGCTGGAGGAGCTGGGCGACCTCGGGGAGTTCGGCCCGGTCGGTGAAGGTCCCGATGGTGACGGTGGCGCCCTTGGGGGTGGCGGCCGCGTGGGGGCGGCGGGCGGGGGTGCGGAGCTCGGCCGCCCAGGGCAGGGCGGGGCCGAGAAGCCCGCCGGCCACGTCGGCGCGGCCCTCGTACACCCCGGCCACGAGGGCGCGCGCGTCGACGGCCTCGCGGGCGGCGGCGCGCAGGGCCGGGTCCTTGAACGGGCCCCTGCGGGTGTTGAGGTAGAGGGTGTTGGTCCGGGGCATGGGGACCTCGGTGATCAGCTTCGGGTCGAGGAGGCGGGCCTGGGAGACGGGCACGGCCTCGACGATGTCGGCCTCCCCTGCGCGCAGGGCGGCGGCGCGGGCGGTGCCGTCGGGGACGTACCGCACGTCGATGCCGGCGGCCTTGGCGCGGCCGCCCCAGTAGGAGTCGTACCGGTCGAGGGTCGCGGAGGAGGTGCCCTCGGCGCGGACCAGGACGAACGGTCCGGTGCCTGCGCCGACCGGGTTCACGGTCCGGCCCCGGTAGGCCTTGGCGGCGAGGATCGACAGCTGCGGCGAGCTGAGCCGCTGGGGGACGAGGGGGTCGGCGGTGCCGGTGGTCACGGTGAGGGTGCGGGGGCCGGTGGCGCGGGCGGTGAGGGCGACGCCGTCGAGGATGCGGGGCTTGGGCGAGGCCTTCGCCGCCGTGGTCAGGGAGCGGACGACGGCCTCGGCGGTCAGGGGCGTCCCGTCGTGGAAGGTCACGCCCTCGCGGAGGGTGAAGGTCCAGGTCGGGCCGGTCTGCCGCCAGGCGGTGGCGAGGGCGGGTTCGGCGTTGCCGTCGCGGTCGAGCCGGACGAGGGTCTCGGCGGTGGACCAGCGGGAGAGCTTGAAGGCGTCGTCGGAGAGCGGCGAGAGGCCTGAGCGGGGCGGCTGCATCATGGCGACCCGGAGGCGGCCGTCGGCGGAGGTCTCGCCGACGCCCCTTGCCCCCGTTCCCGTGAAGCAGCCGGTGAGCAGGGTCGCGGCCACCGTGGTGAGGGCGAGCGCGGCGAGCGGGCGACGGCGGTGGGCTCGGGGTGTGCGGGCTGGACGGGGTGTGCGGCTGGTTCCGGGCAGGCCGGAGCGCGCGGGCAGGCGGAGCAAAGGGGGTCCTCGGAGGGCGCGGCGAGCGGGTATGCGCCGACCATACCAGGATGACAATCATTTTCATTACAGGGGCGGAACCCGCTCGCACTCAGCCACCCGGCGCAATCGGGGTGCCGCCCTTGAGCCGCTCGATGTCCGAGGCCCTGACCTGGATCACGAAGAGGGCGATCAGCGCGCCGACCACGGCGAAGATCGCCGCCGTGACGAAGCCCGCGGAGACGCCGGAGGTCAGGACCTGGTCGCCCCAGGGAGGCGGAAGCTGGCCGGTCCTGGCGAACTGGGCCTTCTCCAGCGGGCCCGCCTGGGACAGGAAGGCGGGGACCTGCTTGTCCGCCTCGTTGCGGCTGGCCGTGCCGAAGACCGTGACCAGGATCGAGAGGCCCAGCGAACCGCCCACCTGCTGTGTGGCGTTGAGCAGGCCGGACGCGGCTCCGGAGTCCCTCGGTTCGACGTTCGACAGCGCCATGATGGTCAGCGAGACGAACATCAGGCCCATGCCGAAGCCGAAGACGAGGATCGGCCCGAGGATGCTGCCCAGATAGGTCGAGTGCACATCGGTCAGGGTCAGCCAGGCGAGGCCCGCCGCGGCGAGTACCGAGCCCGTCACCATGAACGGCTTCGGCCCGTACCGGGGCAGCAGGGTGGACGTGAGCCCCGCGCCGACCCCGATGATCGCGCTCACCGGCAGGAACGCCATGCCCGTCTTCAAGGGGCTGAAGGCCAGGACCTGCTGCACGAACAGGGTGAGGAAGAAGAACATCCCGAAGATCGCCGCCGCCAGGCACAGCATGATGGCGTAGGTGCCGGAGCGGTTGCGGTCGGCGAACATGCGCAGCGGCGTGATGGGTTGCTGGGAGCGGCGTTCGACGAGGAAGAACACGGCCAGGAGCACGACCGCCGCGACGAACGAACCGATCGTGTACGGGTCGCGCCAGCCCTCCTGGGCGGCGCGGATGAACCCGTAGACGAGCGCCACCATGCCGAGCGTCGAGGTGAGGGCGCCGGTGAGGTCGAAGTGGCCGGGGCGCCGCTCGGACTCCTTGACGTGGCGGGGGGTGAGGAAGGCGATGAGCAGGGCGATGGGCACGTTGACGAAGAAGATCCAGCGCCAGTCGAGCCACTGGACGAGCATGCCTCCCGCGACCAGACCGATCGCGCCACCGCCGGCCGACACACCCGCGAACACACCGAAGGCCCGGTTGCGTTCCGGGCCTTCGTCGAACGTCGTGGTGATGAGGGAGAGCGAGGTCGGTGAGGCTATCGCGCCGCCGACGCCCTGGAGGGCCCGGGCGGCGAGGAGTTGCCACTCGCTCTGCGCGAGTCCGCAGAAGAGCGAGGCGAGCCCGAAGAGCAGCACGCCGAAGATGAAGACGCGTCGTCGGCCCAGGATGTCGCCGGCACGGCCGCCGAGCAGCAGCAGACCGCCGAAGGTGAGGGTGTACGCGTTGACGACCCAGGCCAGGCTGGTCGTGGAGAATTCCAGCGCGCTCTGGATGTGTGGGAGCGCGATGTTCACGATCGTGATGTCGAGGACCACCATCAGCTGGCACGAGGCGATGACGAACAGGGCGATGCCCTTGCCGTCACTGCCGTTCCTCGGGGTGGCGGTCTGTGCCGGGGTCGTCGGCTTGGGGGTACTCATGGCGCCTCGGGTCCTCGCCGGTTGAGTGAGCCGTGGGCCGGTCAGTCCACCTTTCGACCCTAAGCCCGGCCCGCGCGGGGGACCAGTTGATCAATCGTGGCCCGGCACCAGCGCGCGAGATCAGGCCCCGGCACCAGCGCGCGAGATCAGGCGTGGGCGGGCTCGTCCAGGACCGCGAAGCCGTCGAGCTCCACCCGGGCCTGTGCGTCCCAGAGGCGTACGACTCCGATGACGGCCATCGCCGGGTAGTCGCGGCCCGCCAACCGGCGCCAGATGCGGCCGAGTTCATGGGCGTGGGCCCGGTAGTCCTCGACGTCGGTGGTGTAGACGGTGACGCGGGCGAGGTCGGCGGGGGTGCCGCCGGCGTGCCGCAGGGCGGTGAGCAGGTTGGCGAGGGCGGTGGTGAACTGCTCGGTGAGCGTGTCTCCCACGACCGCGCCCTCGCTGTCGAGGGCGGTCTGTCCCGCGAGGAAGACCAGACGGGTGCCGGTGGCCGTGACGGCGTGGGAGAAGCCGCTGGGCGGGGCGAGTTCGGCGGGGTTGTGCCGGTGCAGGCTCATGGGGACGGCTCCTCCTGTTTCCCGACTCCTGTCGACTGTTTCCCGACTCCTGTCGACGGTGGGGCGGTACGGCGGTGGGACGCGTACAACTCCTTGGCGATGATGGACCGTTGGACCTCGGTGGCTCCCTCGTAGATCCGGGGCGCCCGGACCTCGCGGTAGAGGTGTTCCAGGAGGTGGCCGCGTTGCAGGGCGCGGGCGCCGTGGAGTTGGACGGCGGTGTCGACGACGTACTGGGCGGTCTCCGTGGCGAGCAGTTTGGCCATGGCGGAGCGCCGCGGCACGTCCGGGTCGCCCTCGTCGTACGCGGTGGCCGCCGCGTACACCAGGAGGCGGGCGGCCTCGGTACGGGTCGCCATCTCGGCGATCCGGTGGGCGACGGCCTGGAGGTCGGCGAGGTGCCCGCCGAAGGCGGGGCGGGCGGCGGTGTGGGCGAGGGCGGCGTCCAGGGCGGCCTGGGCCATGCCCACGGCGAAGGCGCCGACGCTGGGCCGGAAGAGGTTCAAGGTGTTCATGGCGACCCGGAAGCCCCGGTCCGGTTCGCCGAGGAGGTCCTCGGGGCCGACGGGGACCCCGTCGAAGGTGAGGGTGCCGAGGGCGTGGGGGGCGAGCATGTCGAGGTGCTCGCCGCCGAGGCCAGGCCGGTCGGCGGGGACGAGGAACGCGGTGACGCCACGGGCGCCCGCGTCCCGGGTGGTGCGGGCGAAGACGGTGGCGAAGTCGGCCTCGGGGGCGTTGGAGATCCACTGTTTCTCGCCGTGCAGCCGCCAGCCGCCGCGCCCGTCGGGGACGGCGTCGAGGGCGAGGGCGGCCGCGTCGGAGCCCGCGCCCGGTTCGGAGAGGGCGAAGGCGGCGACGGCCCGCCCGGCGGTGACCTCGGGGAGCCAGCGGGCGCGCTGCGCGGGGGTGCCGAAGGCGGCGACGGGGTGGGCGCCGAGGCCCTGGAGGGCGAGGGCGGTCTCGGCCTCGGTGCAGGTCCGGGCGAGGGATTCGCGCAGGAGGCAGAGGTCGAGGGCGCCCGCGTCGAAGAGCCGGGCGAGGAGGCCGAGTTCGCCGAGGGCGGCGACGAGGGGGCGGTTGACCCGGCCGGGTTCACCCTTCTCGGCGAGGGGCTTCAGGCGTTCGGCGGCGAGGGCGCGGAGCTCCGCACACCAGGTGGTCTGTGCCGTATCGAGCGAGAATGCGGGCATGTGGGCCCTCTCTGACGCCCCCGGGCGTCCTCGTCCCTGCGCGGTCGGGCGCGCCTGCCGTCCCGGCGCGGCCCGGTGGCCTTCTCCGGGCCTTCCCAGGCGCCGTTGTCGCGAACCGTTGACTGCCGTCACCAACACGATACGCTCACGGAGCGACGGACGACCCCACCACGACAGGGGGACGGACCCATGGAGCTGACGCCCTCGGCGCACCTCGACACCTTCGCCCGCGACCGGCTGCCGCCGCCGGACCGGTGGCCGCGGCTCCTCTTCGACCTCCCGGAGCTCGCCTACCCCGACCGGCTGAACTGCGGCGCGGAACTCCTCGACCGTACGGTGGAACGGTTCGGCGCCGACCGGCCCGCCTTCCACGACGGCGAGGGCGGCGTCTGGAGCTACGGGGAACTCCAGGACCGGGTCGACCGCATCGCCCACGTCCTCACCGCCGACCTGCGCGTACGGCCCGGCAACCGGGTCCTCCTGCGCGGCCCCACCACCCCCTGGCTCGCCGCCTGCTGGCTCGCCGTGATGAAGGCGGGCGCGATCGCCGTGACCGTCCTCGCCCAGCAGCGCGCCCCCGAGCTGGCCGTCATGGCGGACGCGGCCCGCTGCACCCACGCCCTCTGCGACGCCCACACCCTCGACGAGCTCGTCGCGGCCCGGGTCCCGGGCCTCCGCGTCACCCCCTTCGGCGGGGAAGGACCGGACGACCTCCTCGCCCTCGCCGCCCGACGCCCCGGCCCGTACCCGGCGGTGGCGACGGCCGCCGACGACGTGGCCCTGATCGCCTTCACCTCCGGCACGACCGGGCAGCCGAAGGGCTGCGTCCACTTCCACCGGGACGTCCTCGCCGTCGCCGACACCTTCTCCGCGCACGTCCTGCGCCCGCTGCCCGACGACGTCTTCGCCGGTTCACCGCCGCTCGCCTTCACCTTCGGCCTCGGCGGGCTCGTCGTGTTCCCCCTGCGGGCCGGGGCGAGCGCGGTCCTGCTCGAACAGGCCGGGCCCAAGCAGCTGCTCGCGGCGATCGAGCGGCACCGGGTGTCGGTGCTGTTCACCGCCCCGACGGCCTACCGGGTCATGCTCGACGAGCTGGCCCTCGGCACCGCCCCAGGCGTGGGCTCGCTGCGCCGCTGCGTCTCGGCGGGCGAGAACCTCCCCGAGGCCACCTGGACCGCCTGGTACCGGCGCACCGGACTCCGCCTGATCAACGGCATCGGCGCGACCGAGCTGCTGCACATCTTCATCTCCGCCGCCGACGGCGACATCCGGCCCGGCACCACCGGCCGCCCCGTGCCCGGCTGGCAGGCCCGGATCACGGACCGCGACGGCCGGGACGTCCCGGACGGCGAGGAGGGGCTGCTCGCGGTGCGCGGGCCGGTGGGCTGCCGCTATCTGGCCGATCCCCGCCAGGCCGAGTACGTACGGGAGGGCTGGAACGTCACGGGCGACACGTACGTCCGCGAGCCCGACGGCTGGTTCCGCTATGTCTCACGGGCCGACGACATGATCATCTCGGCCGGGTACAACATCGCGGGCCCCCAGGTCGAGGAGGCGCTCCTCGACCACCCCGACGTCCTCGAGACGGCGGTGGTGGGCCGCCCGGACGAGCTGAGGGGCCAGGTCGTCGTGGCGTACACGGTGGTACGGGACGGGGTGCCGCGCGACGCCACCACGGCCGCCGCGCTGCGGGCCTTCGTGCGCGCCCGCCTCGCCCCGTACAAGTCGCCCCGCGAGATCGTCTTCCGGGACGCGCTGCCCCGCACGCCCACGGGCAAGCTCCAGCGCTTCCGGCTGCGGGACCAGGTGGGACCCGGGCGCGACGCGGGCGCCACCCCCTAAGGTGATCACGTGGCCGAGCAGCACACTCCCCGATCCCTGATCGTCTCCTTCTACGGCGCGTACGGCCGTGCGCCCGACGGGCCGGTGCCGGTGGCCGCGCTCATCCGGCTGCTCGCGGCGCTCGGGGTGGACGCACCCTCGGTGCGTTCCTCGGTGTCGCGGCTGAAGCGGCGCGGGCTGCTCCTTCCGGGCCGTACGGCGGACGGGTCGGCCGGGTACGCCCTCTCGGAGGACGCCCGCCGGCTCCTGGACGACGGCGACCGCCGTATCTACGCCCGTACCGAACCGAAACTGTCCGAGGGCTGGGTCCTCGCCGTCTTCTCGGTGCCCGAGGCCGAGCGCCACAAGCGCCACCTGCTGCGCTCCCGGCTCGCCAGGCTCGGCTTCGGTACGGCGGCGCCGGGCGTGTGGATCGCGCCCGCGCGGCTGTACGAGGAGACCAGGAACGCCCTGGAGCGCCTGGAGCTCTCCCCGTACGTGGACCTCTTCAGGGGCGACCACCTGGGGTACGCGGCGACGGCCGGGGCGGTGGCCCGCTGGTGGGATCTGCCGGCGATCGCCGCGCTCCACGAGGAGTTCCTCGCGGCCCACGGGCCGGTGCTGCGGGCCTGGCGGGCGGCCCCCGCGGGCCCCGAGGACGCCTACCGGGACTACCTCCTCGCCCTGGACTCCTGGCGCCGGCTGCCGTACGCGGACCCGGTCCTCCCGGCGGAACTCCTCCCGGACGACTGGCCGGGCCGGCGCTCGGCGGAGGTCTTCACGGCCCTGCACGAGCTGCTGCGGGACCGGGGCGCCGAGTTCGTGCGCCCGTTCCTCTCCGGAGAGCAGCCCGCCCAGGACGCGTCCGGCCGGGGGTCAGGTGCCGCGGCTCCGCCGGGCGGATCCGGCGGAGCCCCGGGCCTGTCGTGAGGGTTACAGGCCGCCGGTGTACAGGAGCCTGTTGGGGCTTCCCTTGGAGACCGTGAGGGCGCCCTTGGTGGACTGCTCGGCCAGCCAGGCGGCGACGGCCTCGGGCGTGGCCTTGGGGTTCTCGGCCTGGTAGAGCGCGGCGACGCCCGCCACGTGCGGGGCGGCCATCGACGTGCCGTTGAACGCGATGCTGCCCCCGCCGAGCTTCGCGGAGGTGATCGCCACGCCCGGTGCGTACATCCACAGACACGGGCCGAAGTTGGAGAAGTCGGTTTCCTTGTCGGCGTGGTCGGTGGCGCCGACGGTCACCACGCGGTCCGCGCCGGCCGGGGAGATCCCGCAGGCGTCGACGGCGGAGTTGCCGGCGGCGACGACGGGCAGGACACCCGCTGTTGCCAGGGCGGTGGCGGCCGTGTTCAGGGCGACGCTGCGCGGGCCCCCCAGCGAGCCGTTGAGGACGGCCGGCTTCTTGGCGTTCGCGGCCACCCATTCCATGCCGGCGATGATCCCCGAGTACGTGCCCTTGCTCTCGCAGTTCAGCACCCGCACGCTCACCAGGGAGACGTCCCGTGCCACGCCGTAGGTCGCGCCGCCGACGGTGCCGGCGACATGGGTGCCGTGGCCGTTGCAGTCGGCGCCCTTGAGGCCGTCGCCCATCGCGTCGAACCCGAAGACCGCACGGCCGCCGAACTCACTGTGGCCGTACTCGATGCCGGTGTCCAGGATGTAGGCGGTGACCCCCTTGCCGGTGCCGTTGACGTGGATCTCGTTGTTCAGCGGCAGGTACGGCTGGTCCATGCGGTCCAGTCCCCAGCTGGAGGACGTCGCACGGAAGGGCTGCTTCGCGTCGCCGACCGGCGTCGCACTGGCCATGGCGTCCTCCTCGACCGCCTCCACGCCGGGCAGCTTGCGGACGGCGTCCAGCTGGACGGCGTCGAGCTGGGCGGCGAAGCCGGGGAACACCGAGCTGTAGGTGAACAGCGGCTTGACCCCGGCGACCTTCTGAGCCGTCGCGGTCCCGGACAGACCCGCCTTGAGCGTGATGATGTACCGGCCGGGGACGGCGTCGGCGGATCGGTGCAGAGGGGCCGGCGAGGCTCCGGGACCCGGTTCGCCGGCCGCGGCCGCGCCGGGCACGGCGCACAGGGACACGAGCAGCAGGGCCGCGGCGGAGGCGGCCCGCATGGGCTTGCGCATTGAGGACTCCGTTCAGGCACGCGTGCGGGCCCTCCCGCTGAGGGGCCTTCGCACGCGATCACTTGATCATTCGTCCACGCGCAGGTCATACCTGAGGAAAATCACCTGGTCAGGCCAGGGATGTACGCCACCGCCGCAGGCCCGGCCGGACCACGGCTCAGGCCGGGTCCCGGCGGCCGGTGGGGGGTCGGCGGCTGCCCGCGCGGTACGGGGCCGGCCAGGGCGCGGCCGGGCCCTCGTAGTCCTGTTCGGCGGCCGCGTGCAGGGTCCAGTGCGGGTCGTAGAGGTGGGGGCGGGCCAGGGCGCAGAGGTCGGCGCGGCCGGCGAGGAGCAGCGAGTTGACGTCGTCCCAGGAGGAGATCGCGCCGACCGTGATCACCGGGACCCCCAGCTCGTTGCGGATGCGGTCGGCGTACGGGGTCTGGTAGGAGCGGCCGTAGGCGGGGGTCTCGTCGGGGACGACCTGGCCGGTGGAGACGTCGATCGCGTCGGCGCCGTGGGCGGCGAAGGCACGGGCGACCGCGACGGCCTCCTCGTCGGTCGTGCCGCCCTCGGCCCAGTCGGTGGCCGAGATCCGGACGGTCAGGGGGCGCTCGTCGGGCCACACCTCCCGTACGGCGTCGAAGACTTCGAGGGGGTAGCGCAGCCGGCCGTCGACGTCGCCGCCGTACGCGTCGGTGCGGTGGTTGGTGAGCGGGGAGAGGAAGCCGGAGAGCAGATAGCCATGGGCGCAGTGCAGTTCGAGGAGGTCGAAGTCGCAGCGGGCGGCCCGGCGGGCGGCGGCCGCGAACTCCTCGCGTACGGCGGTGAGTCCGGCCCGGTCCAGTTCCTTCGGGGTCTGGTTGACGCCCGGCCGGTACGGAAGCGGTGAGGCGGCGGCCAGGGGCCAGTTGCCCTCGGGGAGCGGCTGGTCGATGCCCTCCCACATGCGCCGGGTGGAGCCCTTGCGGCCGGAGTGGCCGAGCTGGACGCCGATCGCGGTGCCGGGTGCCTGGACACGGGCGAAGGCGGTGATCCTGCTCCAGGCGGCGGCCTGTTCGTCCGACCAGAGGCCGGTGCAGCCGGGGGTGATGCGGCCCTCGGGGCTCACGCAGACCATCTCGGTCATGACGAGTCCGGCGCCGCCGAGGGCCCTGGCGCCCAGGTGGACGAGGTGGAAGTCGCCGGGGACGCCGTCCTCGGCGACGTACATGTCCATGGGTGAGACAACGATCCGGTTGCGCAGGGTCAGTCCCCGCAGCCGGAACGGGGTGAACATGGGCGGGGTGCCGGGCGGGCAGCCGAAGTCGCGTTCGACGGCGGCGGTGAAGGCCGGGTCGCGGAGCCGCAGGTTGGCGTGGGTGACGCGGCGGCTGCGGGTGAGGAGGTCGAAGGCGAACCGGCGCGGCGGCCGGTCGACCCGTCCCGCGAGCTCCTCGAACCAGTGGAGGCTTGCGGCGGCCGCGCGCTGGGTGGAGGCGACGACGGGACGCCGCTCGGCCTCGTAGGCGGCGAGGGCGTCCGGGAGGTCGGGGTGGCCGTCGACGGCGTGCGCCAGGGCCAGGGCGTCCTCCACGGCCAGTTTGGTGCCGGAGCCGATGGAGAAGTGCGCGGTGTGGGCGGCGTCGCCGATGAGCACGGTGTTGCCGTACGACCAGCGCTCGTTGACGACGATACGGAACGCGGTCCAGGTGGAGTTGTTGGCGCGGAGCTCCCGGCCGGCGAGCGCCTCGGCGAAGATCTTCGCGCAGCGGACGGTGGACTCGGCCTCGTCGAGTTCGTCGAACCCGGCCGACCGCCAGACCTCCTCGCGCATCTCGACGATGGCGGTGGAGGCACCCGCCTCGTAGGGGTAGGCGTGCAGCTGCATCACGCCGTACTCGGTCTCGGCGATCTCGAAGCGGAAGGCGTCGAAGGCGAAGTCCGCGGCCAGCCAGATGTAGCGGCAGCGGTGGGTGGCGACCGTGGGGCGGAAGTGCGGGGCGTGGGCTTCGCGGGTGCGGCTGTGGACGCCGTCGGCGGCGACGACCAGGTCGTGGCCGGCGGCGAGGACGTCGGCGGGCGGGGCCTCGGTGCGGAAGCGGAGCCGTACGCCCAGGTCGGTGCAGCGGGCGTGCAGGATCTCCAGGAGCCGGCGGCGGCCCAGGGCGGCGAAGCCGTGGCCGGTGGAGCGGGTGCGGTGGCCCCGGTGGACGACGTCGATGTCGTCCCAGCGGACGAGGTCGCGGCGGAGTGCCTCGTACACGGCGGGGTCGGCGTCCCGGATGCCGCCGAGGGTCTCGTCGGAGAGGACCACGCCGAAGCCGAAGGTGTCGGAGGGCGCGTTCCGCTCCCAGACGGTGACCTCGCGGGCGGGGTCGAGCCGTTTGAGGAGGGCGGCGGCGTAGAGCCCGCCGGGTCCGCCGCCGACGACGGCGATCCTTGACGGGCCGGTCGTGTCCCGCGGCCCCGCCATGGCTAGCGGCCCTGCCATTTCGGGGGGCGTTTCTCGGTGAAGGCGGCGTGGAACTCGGCGTAGTCCGCGCCGTTCATCAGGAGGGCCTGGGTGGCCGCGTCCATTTCGATCGAGGCGGCGAGCGGCATGTCGAGCTCGGCGGTGAGCAGGGCCTTCGTCTGGGCGAGGGCGAGGGCGGGGCCGTCGGCGAGGCGGCGGGCGAGGGCGGTGGCCCGCTCGCCCGCGTGGCCCTCCTCGGTGAGTTCGGAGAGCAGGCCGATGCGCTCGGCCTCGGCGGCGTGGACGGGTTCGCCCAGCATGAGGAGCCGGGTGGCGTGGCCGAGTCCGACGACCCGGGGCAGCAGATAGGCCGCGCCCATGTCGCCGCCGGAGAGGCCGACCCTGGTGAAGAGGAAGGAGAAACGGGTGGTGGGGTCGGCGATCCGGAAGTCGGCGGCGAGGGCGAGTACGGCCCCGGCGCCCGCGGCGACGCCGTGGAGGGCGGCGACGACCGGGAACGGGCACTCGCGGAGGGCCCGGACGACCTGGCCGGTCATCCGGTTGAAGTCGAGGAGCTCGGCGGTGTCGAGGGAGAGGGTGGCGCCGATGATCTCGTCGACGTCCCCGCCGGAGCAGAAGCCGCGGCCCTCGCCGTCGAGGACGAGCGCGCGGACGGTCCGCTCGCGGGAGAGCTCGGCGAGGAGGTCACGCAGGTCGGCGTAGGCGCCGAAGGTGAGGGCGTTGAGTTTCGCGGGGCGGGCGAGGGTGACGGTGGCGACGCCGCGGTCGATGGCGAGGCGCAGATGCCGCCAGTCCGCGGTGCGGGGCGCGGAGCCGGTGAAAGGGCTCATCGGGAAGGGCCTCCTTCCTCCGTTCGGAGGGTATCACCGTACTGTGACTGTCGTCACGAGTGCGCGATAAAGGAGGGGTGAGGTCGGGCCGCCCTAGGTCCTGGGAAGCGTGTGACTGAGGTCCCTGCCGGTGAGGGAGGGGCGCCTCTGGAAGGAGAAATTACAGCTCGTAAGGTTGAAACCAGGACGTCCCGGATGCCCCGCCCACTCGGGACGCCCCGCCCAGCCGCCCCACCGCCCCCACTCGGTGAAGGGAGCCCTGCCCTCCATGCCCGAAGCCACCGGACCCGCCCCGTCCGGGCCCCCCGGCCCGGCCGCCTCCTGGCACATCCAGCTGCCGCACACCACCGCCGCCGTGCCGATCGCCCGCGCCCTGATCCGTACCGCGCTCACCGACATCGACCCCGGGGCCGCCGACTGCGACACGGCGGAGCTCCTCACCGCCGAGCTCGTCGCCAACGCCGTCGAGCACACGGGCGGCCGCGGCCCGATCGAGCTCGTCGTCGAGCTGCTCCCGGGGCTGGGCGGCTGCCAGATCGAGGTCCACGACCCCGAGCCCAGCCGCCCCGGCGAGCTCGTCTGCCCCGAACCGGGGACCGAGGTCGACCCCTGGCAGGAGCACGGCCGCGGCCTCCTCCTCATCCGCGCGCTCAGCAGCGACTGCGGGCACCGCCCCACCGCCCACGGCAAGGCGGTCTGGTTCACCCTGCCGGGGATACCGGGCCAGCGCCGCCCGGCACCGTGACCGGGTACGCGCGCGCGTGCGTGGACCCGTAAAGGGGATTACGCCGTCGGGCCGGCCAGCGTCGCGACCATGACCGCCTTGATGGTGTGCAGCCGGTTCTCGGCCTCGTCGAAGACGACCGAGTGGGCCGACTCGAAGACCTCGTCGGAGCACTCCAGCTCGGTCAGGCCGTGCCGGGCGTGGATGTCCCGCCCGACCGCCGTACCGAGGTCGTGGAAGGCCGGCAGGCAGTGCAGGAACTTGACGTCCGGGTTCCCGGTGGCGCCCAGCACGTCCATGGTCACCGAGTAGGGGGCGAGGGCGGCGATCCGCTCGTCCCAGACCTCCTTGGGCTCCCCCATCGAGACCCAGACGTCCGTGGCCACGAAATCGGCACCCCTGACCCCCTCCGCCACGTCCTCGGTGAGGGTGACGGTGGCGCCGCTGGCCTCGGCGAGCTTGCGGGCGGCGGCGACGACGTCCTCGGCCGGCCAGTACGCCTCGGGGGCCACGATCCGTACGTCCATGCCGAGCAGGGCGCCGGTGACCAGGTAGGAGTTGCCCATGTTCATCCGGGCGTCACCGAGGTAGGCGAAGGCGATCGTGTCCAGCGGCTTGTCGGTGTGCTCGGTCATGGTGAGCACGTCGGCGAGCATCTGGGTGGGGTGCCAGTCGTCGGTGAGCCCGTTGAAGACGGGGACGCCCGCGAAGGCGGCGAGCTCCTCGACCGCGGCCTGGCTGTCGCCCCGGTACTCGATGCCGTCGAACATCCGGCCGAGGACGCGGGCGGTGTCCTTGACCGACTCCTTGTGCCCCATCTGGGAACCCGAGGGGTCCAGGTAGGTGGTGGAGGCGCCCTGGTCGGCGGCGGCCACCTCGAAGGCGCAGCGCGTGCGGGTCGAGGTCTTCTCGAAGATCAGGGCGATGTTCCTGCCACGCAGCCGCTGGACCTCGGTGCCCGCCTTCTTGGCGGCCTTGAGCTCGGCCGAGAGCGCGATCAGGGCGCGGAACTCCTCGGCGGTGAAGTCCAGCTCCTTGAGGAAGTGGCGGCCGATGAGGTCTGTGGCCATGGGACGCGCTCCTATGGGTACGGTCGGGGGACGACGGTCGGGGACGGTTGGAAGTGTATACGCATATAGGCATTTCTATACAGCCCCGCCCCGGGCTCAGGCGGCATCTCGCTCCACCGGGCAGCTCATGCAGCGCGGGCCGCCCCTCCCCCGGCCCAGCTCGCTGCCGGGGATCTCGATCACCTCGATGCCCTGCTTGCGCAGAAACGTGTTCGTGGTGGCGTTCCGCTCGTACGCGACGACCACGCCCGGCTCCACGGCGAGCACGTTGCAACCGTCGTCCCACTGCTCCCGCTCGGCCGCGTGCACGTCCTGCGTCGCCGTCAGGACGCGGATCTCCTGGAGCCCCAGCGCCTCGGCGATCGCGCTGTGCATGTGCTCCGGCGGATGGTCGGTCACCCGCAGGGGCTGCCCCGCGTCCCCCGGCTGGATCGTGTACGAACGGAGCATCCCGAGTCCCGCGTACTGGGTGAACGTGTCCTGGTCGACCATCGTCATCACCGTGTCCAGGTGCATGAACGCGCGCCGCTTCGGCATGTCGAGCGCGATGATCGTGCGCGCCGAACCGGCCGCGAACATGCCCCGGGCCAGCATCTCCACCGCCTGCGGTGTCGTCCGCTCGCTCATCCCGATGAGCACGGCGCCGTTGCCGATGACGAGGACGTCCCCGCCCTCGATGGTCGACGGATAGTCGGCCTGCCCCTCCGACCAGTGGTGGAAGGCCCCCGCCTCGGTACCGGTGAAGAGCGGATGGTGCTTGTAGATCGCCTCGAAGTGGACGGTCTCCCGCTGCCGGGCCGGCCAGCGCATCGCGTTGATCGACACGCCGTCGTAGATCCAGGCCGAGGTGTCCCGGGTGAAGAGATGGTTCGGCAGCGGTCCGAGGAGGAAGTCGTCCAGGTCCAGGGCGTGGAACCGGACCGAGGTCGGCTCGCGGTGCGCCGCCAGGAACTCCCGCTTCGTCATCCCGCCCACGAGCGCCTCCCTCAGCGCGACCGCGTCGAGCGAGTCGAACGCGGCGCGGAGGTGGTCGGCGGCGAGCGGCCCGTACTCCTTCTCGTGGAAGACCCGGTCGAGCACGAGCGCGCGGGCCGCCGGCACCTCCAGGGCCTCGCTCAACAGGTCCCCGAAGAGATGCACCTCCACCCCCCGGTCCCGGAGGACGTCCGCGAAGCCGTCGTGCTCGTGGCGGGCCCGGCGCACCCACAGCACGTCGTCGAAGAGGAGGGCGTCCTTGTTGCTGGGGGTGAGCCGCTTCAGCTCCAGATCGGGGCGGTGCAGGATGACGCGGCGCAGCCGCCCGGTCTCGGAATCGACGTGGAATCCCATGCGCCCATCCTGACGGAGCGGGGCCGCCGGGGCCTGCGTTTCGGAGGAGGCGGGGGTGGTCGGGACCGTCGTCGCGGCCGTCGTCGGGGCCGGGAACGTGGTCGCGGTCGTCCTCCCGGTCCTCGCTGTCCTCGCCGTCAGGTGAACCGCCCCCATGCCGCGACCACGAGGATCGCCGCCACCAGGCCGCCGATCAGCATCCCGGCGCGGCGCAGGAAGCGGCGGGTGTAGCCGTTGCCGGGGTCCTCCGGATGCGGGCCGGAGGACCGGGGTGCGGGAACTCCCGGTCGGGCGGGCCCCCGGGGCACGCCGTACGCCTCCTTGAGGAGAGTGAGCCAGACCGCCTCCGGCAGGCCGGGCCGCTCCCCGTCGACGATCAGCCAGAAGGTCTCACGCGCGGACGGCGCCGGGCTCGTACGGAGCCGGGAGAGCAGCGCGGCGACCGTGCCGGACGGGGCGTCGCCGCCGCCGAGGAGCGGGCGGACCGCCCAGCGGTGCAGCTCGGCGGCGTTGGCCGCGCGCTGCTCCTCCGACGGGTCCGAGGGGTCGGCGTCGCTGCCCGGGGGCGCCACGGCCCAGAACTCCTGGCCGAGGGTCACTTCGCACAGCTCCCTGCGCAGCGGATGCTCCCAGGACGGGAGACGGCGGGCGGTCTCGCGGAGGAGGAGGGTGAGGACGACGTACGCCTGCGGGCGGCGCAGCGCGTCGAGCAGCTCGCGGCTGCCGCCCCGCTCGACGAGCTCGCGTGCCTCGTCCACGGTGCGCACCATCGGCAGCTTGTGCACGAGCCCGGTCTCTACGTCCCTCTCCCGACCGCGCGCCCTGGCCCAGCTCCTCCCGGCGGCCGCACCGGGCCCGGTCCACTCGGGCGGGACCTGGGGAAGGACGGGGCGGGGGTACGGGTCGGTCCCGGGCCGCTGCGATGGCTTCCCGGGAGCGGCCCCGGGGCGCTGCGAGGGCTCTGGCGGTACGGACCCGGGCGACTGCGACGGCTCTGGCGGTGTGGACTCGGGCCGGTGCGACGGCTCCGGCGGTACGGACCCAGGTCGTTGCGCGGGCTCCGGCGGTACGGACCCGGGCCACTGCGACGATTCCGGCGGTACGGACCCCGGCCACTGCGACGGCTCCGGGGCGGGGTCGCCCAGGGCGGTCTGGCGGGGTTCCCGTTCGTTCGCCTCGACGCGGTACGGGGGTGTCCTCGGGTCCGTACCGACGGAGTCGTCCGAGTCGGGCCGGGACTCCGGCCCCGGGTCCTGTCTGAACCACAGGTCGGGGCGCTCCGCCGGGCCGGGGCGGGCCGTTGCCCCGGGGTCCCCGGGGTGGGCCTCCGCGGTCCGGCCGCCCGATGTCCAGCCCCACCGCCGCCCTGCGGGCTTCGCGGTCGGGGTCACGTCTGCACGCGGCGGGGCCGCAGGGCCCGCGGCGCGGCCGTCGAGGGCGTCGAGGGCGTCGAGGGCGCGCGTGGCCGTGTCCAGGAGGGGGCCGCGGCGGGCGGCGGAGGCCGCGTGGAGGGCGCTGCCGACCGCGTATTCGCCGCCCTCGCCCTCCGCGATCCCCCGCAGGTGGTGGCGGACGAGCCGGGCCGCGATCTCCTCCGCCCGGTCGCCGTTCCGCTCGCGCGGGTCGACGCGGCGGCGCTCGGTGTTGCGGCTCGCCGCGCCGGACCAGCGGCCCACGAACACGTAACGGAGCGCGGGGAGTTCGGCGGTGTCGTGGGTGGCGAAGGTCCACCGGCGGTCGGTGAGCGTCCCGAACATGCTGTGCAGTCCCCAGAGCACGGGGCAGGCGACACCGCCCTGTTCGTCGAGGACGGTGAAGCGTTCGTCGGGGTGGCGGAGCAACTCCGCGACGGTTCCGGTGAGTTCCTCGGAGGCGTACGCCAGGGTGTGGTCGAGCTCCGCCTGCCCCCGGCCGGTCGCCGGGAGGAGGACCTCCTCGGGGACGACCGGCAGCCGCCCCCGCACCCGGGCCGCGTCGACGTCGGCGCCCTCCCAGGTCCAGGCGTGGAGCCCGAGGCAGGTGGCGGGTTCGAGGAGTTCGGGGGAACCGACGAGGGCGTGGCAGAGCACGGAGGTCCCGCCGTCGGCGTCCTTGAGCGGGAGGCGCCGGATCAGCATCACCTCCGCGCGGCGCTGGAGCCGGATCAGGGCCGGCCGGGTCTCCTCGCCGCTGGCGCGGAGCACGGGTCCCGAGGTCCGGAAGAGGTTCTCCGCCTCGTCGCGGGGCCCCGACCAGGCGACCGGCCCGAAGCCCGTGCTGCCGGTGAGGTTCTCGCTGTCCCAGCGGAAGACGATCTGGTCGACCTCGTTCTCCGACCGTGTCATCGGAACATCCCCTCTCCGGGCCCCGCGGGCCCCACGGATTCCGCCCCGGGCAGCAGCCCGCACATGGCGAAGAGCGAAAGCAGTGGCGCGAGGACCCGGCGCGGCCGGGCCCCGTGCGGAAACCGGTCACCGCGGGCCTGCCCGCCGGTCGCGGCGACGAAGTGCAGGGTGCAGTGTGCGCAGTCGTCGAAGGGCTTGAGCCAGGCGGCGCTGGCGTTCTGGGCGAGGAAGGCGTACGCGTCCCGGCTCTCGGCCCGCGCGGCGGCGGGGTCGTGAGCGGCGGGCAGGGCGCGGCCGAGCCAGCGGTCGACGACGGGCTCGAACCGCACCAGGTCGCTCTTGTTGACGGCGAGCGCGGCCGGCGCGGCGACGAGGCCGCCGCGCTGCCGGGGGATGCGGTTCAGGACGGTGGCGAAGGCCTCGTCGCCGAGCTCGCGCCGGCGCAGCCCGCTCTGTTCCCGCACGGGGTTGAGCGACGGCAGCCGGAGCGCGCGCAGCGGGTCGAGGACGAAGACGAACGCGTCGACGCCCATGAGGAACCGGCCGACCTCACTGTCCTGGGCGAGGTCCTCGCCCGCGAGGTCGAAGAAGACGACGGGCCGGGGTGGCGCGCCGCCCGCCGAGACGAGCAGACCGTCGGCGAAGCGCGCGAAGGTCTGCTGTCCGGTACGGGCCAGCTGCCGTCCCTGCTGGAGGCTCTGCACGCGCTCCCGCAGATAGGTGCGGTGCGCCTCGGGGTTGAGCGGCCGGCATTTCAGCCCGTACGGTTCGAGGCCGCCGAGTTCGACCTCGCCGAGCATGGCGGCGAGGAGGTGGGTCTTGCCGACGGAGGAGCTGCCGACGAGGGCGATGGAGAGCGGCTCCCCGTTCGTGAGGTAGGGCACGGGGAGTTCGTGCCCCTCGTCGCCGTCCCGTGTGTGGGGGCACAGGTGGTACGCCTTGCGCAGGGCGTCCGTGCGGTGGCCGGGCCGGCGTTCGGCGCTGAGGTCGAGCGGGATCCGGTTGCCCTTGGCGTCGATGGTGACGAGGAGCCGTTCGTCGTACTCGACGGGGAGCAGGCAGTGCGGGCACATCCGGCTCCGTGAGGGCGGCGCCGGTACGGGTTCGGGCGCGGTGGCGCGGGCCGTCTCCTCGCCGCCGCCGAAGACCCGGCGGAACACGGAGGTACGCGGGGGTCGCGCGTCCCGGACGGAGGGCTCGGGGGCCTCCCCCGCCGCACCCGCACCCGCACCCGTACTCGGCGGGGATCCCCCGGAGAGGGCGCGTTTCCGCGCGATCTGGGTGTCGTACTCGGCGCGCCACCGGTCGAGCGGATCCGCCGCGCCGACAGCGGCGGCGAGCGGGTCGGGCACGTTCAGGAGCCGCAACAGCTCGGCCGGCTGCGGGCGGTCCGCCGCGCGCGGGGAGAAGAGACCGCTGTGCTCGAGGGCGGCGAGGCGCCGGTAGTCGGCCAGGTCCGCAGGGGGCCCTTCGCCCCGGTCGGGGCGGCCGGAGAGCAGGTAGTAGGCGAGTTCGGCGACGGACCACAGGTCGTCGCGCGGATCGGCGTCGCCGAGCCCCGCGCGCTGTTCGGGCGAGGCCCAGGGGGCGGCGCCGAAGGGCAGGCGGGCCTCCCCGGCGCGCAGCGCCGCGTACGGTTCGCAGAGCCGTACGCGCGCCCCGTCCCACCGTACGGTGTCGGGGCTGATCGCCCGGTGGACGAGGCCGAGGTCGCCCAGGAGGCGGACGGCGAGGGCGAGTTGGCCGGTGATGGCCTCCGGGGCGTCTGCGCCGAGGTTCCCCGCCCAGGCGGAGAGGGGGCGCCCGCCGGGGGGCCGGTACAGCACGAAGGGCTCGGCGGCGGTCAGGTCGAAGCCGGCGATCCGGGGCAGGACGGCCACGAACTGGGCGGTGCCGTAACGCCGTTCGAGGGCGACGGCGGCCGCCACCTCCCGCTCCAGGAGCCCGTACGCCTGGGGGTCGCCGTGCGACGAGGCCAGCCGGTACTGGATGACCGGCATCGAACTGGCCCCCAGGACCGCCCGGCGCGCGAGGACCCCCGGGCGGCCGGGGGGCTCGCGGTCCTCACCGAAACGCACGGCGAAGCGGAGCCGCGCCTCCTGGGGGGTCAGGAACTCCAGCTCCTGGTAGTACGGGTGGGGGGGCGGGCTCGGCCGGCTGAGGTGGTCGGGGTGGTCCGGACCGAGGGGGTGGCGGGGGTCGGCCGAACCGGCCGGGCCGGTCGGTTGGTTCGGGTCGGTCACGTTTCTCCCGCCTCCTCGGCGCGGACGGTGTGCACGACGTCCGCGCGCAGCGGTACGAGACGGAGGATTCCGGCGTGGCGTCCCGCACCGGTCCACACGACGTCCTCGGCGGTGCCCCGCCAGATGTCGTTCCCCGCGGCCCCGCTCCGCATCGCCTCGGGCACGAAGCGGACCTGCCGGGCGGCGAGCGGGTCGTGCGAGAGCAGCCGCAGGTGTTCGGGGCCGCAGAGCGCGACCGTACGGAGGGGGTCGTCCTCGGACAGGATCAGCAGGGCCACCGCATCGGGGGCGACCCCGGTGAGCCGGGCGGCGTCGGGCCGGTCGGAACGGTCGGTGAGGGCGGCGGGCCCGGACAGCGCGTGCGGGTCGCGGAGGCCGTCGTACCGGGGCGGCGGCGAGGCCGCCACATCGCGTTCGAGACGGAGACGGGTCTCGTCCAGGAGCTCCGCGATCCGCTGCTCGTGGACGGCCGGCGCGATGGCTCCGGGGTCGCGTTCGATGCCCGCCCAGCACCGGTCGAGGATCTGGAGGGTGCCGGTGACCAGATCGCCGACGAGCGTGTCGACGAGCAGGGGCCCGCCGTCCCCGTACCGCCGCTCGAGCCACGCGGGCGCGGGGAGGGACGGGGGGCCGCCGCGCGGGGGCGGGGACGAGGGCGGGCCCTGAGCCGGGGCCGGGGTCGGGGTCCCGTGCGGGGCCGGAGTCGGGGTCGGGGGCGGTGCTGAGGTCCGTACCGGCGGGAGGTCATCGTCCATGTCGGACCAGACGTCCTCCTCCCCTCCGTCCGTCCAGTCCTCCCAACTCCAGGACGTCGTAGACCCGTCCTTGGCCGGTGGCGGTACGGCCTCCCGTACGGCCTCCGGCGCGGCCTCCATCTCCGGCGGCGCGGCCGATCGCCCGTACGCCTGCCCCCGCGTGTCGGCCGTGTCCGCGAGGCCGCGGAGCAGTCGGGCGACCGCCCCCGCCCCGGCCGAACAGTGGTGCCGCACCTCGGCGAAGAGCCAGTCGTGCACGGCGGTCGTGACGACCAGGGCCTCGATCTCCCGCAGGATCCGCCGGGCCTCCTCCGGGTCCGCCCGCTCCCACCAGTCGTCCACGGCCCGGGTCCAGTCGCGCAGCGCGAGCAGGACGACGGCCGTGACGGACCCGACGAACGCCACGGCCCCCAGCCAGGGCGGTGGGCCGAGGTACCCGCCGAGCCCCGCCCCGACGAGGCCGCCGAGCATCCCGCCGACGAGCCGGGGCGCCGCCCCCGTGGACCCGCCGCCGTCGATCCGCCCGTCCGGGGAACGGTTGGGCCTGCGCTGCAGCATCAGATGGGCGAGCCCCGCGGCGAGCACGCCCACGGCCGGGCCGAGGTACCAGCCGAAGACCGGCCCGAGCCCGGCGAGCAGGGCGAGGATTCCGGTCACGACGAAGGCCACGGGGCGTGAGCCGCCGGCCGTGAACGGGTACCGGCCACCGAGCCGGCGCAGCCGCTCCGGCCCGCAGATCACATCGAGCCGGGCGAGCCGGGCGGCGCTGCCGACGGGAGCCGTGCGCGCGGAGAGCGCGGAGAGCCGGGCCGCCACGGAGCGGAGCGGGAGTCCCTTGCCGATCAGGTCGTGGGTGTGGTCGCGCAGGGCGGGGACGATCCCGGCGCGCGTGATCTCCCGTGGCATCTCCGGCAGTTCGACCCCCCGGTCGCGGAGCACACCCCGGTGCTCGGCGGTGAGCCTGCTGCCGCCCGCGGCGCCGAAAGCGTCCGCGACGGCGGTACGGAACCGGGCCAGCTCCTCCGTCGCCCGCTCGATGTCACCCGGCAGGTCGACGGTGAGCGCGGCGCCGCCGAGCAGCCCCGCCGCGCCCCGTACCCGGTGATAGCCGTCGACGGCGTCCTCCACGGCCTCGTCGCAGGCGGCGAGCCGGGACCCCGCCCTGCCCTGCGGCGAGAGCAAGCGGTGTCCGGCGAGGGAACGCGGCACGCCCTCGTCGAGAAGCAGCCCGAGGGCGCCCGGCAACTGCTCGGCGGAGGCGGACGCGGACGCGGTGCCGGCCGGGACGTCCGGGCCGGTCAGTCCTTCCACCGCCTGCCGCCAGGCGCGCGCCCGCGCCTCTTCGGTGAGGTCGTGTTCCAGGACGCGTACGGCCGGTACGGCGACGCCGTGCACCACCTCGCCGAGCGCGCGCAGGACGGCGTCGAAGACCTCGGGGGTGGAGAGGACGTCGACGAGCGGACGCAGGACGGCTTCGCCGGGGACGCCGTCCTCGACCGTGTCGAACAGCCAGAGCACGCCGGCGGCGGGCGGGCGGAGGGTGAGGGAGCGGCTCAGCTTCCGCTCGCCCCTGGCGCCGACGGCCAGGCAGACGATGTGGGCGGGTCCGTAGGAGGAGAGACGTTCGTAGAGCAGCTGGTGGGCGACGAGCCGGTCGGCCTCGTCGAGGACGAGGAAACGCCGCTCGCCGCCGGGCTGCGGGGTGTCGAGCGCCGCGCGGACGGCGGCGTCGAGGTCGTACGCCCCCGCCGCCGACCGGAGGTCCAGGCAGACGGCGTGGCCGGGCAGCGGCCGCTCGGGAAGGACGCGCTGGCTCACGCTCCCTCCCGGTACGGCTCGTCCCCGAAGTCCGGCCCGAAGTCCGGCTCGGGCTCCAGCTCCCAGCCGTCCCCGAAGATGGACGTCTTGGGGGGCGGCGGCGGCGCCGCGGACGGGTTGCCGTAGGCGGTACGGGGGTCGGGCGCGGTGGCGTTCCCGTGACCGGGCGCGGTGGCGTTCCCGTGACCGGGCGCGGTGGCGTGGCCGGGTGCGGTGCCGTGGCCGGGAGCCTGCCCGTGGCCGGGCCCGTGCCCGTGGCCGGAAGCCTGCCCGTGGCCGGGCCCGTGCCCGTGGCCGGAAGCCTGCCCGTGGCCGGAAGCCTGCCCGTGGCCGTACCCGCCGTGGCTCTGGGCCTGACCGAATCCCGGCCCCGGCCCCTGGCCCTCGCGGCGTGGTGCGTGCTCGTACAAGGCCCGCAAGGTGGATCTCCTGGCGCGGGCCGCCTTGGGGAAGCGCATGTCGAGGGCGCCCGGGTAGGTGACCTGCCAGAAGTGGCGCAGGGGGGCGAGCCATTCGCTCTCCGATTCGCCGTAGCTCGCGGCCTCGGCGGCGAGTCCGTCGATCAGGGCGAGCTGGCGCGGGGCGACCTCCTCCACGAAGTGGGTGAAGAGCGGGGCCGGGGCGGCCGGTACCTGCGCGAGGCCCTTGGGCAGGGCTTGCATGAGGCGTTCGCAGAACTGCTCGATGATCTGTCCCTCGTCGAGCAGCGCCCACCGCTCGTACGCCCGGAGCAGTCCCGCCCAGCTGGAGAGCGAGCCGTCGAAGCCCTCCAGGCGGAGCGACATCGTCGCGGACTCGCCGTCCTGGAGCCGGATGCGGACGACGTGGGGCGAGTCGGCCGGGCCCTCGGCGCCGACGTGTCCGTTCCACATGGCGCAGAGCAGCCGGTGGAGGATGCGCTGCCGGTCGTGTTCGGTGGCGACCAGCCAGTCGTCCTGGTAGCCGAGCCGCTGGCGCCAGGGCAGGAAGTCGTCCTCGCTTGCCGCGTCGCGGGCCTCGGCCCAGAGGCTGAGGACGCCGCGGACCTCGGAGATGTCGGTGAGGTTCATGCCGCTGCGGAAGAAGACGACGGTGATGGAGTCGGTGTCGCCGGCCCGGCTCTCCGGGGTCACCCGGGAGGGCAGGTTGAGTTCCTGTTCCAGGTAGTCGCGGGCCCGGCCGTCGGACTCGCTCGCCGGGTGCACGATGAGGATCTTGAGCGGGCCGCTGCCGTCGGGAACGAAGCCGACCGGGATCAGCCCGGCGAGGCGGGCGCGGAACTGGTCGAGCCAGCGCGGGTCGACCTTGGCCTCCGCGGTCTCGTCGCCCGACGCGGCCCGGAGCAGCAGCTCCATCGAGGGCAGCAGGGGGCGGGCGAAGGCGTCCTCGTTGGCCTCGCCGAAGAGCCGCTTGACCCGCCGTTCGACGACCTGCTTGATCTCCTTCACCGCGGCGCTGGGCTTCGAACGGCGGACGGTGTCGAGGGCGTGTCGCCAGTCGTCGGGGCCGACGAGCCGGCCGAGGAGGGACGCGGGGTCGGCCGACTCGGGCAGGCCGAGGCTCTGGGCGAGGCGGTCGACGACGTCGTCGTAGAAGGCGCGCAGGGTGTTCTGCGGGGGCAGCAGGTAGGCGATGCCGGCGCGGTCGTCGCGGTAGAGGTCGCGGCGGCGCTCGGCGAAGGACTTCGCCTCGTCGTACTCGTGGGCGCGGAGCGCCTTCGTGAGTTCGGCGATCTCGGCGGAGACGGTGTTGAGGGAGGGCCGCCACTGGGCTTCGCCGGCCTGCCAGCCGCGGTGCCAGAGGGTACGGGCCCGCCACTGGTACCAGGCTTCCTGGGCGGCGAGCGCGTCCTGGACGTCGGGGTCGCTCCACCGGGCCGGTACGACGCCGCCCACCCCGCCCTTGATGGAGGGGATGGCGGGGGCGGAGGGCTGGACGTTCGGGGGGCGTTCGGGTTCGTTGCGCCGGTTGTCGAGCATGCCGGTGAAGCCTTCCCTCGCCACCCGGTCGGGGTGGGCGGGGAGGCCCGCGAGGACCACCTCGATCTGGAACGGGTCCATGTGGCCGAGGAGTTCGCGTACGCCCGCGCTCGGCCTGAAGTCCTCGGCGAGGCGGGGGATCTCCCGGGCGAGACCTTCGTCGAGGTGGCGCAGGGCCTCCTCCATGTCCCCGAGCCGGTTCCGCAGCTCCTGGGTGATCTTCCCTTTGCCCCGGGGGAGTTGCTCGGGGGCGGGGACGTCCGGGGCCTCCCTGGTCCAGAGGCGGCCGACGGCGGAACGGGTGAAGAGCTCCCTGACCTGGTTCTGTCCCTCCCGGTCGGGCCGCCGGGCGCGCTCGGACATGCCGCGTACGGCCTGGGCGAGGAGGCGGGCGGCGACGATCTCGGCGAGGTCGTCGGCGGGGACGGTGAGGGAGGCGGCGAGGCTGGTGGACATGCCGCGGTAGCCGATGCCCGAGCGGGCCGGGGTGGAGCGCTCCACGCTCTTGTTGATGAAGCTGGCGGCGAAGGACTGGTAGTCCTCCTCGACGCGGGTCGCCGAGCCGTTGTCGTCGCCGAGGTCGGTGCCGATCAGCGACAGCACCATGGCGGCGATGGAGCGGCGCAGGTCCTCGCTGCCGATGACGGACGGTTTGGAGAAGAGGAAGGCGGTCTGCATGGTGGCGGGGCGCAGGGCGACGACGCCCTCGCCGGGGTACGTGACGCTGAGCCGGCCGCGGTCCTCGACGTCGCCGACCTGGTCGAGGGCGTCGGGCACGTTCTGGTCGTCGACGAGCCGCGAGAGGTCCACGAGGGCGCGGGCCGAGTTGAGTTCGGCGTCGCGTCCGCCGCCGGCCTCGGGCGGGAACGCGGAGGGCATGACGACGAGCGGGTAGATCTTCACCCCTGGTACCCCGGCGTTGCGGAACTCGTGCCCGATGAGGTGGATGAAGTCGTAGAAGATGCCCGCCCCGGTGCCGCCGGCGACGGAGAAGGCGACGAACACGTCGCAGCCCCTGATCCGGCCGCCGCCGACCCGCCGCAGGTCGCCGGCGGACTGCCCGATGGCCCCGATCGCCTCGCGGAGCTGGCGCAGGACGGGTTCGAGCCCGGAGCGCAGGGTCGCGAACAGTGCGGCGCGGCCGACGGTCGGCAGCTGTCCCGCGCCGTTGTTGAGGGGGGCGACGCGCGGCTGGCGGGCGTGCGGCGGCAGCCAGAGCCGGGTCTCCTTGGGGACGGCGACGCGCAGCATGCCCGTCATCTCCGGCGAGGAGTCGAAGTCGGTGGGCAGCAGGTCGCGGATCATGCGGGAGGTGCGGGCGAAGGCGGCGCCCTCGGCGCCCTTCGCCTTGAACTGCGGCTGGCCGAGCAGCTCGCCCTCGCTGAAGTCGGCGTAGACGAACTGGAGGCAGTCGGGGAGCTGGAAGGGCAGGCGGCGGCCGCCGTCGACGAGGTCGGTGCCGTCGGGGCCGCAGAGTTCCCGGCGCAGGCTGCGTTCGAGTTCGCTGCCGATGCGTCCGCCGGTTCCGCCGAGTCCGACGAAGAGCATGGGCTGGTAGATCTTCATGTCGTTCTCCTCGGTGACCCGGTCAGAAGTGGCCGTCGTAGTCGCTCGCGCCGGGCGGGGCGCCCGGACCCGTATCGCCGGCGGAGCCAGTGCCTCCGCTCGTATCGCCCGCTCCCCCGCTCCTGGTGCCTCCGCGGCTCGGGCGGCGGGCCCACGGGGTGGCGCGGGCGCCGCGCGGGGCCGGCCGGCCGGCCCGTACGACGAGTTCGTGGTCACCGAGACCGGTCGGCTCGCCTGTCCTGACGGGGACCTGCCCGCCGCCCCGGGGGCGCAGCAGCAACTCGCCCGTGCCGGTGCGGCGCAGCACGTGGGCGGTGGAGGAGGAGCCGCCGCCGGGGATCCGGCGGAGGGTCGGCGGTGCCCCGTACGGCTCGTCGACGCCGAAGGCGAAGGCACCGCCGGGGCTCTGCCCGCGGCGGACGGTCAGCGAGTCGACCCGCCGCCCTTCCTGGCACAGTTCGAGCGTGACGCCGGTCAGATCGCGGCGGCGGCGCCGGGCCGCGAGCCGGATCCCCACGAAGAGGCCGAGGAGGAGAAGGAGCGCGGCCCCTCCGGCCACGGCCTTCCACCAGCGCTCCCACCAGGTCGGCGGCGCCACCACCCGGACGTCCAGGAAGGCGCCCCGCAGCACGCGGTCGCCGTCACCGGTGTCCACGACGGTGACCTGGCCGCCGAGCTCGCCGAGGGGCGTGCCCTCGCCGACGGTGACGGTGAACGGGATGCTGGTGCTGCGGTTCGGCGGGGCCGTGACGGTCGCCGGGGTGACGGCGAGCTCCGCGCCGGGGGTCTGGTCGCCCAGGGCGAGTCGCAGGGTGTGCGGCGCGGAGTCGTTGTTGGTGACGTCGAGGGTGCCGCGGACCGTGCCCCCGGGGTGCACGGTGGCGCCGTCGACGGTGAGGGCGGCGGTCACGAGCGGGGCCTCCGCCGCGACGACGGCGTGCAGCGGGCGCCGGTCGGAGGTGACGCCGGGCGCCTCCATCCGGGTGACGAGCTCCAGGTCGCCGGTGGCTCCCTCGGGGACGGTGAGAGTGCCGGTGAACCGTACGTCGCCGGCCTTGGCGTCCGGGGCCTTGCCGTCGTCGGCGAGCCGGAAGCTGACGGGTTGGAAGCCCGCGCCGCTCAGGTCGGCCGCGACCGCGAGACCGGCCAGCTGCTTCGGGTCGGTGACGACGACTCCGCGCCGGGTCTGCATCCGTACCTCGACCTTCACCTGTTCCCCGGCGCGCGGTGACGCCGGGTCGAGGACGACGGTGGAGCGGAGGCGGCCCTGCCAGATCGCCCGGACGGCGACCTCGCGGTCGCGGTGGCCCACCGGCGCCTCGATGTGCACCCGCCAGCGGCCGGGCATGGGGTTCTTCACGCGCAGCGCCTCGACCGGGCCGTTCTGCCCGCTGACCTCGAACTCGGAGCCGTCGAACTCGCCCCGCACGGGCACCTTGCGGCCCGCCGGGTCGTAGTAGGTGACCTGCACCTTGGGGTCGCGTTTGGCGACCGTGAGGGAGCCGTCGGTGGCGATGGGCGGGATGACGACGGTCAGGTCGGTGGGCGGCTTGCCGACGGTGCCGTGCTCGATCCGGGCGCAGCGGGCGGCGGCGAAGGTCTCCTGGAGGACCTTGTCGATCTCGGCGGACGTGTCGACGACCCGCATGCGCGGGACGGAGCCGGGGACCTCTGAGCAGGCGCCCCGGTAGCCGCCCTCGGCCATGGCGGTGAGAGCGGCGCGGTCGATCTCCTTGCCGAAGCCGAGGGGCCAGATCTGCACGCCGGCGGACCGGGCGCGGGCGAGTTCCTCGGTGAGCCGCCGCGCCCCGTTGGACTGGCGGCTCTCGCGGTCGGAGCCGTACTCGGGGCTGTCGGCGACGTCGAGTCGGCCGTCGGTGAGCAGGAAGACGACCTTGGGGGTGGCGGGCTTCTTCGGGGTCCCCGCGCCGGTGAGGCGGGTGACGGCCTGGCGGATGGCGGCGGGGAAGTCGGTGCCCGGTCCCGTACGGGCCGGGTCGCGCCGCCGCAACTCCTGGACGCAGTCGCTGAGTCGCTGCCGTCCGGACGCGTCGACGGCGGTGAGCTGGCACACCTCGCGTACGGGCGACTGGCCGGGCTTCTCCGAGCTGCCGAAACCGATGACGGTGGCCCGGGAACGCTCCGATATCTCGCCCTGGCCGATCAGCGCCGCCGCCTCCGTCTCGCGCGCCAGGTCCTCGTCGGCGAGGCTCGCCGACTGGTCCACGACGACGGCGAAGTCGATCGGGTCGGGCCCTTCGGCGGGATCGGCGGGCGCGGTGGGCACGGCGGGCGCCGAGGGCGCCGCGGGTGCTGCGGCGACTTTGCCGGCGGGGGTACGGGGCGCGCCCGAGGCGGTGGGCGTCGCGAACGGGCCGGAGAGCGCGAGGAGCGCCCCGGCGAGGAGCAGGGCGCCCCCCTTGTCGGTCCACTGCATGTTCTCTCTCACCACAGTTCGCTGAAGAGGGCCAGGAGGGCGCCGAGCACGAGCGCGCAGACGCCCAGGCGCAGCCACCGGTATTTCGCCGCGAGCACGAGCCCGTGCACGCTGGCCTGTTCGAGGAGCCAGCCGGTGGCGTCCGCGCCGGACGCGGAGAGCCGCTCGCGCAGCGCGGGCTCGGACGGGCCCGCCGCAAGGGCGCGGAGCAGTGTGCGGTCGGCCCCGATCCGGGTGCGGGGCAGCACCACGGAGACGAGCATCAGGACGCCCGCCGTCCACAGCGCGCCCGCCACCAGGAGGAACGCGAGCCCGGCACCGGCGGCGGGCAGCGGGCCGCGGTCCGCGGAGAACACGACGGCGAGGAAGGCGAGCGCACCGGAGAGCAGGATCGCGGCCTTGGTGTCGGCCCGTCCGATGTCCTCCCGGACGGTGGTGAGCAGCCGCTCGGCCATGAACCGGAGCTCTTCGGGGGGTAGGGGGGCGGGGGCGGGGGGCGGTACGGGGGTGGGCGTCGGTGCGGCGGTGGGGGCCGGCGCAGGGGTCTCCCCCGGGTTCGGCCCGGTGGGCGGGGGCGTCATGCGTCGTCCCAGTCGTCGAACTCGGCGCTGGGCCTGGCCGGGCGGGCGGGGTGCGGGGAGCGGTCGCGCCGTTCGCGGTCGTACGGGTCGTCGCGGTCGTACCGGTCGTTCCGCTCGTAGGCGTCCCGCCGCTCGTACGTATCGCGCCGCTCGTACGGGTCCTCCTCGTACCGGTCGCGGCCGTCGTCGTCGCGGTCCCGCGGCCGGCTCCGGTCGCGGTGGTCGCCGTCGCGGCCCCGCTCCCGTTCCCGCTCGGAGCCGGACTCGACCCGGGTCGGCTCGTAGACCCGGGGGTCGCGCGGGGCGTCCGCGTGCTCCTCGTCCCAGTCCGGGCGGCGCGGTTCCGGGAGCGCGTCCTCCAGCGCGAGGCGGCGCCCCTGGGCGCCGCCCGAGGGGTTGAGCACCCGGTCGGTGATGCCGTCGAGGACGGTGCCGGTCTGGGTCCGCAGGTACATGAGGACCTGGTACATCTGCTCGCCGATGTCGTGCCGTTCCAGGACGCCGGTGTCCAGGAGCCGGTTGAAGACGGCCAGGTAGTCCTCCTGGCTCTCGCGCCGCTCCCGCTGGAGCTGGGTGCGGATCTCCCACTGCTTGTCGGGGTGCGTCGCCATGTGGTGGGCGATCTGGGCCGGGTCGCCGCGCCGTAAGAGGGCCTCCAACTCGCGGGCGCGGTCGGCGACGCGGACCCGGTCGGCGGCCTCCCTGCGCCGCTCCGCCTCGGCGACGCGCTCGTCGGCCTCCATCGTGACGCCGACCCTGTCACGGCGTGAGACCTCGGCCTTGACGGAGGCGTCGAGGTCGATGAAGACGAGGACGCGGGTCCGCAGCCCGATGTCCCGGCCGAAGCTGAGGCGTCCGGCGCTCAGCTCCTCCCGTACCGCCTCGTCGGCGCGCTGCGCCTCGGTGATCCGGAACCTCCTGGAGAGCCTGCGCAGTCCGTCGAGGAGTTCGTCGTGGAGCAGCTCGGCGACGTCCTCGACCTGTTCGCGGACGACGAGGTGCGGGTCGGTCACCACCCACTGGACCTTGGCGACGGCCTCGAAGAAGACGCCGTCCCCCGCAGCCGGCAGCTGGAGCCTGAACTCCGTGACGTTTCGGCCGAGTTGCACCTCGAACACGGTGTACGGGGAGCCGAACATGGGCTTGTTCACGTCCTCCGTACGGTCCGGCCACACCACCCGGTGGCCGCCGTTGCGGTAGAGGAGCACGGCGGCGACCCGGCCGCTCCTGCGGCGGTACGGGGGCGCGTACTCCCCGATCAGCGGCCCGCGCGGACGCCCGCCGGCGGCCTCCCCGGCCCTCGGTCCCTGGAACTGGTGCCGTACGCGTGCCTGCCCCTGGTCCTGCCGTCGGTCCGGGTCCGGATCCGGGTCCGGCTCCTGCGCCGGGCCCAGGTCCCTGTCCAGGTCCTCGTCGCCGCGCCCGCCGCCGCGCCGACCGTCGCTCTGCCCCCCGTACCGCTGCCGCTCCTGCCGCTGCCCTTCGTACCGCTGCTGGCCTTCGTACCGCTGCTGCCCTTCGTACCGTTGCCGCTCCCGGCCGTCACGACCGCTCTCCTCGCGCCCCCTGTCGTCCTGGCGCGCCCGCTCGTCCGGCCGCGCGTTCCTGTCCTGCTCGGGCCCGGTCATCGGTTCGCTCCTTCCGTCACGGCGTCCCACATCCGGCGCGCCGCGGCTCTGTCCAGGGGCCGGTCGCGGTCCCGGACCAGTTCGTTCAGCAAGCCCCTGAGCCGGTCGCGGTCCCGGCGGTCCACCGCGAGGCGGGGCAGGAAGGCGCACACGTGCCCGACCGACTCCGGGTCCTTCGCGGCCCGCCGGAGCAGACCGCCGAACGCTTCGAGGGCCGCCTCCCCCGAGCGGGCCGTGGTGAGCGTGTGCCGCAGCAGCGACGCCAGCTCCGGTGCGAGGTCGGGCCGGGTCGCGAGGAGGGCGACGAGCAGGGGGCGGGCGGCGTGGCCGTCGAGTTCGGGGACCTCCCGCAGCCCCCAGAGGTGGGTGGTGCGGGTGCTCAGGGCGCGGATGACGGCGAGGTGGACCAGGTTGGCCAGGTTCTGCCGTCCGTCCTCCAGCCACTGCCGGAGCCGTCGGAGTACGGGTGCGGGTTCACCGGAGGCGAGCAGCCGCGCCACGCTGAAGGAGGCGGGCACGAGCACGTCGATGTCGGTCGCCTCGCGGGCCCTGACGACCCGGGCGAGGGCGTCGAGTGAACCGGGGACGCCTCCCGCCGCCAGGACGTAGCCGTGGGCGAGCAGCGCGGTCCTGACGAGCGCGTCGTCGCCGGACCCGGCCCAGTCCTTGAGTACGGCGGCGACGGCGGGCCGGACGCGCGGGTCGCGGGCGGCCTCGGCGAGCGCGGTGGCGGCGGCCATGCGGGCGACCGGTTCGTCGGTCACGGCGAGCGGCACCACCAGCTCACGGAAGCCGTGGATCCAGTCCCAGGAGCAGAGGACGCCCGCCGCGACGGAGGCCCGTACCCACACCTCGGGGCGCGGGTCGTCGCAGAGCGACCGCAGCCAACGTGCCACCGGGCCACGGACGTTGTGGTAGCCGTGCCAGACCTCGCCGAGGACGGCGGCCGCGAGGGCCTCGCCCTGGAAGCGGACGGCGCGCACCGGGACCTTGGCCGGGCCGAGGTCGAGCTCGCCGTCCTCCAGGACGGCGCGGGCCTGCACCGGCCGGTGCTCGGCGTGGGTGCCGAACAGGCGTCGGCCCGGGGCGTGTTCGGGGTCGAGGGTGACCGCGAGTTCCCAGGCGAGGAGTTCGGCGGCCTCGGCGGCGAGGCTGTAGGCGGAGCCGTTGAAGACGGCGACGGCGATACGGAACGCCCCGGCGTTCAGGGCCGGCTGGGCCTCGGGGAGCGCGCCCGGACGGTCGGCGCCCGCGAACCACTCGCGGGCCTGGGAGCGTACGAACGAGGCGCATTCGACGAGGAGTTGCTCCTCGGTCATCTCGCCGTGCCAGTGCCGGGCGAGGTGGTCGGCGAGCCGGGCGGCCTCGCGCGGGCGCAGCTCCTCCAGGCCCAGGGCGCTGACGACGTCCGGCCGTGCGGCGCGGGCCCGCGCGGCGCCGAGGGCCTCGTCGGGCTCGGCGCGCAGCAGGTGCCAGAGGTGGCGGTGGAGGACCTCGTCCGCCGGCGGCGGCGCGCAGTACGTCCCGTACCGTCCGCGCAGCAGCCGGTCCGCGAGCTCCCCGTTCTCGACGAGGACGACACCGTACGCGTCCCGGCCCCGCAGCAGGTCGCCGAAGCGGTCCAGATGGAGTTCGGAGAGGCGGGTGAAAGAGTGGCGGGCGGTGGCGGCGTGCTCGCCGCGCCCGGAGCGTGAGGGGCGCGGCTCGCTCTCGGCGCGTACGTCCTCGGCGAGCAGCTCCAGGAGGTGGCCTCCGCTCTCCTGGAGGGCGTCCTCGGTGATCTCGTCGACGCCGTGGCGCGGGTCGAGGCGGAAGACCTTGCCGCCGGTCAGTTCGTCGAGCAGGGCGAGCGCGGTGGCCTTGCGGCCGCTGCCGGGTTCGCCGCACAGGACGAGGACCCGGTGGTCGCGGAGCCGGTCCCGCATGCGCCGGTAGCCGGAGGTCGCGCAGTACACCCGGCCGAGGTGGTCGAGCGTCTCCGGCGGGACGGGGCCCTGTACGAAGTGGGAGGAGCGGTCGGAGCCGTACAGGGCGAAGATCTGGTTGCCCTCGAAGACGGTGCCGTCGCCGTGGATGGTGGTGAGGCGGTCGGCGCCGCCGCCGGCCCAAGTGCGGACGGCCCGGCGCGCGGTGGCGGCGCCGCCGGTGTCGCTCTCGCCGCCGAGGGGCCCCCGGTCGGCGGCGGCGAAGACGCTCGGTTCGCGCGGCTGTTCGCCGGTGACGTCGGACCGCTCGGCCCCGCGCCCGCCCTCACGACCGGCACCGCGGTCCGGGCCGCGGTCGCCTCGGTCGGCGCCCCGGTCGGAGCCCCGGCCCGGTGCGTCCGGCCGGTCGGTCTGACCCTGCCCCTGCCCCTGCCCCTGCCCGGCGTCCGGGGCGTCGTTCTGCGGCGAAGACCCGTCCTCGTCACTCACTCCGCCTCACCCGCCGTGCTCTTGCGGATGCCGGTGAAACCGCCGTGGATGGTGTTGCCGTGGACGTCGAGCAGGTCACCGCCGACGTGGTACGTACGGTTCCCTCCCCCGGTCCGGGGCGTTGGGCCGTCCCCCCGCGACGGCCCAACGCCGGTCCGTGACCCCCCTGCCGGCGCCACCGCCCGCTCCCCCTCGGGCGGCAGCTCCCCCTCGGGCCCGATGAGCGGCGGCGCGGGCCTGCGCGGTACGTGGAACCAGGCGGCCTCGTCGGTCTCCTTGGACCGGATGCGGGCCTGCCGGTAGTGGTCCGGCTCGACGTACCGCCCGCCCTCGGCGACCACGTTCCCGTACAGCCAGTCGGAGACGACGACGAGGAGGGCGACCTCGGGCGCCTCGTTCATGATCCGCTTGGCCGGCGGGCTGTCGCAGAGCCGGGCGGCGAGGTCCACCGCCCGCCCGACGAGGCCGTGGCGGTCCTGGACGACGAGCCCCGCGTTCATGCCGATCCGCAGCCGCAGCGGCCGCGTCCGGCCCTGGTTGTGGGCGCGCAGGCTCTCGTACAGGGTGTCGATCCACCGTCCGACCATGAGCGTGGGCGGCACGTCGGGGCGCAGGGCGGCGAGGATGCCGTCCCCCCGGTCCTCCTGGTGGAAGGTGCCGGGTTCGACGCCGACGGAGCTGTACGCGTCGTCGAACGCGGCGTACATCGCCGTCCGCTGGAGCTTCTTCTCGGCCATGGCCAGGGTGCCGGATCCGCAGATGTCGCCGAAGACGACGAACCGGTGGATGCCGCCCGCTTCTGCGGCCACTTCTCCGCCCCCTTCCCCGTTCACTCCCGCACTGCTCACTCGGACTCCCTGTGTGATGCCCTGGTGCCGTTGGTGCCGTGGTGGTGCGTGTCCAGACTGGCCGCGTTCCGCGGCCGGCGATGTAGCCGTTTACACAACCGGTGGAGATTCGTCCGCCGGGGCTGCGCCGGGGCGTGCGCGCCCCTCCGCGAGCAGCACCAGGACCCGCATGTCGATGACGACGACGGTGCGGTTCGCGGTGCGGACCACGTCCTGCTCCCGCAGCAGGCGCAGCGCCTTGGCCACCGCCTCCCGGGTGGCTCCGATGGCCGCCGCCAGGTCGTGCTGGGGCAGCGGTAGTTCGAGTACGGTCCCGGTTCCGGCCTGCCGTCCGGCGCGCTCGGCCAGTTCGACGAGCCGGGCCGCGAGGCGCTGGAGGACGGTCTCGGACGCGAGGGCGCGGCGCTCGACGTCGGCGCTGCGCAGCCGGGTGGCGAGCTGGCGCATGATGAGCGCGGTGGCGTGCGGCCGGGCGGCGAGGAAGTGCCGGAACCGGTCGCCGGAGATGGCCACGGCCTCGACCGTGCCGAGCGCGGTGACGCTGGCGCTGCGCGGGCGCCGGTCGACGGCGGCGAGGTCTCCGACGACCTCGCCGGCGCCGCGGAGGGCGAGGATGAGCCGCGATCCGCGCTCGGTGCCCACGGAGACGACGGACCAGCCGGAGAGGAGCGCGAGGACGAAGGCGCTGGTGTCGCGTTCGCGGATCATCACCTCCCCCGGTTCGTAGACGCGCCGGGCGCCCTCGGTGAGCAGGGACCGCCGGTCGGCCGCCGGGAGGGCGTGGAGGAAGGAGCGGTCCTGGCCGAAGAGACTCACCGTCCGCTCACCCCCGTACCGTCCTCGGGCCCTCCGGGGAAGACCGCCCACCGGTGATCGACCGGCGCGTTCGCGTGCGTGCTCCCACCTCATGTGTCGTGCCACGTCACATTGTTGACACTGCGTCACGTCATGGGGTGAAGAACGCTAGAGGGTGCGGAAGAAACACGTCAACGGGCACGGGGGGCGCAGGGGAGCGCCGCGAGCGGCCCCCCTGCGCCCCCCGGCCGGGTCCGTGCGCCGACCCCGCGGAGCCGGGTCGAACACCACGCGGTACCCCGGGCGCCCCTCCGCGTCAGAGTCTCGGGTCCACCGGTTCCGATTCCAGGGCGAGGACCGCGAAGACGGCCTCGTGGACGCGCCAGAGGGGTTCGCCTTCCGCCAGGCGGTCGAGGGCTTCGAGGCCGAGGGCGTACTCGCGCAGGGCCAGCGACCGCTTGTGGCCCAGGAAGCGCTGGCGGAGGCGCTCCAGGTTCTCCGGGCGGGTGTACTCGGGGCCGTAGATGATCCGCAGGTACTCCCGGCCGCGCACCTTCACCCCGGGCTGCGCGAGCCGGCCCTTGGGGTCGCGGACGAGCGCCGCGAGCGGCTTGACGACCATGCCCTCGCCACCCGCGCCGGTCATGTCGAGCCACCAGTCGACCCCCGCGCGTACCGAGGCCTCGTCGCCGGTGTCGACGACGAGTCGGCGGGTGAGCTGGAGCAGCCCGGTCGGGTCGTGTTCCACGAGCCGGTCGAGCCAGGCCAGCTGCTCGTCGTGGGGGACGGCCGCGAGCGAGCGTCCGGTCGCCGCGAGCAGCTGGAACGGGGCGAACCGCACGCCGTCGAGCCCCTCGGTCGGCCAGCAGTACCTGCGGTACGCCTCGGTGAACGCCGCCGCGTCCGAGGCGCGTTCCCGCTGCTTGGCCAGCAGCCCGTCGATCCCTTCGACCCCGCGCGCCACCGCCTGTTCGAGGGCGGACACGGCGCCGGGGAAGACGGCACCGGACGCGGCGCCGACCGCCGCGTACTGCGCGCGGAGCAGCCCCGCCGACTTGAGCGACCACGGCATCAGTTCGCCGTCGAGCAGCAGCCAGTCCGCGCCGAGTTCGTCCCAGAGCCCGGCGGCGCCGATCGCCGTCCGCAGCCGCCCGATGACCTCCTCGGTGACGGCGACGTCGTCGAAGAAGGGCCGTCCCGTACGGGTGTACAGCGCGCCCGTCACCCCGTCGCCGTCCACGCCGAAGCGCTCACGCGCCGCGTCGGCGTCCCGGCAGACCAGGGCCACGGCCCGGGAGCCCATGTGCTTCTCCTCGCACACGACCCGCTCGACGCCGTCCGCCCGGTACTGGGCGAAGGCCTCGGCCGGGTGCTCCAGGTAGCCCTCCTCCTTCGAGGTGGCGGTCGGTGCCATCGTCGGCGGCAGGTAGGCGAGCAGCCTCGGGTCGACCGCGAACCGGCTCATCACCTCAAGGGCCGCCGCCGCATTCTCCTCCCGCACCGCGACGTTGCCGAGGTGCCGGGTCTCCACGATCCGCCGGCCGTGCACGTCCGCCAGGTCCAGGGGGCGCCCCTGGTGCCCGCCCGGCGCCTCGGTCGCGAGCGGCCGGGCCGGCTCGTACCAGACGCGCTCGGCCGGTACGTCGACGAGTTCCCGCTCCGGCCAGCGCAGCGCGGTCATCTTCCCGCCGAAGACCGCTCCCGTGTCGAGGCAGATGGTGTTGTTGATCCAGGAGGTGTCCGGCACGGGCGTGTGCCCGTACACGACGGTGGCCCGCCCCCGGTAGTCCTCCGCCCACGGGTAGCGCACCGGCAGCCCGAACTCGTCGGTCTCGCCGGTGGTGTCCCCGTACAGCGCGTGCGAACGCACCCGCCCCGAGGTGCGGCCGTGGTACTTCTCCGGCAGACCGGCGTGGCAGACGACGAGGTTGCCGCCGTCGAGGACGTAGTGGCTGACGAGCCCTTCGATGAACCGGGCGACCTCGGCCCGGAACTCCTCGGTCTCCTGCCCCAGCTGCTCGATCGTCTCGGCGAGGCCGTGCGTCTCCTGCACCTTGCGGCCCTTGAGCCAGCGGCCCAGCTTGTTCTCGTGGTTGCCGGGCACGCACAGCGCGTCGCCCGCGGCGACCATCGCCATCACCCGGCGCAGGACGCCCGGTGAGTCGGGCCCCCGGTCGACGAGGTCGCCGACGAAGACGGCCGTACGCCCCTCGGGGTGGTGCCCGTCGACGTAACCCAGCTTCGCGAGCAGGCTCTCCAGCTCGGAGCGGCAGCCGTGGATGTCACCGATGATGTCGAAGGGTCCGGTGAGGTGGCGCAGGTCGTTGAAGCGGCGCTCCAGGACAACCTCGGCGTCCTCGACCTCCTCGACGGACCGCAGCACGTGCACCTTGCGGAAGCCCTCGCGCTCCAAGCCGCGCAGCGAACGCCGCAGCTCGCGGCGGTGGCGCTGGATGACGTGCGCGGGCATGTCGGCGCGGTCGGGCCGCACGGCGTTCCGGGCGCGGCACACGTCCTCGGGCAGGTCGAGGACGATCGCGATGGGCAGCACGTCGTGCGACCTGGCCAGCTGGACGAGCTGGCGCCTGGCCTCCTGCTGCACGTTGGTGGCGTCGACGACGGCGAGCCGGCCCGCCGCGAGCCGCTTGCCCACGATGTAGTGGAGGACGTCGAAGGCGTCCTTGCTCGCGGACTGGTCGTTCTCGTCGTCGGCGACGAGCCCCCGGCAGAAGTCGGAGGAGACGATCTCGGTCGCCTTGAAGTGGCGCCGGGCGAAGGTGGACTTGCCGGAGCCGGTGGCCCCGACGAGCACCACGAGGGACAGGTCGGTGACGGGGAGCGTACGGGTCATGCCGCGACCTCCTTCAAGGTCTCGTCGGTACGGGTGAAGACGGCCATCTGGGTGGGCGGTCCGACCTCGGGGTCGTCGGGGCCGACGGGAACGAACCCGACGTCGTACCCGTACCGCCCGGCGACCGAGGCCGCCCAGCTCCGGAACTCCTCCCGGGTCCACTCGAAGCGGTGGTCGCGGTGCCGGACGTGCCCGGCCGGGAGCGATTCCCAGCGCACGTTGTACTCGACGTTCGGCGTGGTCACGAGGACCGTACGCGGCCGGGCCGAACCGAACACCGCGTACTCCAGGGCCGGCAGCCTCGGCAGGTCCAGGTGCTCGATCACCTCGCTCAGCACGGCCGCGTCGTAGCCGGTGAGCCGCTTGTCGGTGTACGCGAGCGAGCCCTGCACCAGGTTCACCCGGGCGGCCTGCCGCTCCCCCATCCTGTCCAGCCGCAGCCGCCGCGCGGCCACGGTCAGCGCCCGCACGGAGACGTCGACGCCGACGATCTCGGTGTAGCGCGGGTCCTTGAGCAGGGCCTGCACCAACTGCCCCTGTCCGCAGCCCAGGTCGAGGACCCGGGCCGCTCCCGCCGTCGCCAGGGCGCCGAGGATCGCCTCCCGTCGCTGCTCGGCCAGCGGCACCGGTCGTTCCTCGGTGTCGGTCGACTCGTCCACGGCGTTGTCGACGTCGTCGACGTCCAGGCCCTCGGCCTCGGCGAGCCGCACCAGTTCGAGCCGCTCCGTCGCCTCGCGGGCCAGGCCCCAGCGGCGGGAGAGGTAGCGGGCCGTGATGAGCTTCCGCTCGGGGTGTCCGGCGAGCCAGCCGTCACCGGCGCGCAGCAGCTTGTCGACCTCGTCGGGCGCCACCCAGTAGTGCTTGGCGTCGTCGAGGACCGGCAGCAGGACGTAGAGGTGGTTGAGGGCGTCCGCGAGCCGCAGCTCGCCCTCCAGGACCAGCCGTACGTAGCGGGAGTCGCCCCACTGGGGGAACTCCGCGTCGAGCGCCACCGGCTCGGCGTCCACCGTGTCCCAGCCCAGCGGCCCGAACAGCGCGCGCACCAGGTCCGCGCCGCCCCTCGCGGGCAGCACCGGGACCTCGACGCGCAGCGGCAGCGGCGCGGCGGCCCGCTCGGGCATCGCCTTGCACACGCCGTGCAGCGCCGTCTTGAAGACCGCGGCGAGGGCGACGGCGAGCAGCGAGGACGCGGCGTAGGGCCGGTCGTTCACGTACTGCGCGAGCGCGGAGTCCGGGGCGCCGCCCCGGCCCTTTCCCTTGCCGCGGCGCACCAGCGCCACGGGGTCCACCTCCAGGAGGAGTGCCGCCGTGCACCGCTCGGCGCTCGCCTCGGGGTAGAGGACGTGCGCCGTGCCGTGGGAAGTCGAGAACGTCTGCGCCCGCTCGGGATGCTTGTGCAGCAGGAAGCCGAGATCGGTCGCGGGACGCTCCTGGTCGCCGGTCGTACTGATCGTCAGGAACACCCGTCCGAGTATGGTTCCCCTCTCCCCTCCCGACCAGGCATTTTCCCGCGCCCCGCCACCGGGGGGCGGGGGCAGCCGGGGGGCCGGGGTCGGGGCTCAGGCTCAGTCCTCGGTGGTCAGTGACCCCGCGAGCGCGGTGATCGTGGCCGGGTCCACCCGGCAGCAGCCACCGACGAGCCGGGCGCCGGCCGCGGCCCAGGTGGTGGCGCGGGCCGGGTCGAAGGCCATGTCCCCCCGCCAGCCCCGCGCGCCGGCGTCCCACCGCTCGCCGCTGTTGGGGTAGACCACGGCCGGCTTCCCGGTCACGGCCGCGGCCAGCTCCACCGCCGCCCCGGCCTCCGCCGGATCGCAGCAGTTGACGCCGACGGCGACGACCCCCTCGTTCTCGGCGGCCACCGCGAAGGCCTCCGCCAGGTCCTGTCCGGCCCGGGTCCGCCCGCCCCCGACCGTGTACGAGAGCCACACGGGCACCCCGCACCCCTCGGCCGCCCGCAGCAGCGCCTCCGCCTCGACCACGTCCGGAACGGTCTCCAGGGCGAGCACGTCCGGCCCCGCCGCCGCGAGCACCTCGATCCGGGGCCGGTGGAACGCTTCGAGTTCCCGTACGGACAGCCCGTACCGCCCCCGGTACTCGCTGCCGTCCGCGAGCATCGCGCCGTACGGCCCCACGGACGCGGCGACCCAGACCTCCTCCCGTACTCCGTCCGCCGCCGCCCTGGCGAGCTCCACGCTCCGCGCGAGGAGCCGGGCCGCCTCCTCCCGGCCCACGCCCCGCCGGGCGAAGCCCTCGAAGGTCGCCTGGTAGCTGGAGGTGATCAGCACCCGGGCACCGGCCCGTACGTACGCCGCGTGGGCCGCCTCGATCTGCTCGGGGGCGTCCGCGAGGAGTCGCGCGGACCAGAGCGCGTCCGAGAGGTCGCAGCCCTGCGCCTCCAGTTGGTTGGACAGGCCGCCGTCGAGGACGAGGACTCCCGCCCCGAGGGCTTCGGCGAGCGCGGGGACCGGCTTCATCGGATCGCCCCTCTCATCCCAGCTGCGACTGGACCCGCGCGGAGACCAGCTCCAGGTGGTCCAGGTCGTCCAGGTCCAGGACCTGGAGGTAGACCCGGGAGGAGCCGATGTCCGCGTACCGCCCGAGCTTCTCGACGACCTCGGCGGGCGAGCCCGCGAGACCGTTCGCCTTCAGCTCGTCCACGTCCCGTCCGATGGCGGCGGCCCTGCGGGCCACCTCGGCGTCGTCCTTGCCGACACAGACCACCAGCGCGTTGGAGTACACCAGGTCGTCGGGCGCCCGCCCGGCCTCCTCGGCCGCGGCCCGGACCCGGCCGAACTGGCGCTCGCTCTCCTCCAGGGAGGCGAAGGGGATGTTGAACTCGTCCGCGTACCGCGCGGCCAGGCGCGGCGTGCGGCTCGCGCCGTGCCCGCCGATCAGCACCGGGATCCTGTCCTGGGCGGGCTTGGGCAGCGCGGGGGAGTCGGTGAGCTGGTAGAACTCCCCCTCGTAGCTGAAGGTCTTGCCGACCTCGGTCTCCCACAGGCCGGTGACGATCGCCAGCTGCTCCTCGAGACGGCCGAACTTCTCCTTCGGGAACGGAATGCCGTAGGCCTTGTGCTCCTCCTCGAACCAGCCCGCGCCGAGGCCCAGTTCGACCCGGCCGCCGGACATCCGGTCGACCTGGGCGACCTGGATGGCGAGGACACCGGGAAGCCGGAAGGTGCCGGCGGTCATCAGGGTGCCGAGGCGGATCCGCTTGGTCTCCCGGGCGAGCCCGGCGAGGGTGATCCAGGCGTCCGTCGGTCCGGGCAGCCCGTCGGCCGAGCCCATGCTGACGTAGTGGTCGGAGCGGAAGAAAGCGCTGAAGCCGAGTTCCTCGGTGGCCCGCGCCACCGTGAGGAGGGTGTCGTAGTCGGCCCCCTGCTGGGGTTCCGTGAAGATGCGAAGATCCATGCCTCCATCCTGCACCGTCGGGTGCGTGTCAACCTGTCCGTCAGCGCGTCGTCCGCCCCGGCTCGGTCGGGTGAATAACCGGCCCCCTGGCGGGCCGCGTCCTCCCCGGCCAGTGACCGGGGCCCGGCGCCCGTCGTTGGCTCGGGCGGAGCCGGACCGCCCGGCCCACGTGCCGGCGGCCGCTGCCGGCGCGTCGCTCTCACTCGTGACCCCGCCCTCGGCGGCGCGGGGTCCGGGCCGAGGAGGCCCCCATGTCCCAGGAAGCCGCGCCGGAGCGGGCTGTGCCCGAGCAGCAGCCGGTACCGCAGTCCGTGCCCGAGCAGAAGGGCGCCGGTGCCCCCAAGGGTCTGCTCCAGCAGATGGAGGAGCTGATGGCAGCGCTCTCCGCCGACCTCTCCCAGCTGGACGCGGACCTCCAGCCCCAGCGCGAGCAGGACCGCCCGGAGCGCCCCGCCCTCTAGGACCCCGGCCATGATCCGCCGGACACGCCCTGGAAGTCCGGCGTCTCCGGCCGGTCGGCGCGCGCCGCTCACCACCGGCCCCGTCCGGGGCCCGCGCGGCCTCGGGCGGCGTCGGGAGGGCGGGCCCGCTCCCCGTCCCGCACGGCGAGGCGCCGCAGCATCCCGCGCACCCGGTCGCTCGACTCGTCGGCGGCGTCGATGGCCTCGATGCACTGCCAGTAGAGCCCCTCCTCGTCGGTGGCGCACGCCACGCCGACCAGCGCGATGCCCACCTCCCCGAGCAGCTCCCCGAGCAGGGTCAACGCCCCGCACGGATCCGCCACTTCGGACAGCTGGGCCGCTCGCGGCCCTCCGGCGCCCCACGCCGGATACTCCCCCGTCTCGCTCAGCCCCCGCGCCTCGCCGCGCAGCTCCTGCGGTCCGCAGAGCGCGAGATGGTTCCCTATCGCCTGGGCGAGCGCCTGGGCCTGCCAGGCCTCCACCACGATGTCCTGTGCCGTTCCGCTCTCGGCCAGCGCCTGCCGGCCAAGCGCGATGAGTCGCTCCGCTTCCATCAACGCCGCCCCCGTTCGTACGACTTATCTGCCCACTGAGTCCACTACCCAGAGTGAAGCCGCCTGAGCCCCGGCACCAGGGGAATTCGGAAATCTGTGGACAGGAAGCTCGACGGGGAAAAGTCCCTCACTCCGAAGAGTGACGATCGTCGGCCGTGTCCCCCTCGTCACCCCCTCCGCCCCGCCTCCGGACGGGAAATCGGACCTCGTTCCGGTCGATCTTCGCCGCGAGGGCGGCCAGCGGATCGACCCCGAGCACCGCGCAGAACTGGAGCAGATAGGCGAGGACGTCCGCCACCTCGTCCGCGACCCGGTGCGCGGAACCGGGATCGTCCATCACCCGCTTCGCCTGCTCGGGCGTCAACCACTGGAAGATCTCCAGGAGTTCGGATGCCTCCACGCTGAGCGCCGCCGCCAGGTTCTTGGGCGTGTGGTAGGGCTGCCAGTCGCGGGCGGCCGCGAACTCGACCAACCTGCGCTGCAGTCCCGTTACGTCGTTGTCCGTCACGCACTCAGGTCTATCACCGTGACCACGAGGCACTCAGGCCCACCACCGTCTCCCTCAGGCACTCAGGTCCACCACCGTCACCCCGGCCACCCGGCGTGCCTCCTCCGCCGCCCCGGTCCCGACCGTTCCCGCGACCCGGATGTGTCCGTCGTCGGCGATGCCCGTGGCGAGGCGGAGCAGTTCGCCCACCTGCCGCCCGTCGAGCCCCCGGTCGAGGCCGTCGGCGAGCAGCGTCAGGGACTGCATGGCGTCGGGCACCTCGGCGAGCTGGTCCATCGCCAGCACTCCCGGGCCGGTGAGGAGGGTGAGGGCGAGGGCCAGATAGCGCAGTTCCCCGTCGCCGAGGCGGCCGAGCGGGGTCGCGGGCCGGGCTCCTCGTTCGAGGACCGCCAGGACCGTGCCCTCCGGGAGCTCCCGTACCCCGAGCCCTGCGACGGGTCCCGCGCAGCCCGCCGCCGCCACGGCCGCGAGGCGGTGGTGCCGGCGCGGGCAGTCCGTGTGGGTGCGGTGCAACACCTCGGCGAGGTTGCCGCAGCCGCGTCGCAGCCGTCCCTCACCGGGGAGGACGGGGGCCCGCATCCGCTCGGGCCGGGGGTCGCAGGCGAAGGCGGACCGCAGCCCGATGACCATCTGTTCGGCGGCGGCCAGGACCTCCAGCTGCCCGGGGGTCTTCCCCGCGACCCGCAGCGGCAGCAGCGCCGTACCGAGGAGGTCGTCGGGCAGCGGCGCCCGGGTGACGGGGGTGGAACCGGCCGTGTGCCACTCGGCCTGGACGGTGGCGCGGCCGGGGTCGCGCAGGGCGGTGGCGAGCAGGGTGCGGCCGCGGCCGGTGAGCCGCTCGCCGACGATACGGAGCCGGGGTTCGGCCTGGACGGCGAGGTCCAGGTGGACCGGGCCTTCAGGACCGTCGACCGTGCAACCGATCCGGAAGCCGCGCCTGCCCTGGGCGTCGGGCCGGGCCCGCTCGGGGACGCAGTCGGCGGCGTCGGGGAACACCTCGTGGAGCGGGTCGCCCGCGCCGAGCCGGGCCAGTGCCTCGTACGCCCGCAGGGTGGTGGACTTGCCGCTGCCGCTGGGTCCGGCGAACAGGGTGACCGGTCCCAGCGGGTGCACGGCGGCGCGGTGTCCCGCGAACGCGGACAGGCGCAGCTCGGTGACGGCGGGCCGGGCGCGGAGCCGCCCGCCCCCTCCCTCGCGGGCACCCTCCCCGTCGGCCCTCCGCCCGGGCCCGCCCCGGCGCCGGTTCTCCGAAGCGGCGGGCCCCCGCGCCTCGGGGACGGAGGCACGCGGACCGGAAGGCGCACCGGCTCGGGCGGGGGTTACGGCGGAAGGGGCTCTGCCGGCGAGAGAGCCGGTGGGAGTGCCCGTGTGCGTGCCTGTGAGCGAGCCTGTGCGTGTGCCCGAGTGCGTACCCGTGTGCGTACCCGTGCGCGTGCCGGGAGAAGGCACGACGGGGGTGGAGCGATCGAGCGTGAAGCCGCCGGTGAGGTCCATGCCCGGACCGTACGCAGTTCATTCCCTGACGAACCGTTACGGCTAGATGACCTTCCTACGATCGGGGGACCCCGGCGGTCCTGCCGCCGACGGCGTCCTCCTCGTCCTCGCCCTCCGCGCCCTCGACCTCCGTACCGGCCGGGGCAAGAAGAAAAACGTTCCGGTCGACGCGGTGCATCACGCTGCCGAGACCGAAGACGACGCCGCTGCTGAAGTCGAGGATGCGCTTGGCGACCTCGGTGTCGGCGCTCGTCAGGTCGAGGAGCACCGGGATCTGGGCGATGAGGTAGTCGGCGACCTCACGGGCGTCGGCGAACACCTGGACGCGGAGCACGACCATACGGCGCTGCTCGGCGGATTCGTACTGCTCGGGGATCGCGCGGTGGTCGACCCTGGACGGCCATTCGTCACGGCCGCGCAGGGGCACGACCTGGGCGAGGCCCTCCCACTGCTCGTCGGTGACGTCGTACCTCTCGTACCTACTCATGACCCCATCCTCCCGCTCCTCACCCGTTCGGCCCAACAACGACACGAGGTGATGCCGCCGGACACGCCCTAGCGGCCCATCCCGTGGATCTGCGGGGTGCGGACGGGACGTGTGCGGGACAGCGGCGTCGGCGACGGCCTGCCGCTTCTCCGCCCGGTGGGCCGGCGGGGGCGGGCCGGCGCGGCGCGGGTCGAGCTGTCCCCGGGGCGGAAGGCCGTAGTCGGATGCCGTGAAGTGCTCCGCGACCCAGCCGTCGACCCGGCCGGGGGTGACGAAGAGGCGGTAGAGCACGATGAGGAACACGCCGAGCACGACGGCGAGGAAGATGGTCCCGACGGGGAATCATCGCCGAATCGATCACTCTCGGTAATGCCCGAGCCAATGACGATAGTCCAGGTCAGAGCGGTGCTCAGGGTGGCACCACGGACGAGGGGTCAGTGGCCGGGCCTGGTGTCGGCCTCGGCGTTGGCCACCATTCTGCGCAGCACCTTGAGCGCGGCCACGTACTCCTCGTCGCTGATGCCCTCGTGGACCACGGCACGCATCTCGGTCGCGAGGGCACGGATCCTGACCCGGGCGGCCTCTCCGGTTTCGGTGAGGTGGAGGCGGTGGCCGTCGTCGGTCCGGAGCCAGCCCCGGTGGTGCAACTGGTCCACCACCCGGGCGATCTCGTGCGGCCCGTCCGCGAGGGGGGTCAGCTGCGTGACGACCTCCTTGCGGCTCGGGGATCGCGCTCCGGCGTGTACGTGGTTGAGGACCCAGTACTGCGGCTGCGTGACGTCGACCCGGGCCATGGCGTCACGCAGATGTGCGGTCACGGTGGAGTGCGCCAGGCCGGTCCAGTAGCCGACGGGTTGCGTGGCCAGCAGGTCGTCGGGGGCGGCGGGATCGGCCGGCGCCTGATCGGTGGCCTGGTCGGTGGCCTGGCCGACGGCCTGGTCGGTGGCTTGGCCGGGTGCGGTGGCGGTGGTCGTGGTGGCTGCGGGAGTCCCAGATTCCATGATCACTACGCTACTTGCCTCCGGGCGGTGCGTCGCGGGCGTCGGCCCACAGCGACCGTACGTGCCCGAGGTGGCGGCGCATGCACGCCTCCGCGCCGCGTGCGTCGCCGGCGAGCATCAGGTCGAGGAGTTCGAGGTGTTCCTCGGCGGAGGAGACGAGTTTGCCCGCCTCGTCCAGGCCGGTCAGACCGTAGAGGCGGGAGCGCTTGCGCAGCTCCCCCACCGTCTCGACCAGGCGTTCGTTGCCGGAGAGGGCGAGCAGCGCGAGATGGAAGCGGCGGTCCGCCTCCAGGTAGCCGATGAGGTCGTGCTCCCGGGCGCGGGAGACGATCTCCTCCGCGACCGGGCGCAGCGCCTCCAACTGCTCCCGGTCGGCCTTCCTCGTGACGCGGCCGATGGTGGGGACCTCGATGAGGGTGCGCAGTTCGGTGAACTGGTCGAGGTCCCGCTCGCTGACCTCGGTGATACGGAAGCCCTTGTTGCGGACGGGTTCGACCAGGCCCTCCCGGGCCAGGTCGAGCATGGCCTCGCGGACGGGGGTCGCGGAGACGCCGAGGTCGCTCGCGAGTCCGGGGGCCGAGTAGACCTGGCCGGGCCGCAGTTCGCCGGCGATCAGGGCCGCGCGGAGGGCGTGCCCGACCTGGTCGCGGAGCCGCTCCTGCGCCCTGACGAGGCCGTACTGCTTCAGGTCACCCATCGTGCGTCCTCCGAGAAGTCAGGGAGGAGCATCGTACAATGTCACGTTTCTCCTTCCGGGGTGCGGGAGTTGCGGGGTTCCTTCGCGGTCAGAGCAGGAAGCCGGCGGGGAACGGGTCCTCGGGGTCGAGGAAGTACTGGGCCGTGCCGGTGATCCAGGCGCGGCCCGTCACCGTCGGCACGACGGCGGGCCGGCCGGCCACTTCCGTCTCCTCGACGATCCGCCCCGTGAACGCGGTGCCGATGAAGGACTCGTTGACGAAGTCGACGCCGGGGGCGAGCAGCCCGCGGGCGTGCAACTGCGCCAGCCGGGCACTGGTCCCGGTGCCGCACGGCGAGCGGTCGAACCAGCCGGGGTGGATGGCCATGGCGTGGCGTGACCGGACCGCGTCGGAGCCGGGCGCGGCGAGGTAGACGTGCTTCACCCCGGCGATGCCCGGGTCCTCCGGGTGGACGGGCCGGTCGGGGCCGTCGTTGACCGCCTCCATGACGGCGAGTCCCGCGGCGAGCAGCTCGTCCTTGTGGGCGCGGTCGAACGGCAGCCCCAGGGATTCGAGGGCGACGAAGGCGTAGAAGTTGCCCCCGTAGGCGAGGTCGTAGGTGACGGTGCCGTACCCGGGCACGTCCGCCTTGAGGTCGAGTCCCGCGGCGAAGGAGGGCACGTTGGTGAGGGTGACGGAGCAAGCCCGTCCGTCCTCGACGCGGACGTCGGCGCTCACCAGGCCCGCCGGGGTGTCGAGGCGGACGGTGGTCACCGGTTCGACGACCGGCACCATGCCCGTCTCGACGAGGACGGTGGCGACGCCGATGGTGCCGTGGCCGCACATCGGGAGGAGCCCCGACACCTCGATGAAGAGGACGCCGTAGTCGGCGTCTGGGCGGGTGGGCGGCTGGAGGATCGCTCCGCTCATCGCCGCGTGGCCGCGCGGCTCGTACATGAGGAGCGTACGGACGTGGTCCAGGTGCTCGGCGAAGTGGAGCCGCTTCGCTGCCATCGTGGCGCCGGGGACCACCCCGACACCGCCGGTGATCACCCGGGTGGGCATGCCTTCGGTGTGGGAGTCCACCGCGTGGTAGACGTGACGGGTGCGCATGGGTCCCCTTCGGGTCTGTGTGCGGAGTACGGGCCGGCAGCCTGCCGGAGGTTACGCGTGGCCCTCCGCGAGGGCCTTCTCCGTCGCGGCCCGTACGACCGCCTCCTGCTCCGGTGTCAGCGGGACGCGCGGCGCCCGGGTGGGGCCGCCGGGGCGGCCCGCGAGGTCCATGGACAGTTTGATCGCCTGGACGAACTCGACCTTCGAGTCCCAACGGAAGAGCGAGTGAAGGGACTTGTAGAGCGGAAGCGCCGTTTCGAGGTCTCCGGCGACGGCCGCTCGGTAGAGCGTGGCGCAGGTGCGCGGCAGGGCGTTGGGGTAGCCGGCGATCCAGCCGACCGCTCCGGCGAGGGCGAGTTCGAGGAGGACGTCGTCCGCGCCGACGAGCAGGTCGAGACCGGGGGCGAGTTCGGCGATCTCGTAGGCGCGGCGGACGTCCCCGCTGAACTCCTTCACCGCGACGATGCTGCCGTCGGCGTGCAGTCGGGCGAGGAGGGCGGGGGTGAGGTCGACCTTGGTGTCGAGGGGGTTGTTGTACGCGACGACGGGCAGCCCGGCCGCCGCGACCTCGGCGTAGTGGGCGCGTACGGAACGCTCGTCGGCCCGGTAGGCGTTGGGCGGCAGGAGCAGCACCGAACCGGCCCCGGCCTCGGCGGCCTGCTCGGCCCACCGCCGGGCCTCCGCGCTGCCGTACGCGGAGACGCCGGGCATGACCCGGCCGCCGTCCCCGGCCGCTTCGACGGCGGTCCGTACGACGTGGGCGCGCTCCGCGTCGGTGAGGGTCTGGTACTCGCCGAGCGAGCCGTTCGGGACGACGCCGTCGCAGCCCTGGGCGATCAGCCAGGCGACGTGGCGGGCGTAGGCGTCGTGGTCGACGGAGCCGTCCTCGCGGAGGGGGAGGGCGGTGGCGACCATGATTCCGTGCCAGGGGTGGACGCGGTGCACAGGGGCTTGCTCGTGGGACATGAAGGAACTCCCTTGTGTGGTGTGTGACATTTTACTGATGGGTGGAGGAGTCACAAGAGCCCGTAGCGGGGCAGGATTTGACTGGCAATCAGGTGCTGTCGTGATTCCCTGCCGGTTCCGGCAGTTCGGCCAGGTGACGCAGGGGTACGGGGCAGGACAGCGGGCGGCGGTCCGGGACCCCGTCAGGGGCGGCACCCGGCTGCCGCCCCGCGAGCGCCGCCACGGCGGGGCCGCACATCCGGCCCTGACACCAGCCCATCCCGGCCCGGGTGAACAGCTTGACCGTACGGGCGTCGCGCGCGCCGAGCGTCTCGACGGCCTCCGTGACACGGGCGACGGGCACCTCCTCGCAGCGGCAGATCTCGGTGTCCTCCCGCAGCCAGTCCACCCACCCCGCGCCGGGCCGGTGCACGGCCCCCATCGCCTCGGCGAACCCGCGCAGCCGGTCGCGGTGGCGGCGGTGCCGGGCGGCTGCCCTGTCGTCGGCGGGGAGCTTCGGCGGCCGGGCTCCCTGGAGGGCCCGGGCCACGGCGGCTGCCGCCAACTCGCCTTCCAGGACCGCCAGTCGTGCGCCGCCGATGCCGCCGGGCTCTCCTGCCGCCCAGATGCCGGGAACGGAGGTCGACTGGTCGGTGTCGAGCACGAGGGCGGGTGTTCCGTCGGCGGCCGTCCGGGTCGCACAGCCGAGGGCGGTGGCCAGTTCCACCTGCGGTACGAGCCCGTGGCCGACCGCGAGCGCGTCGCAGGGGATCCGCCGCCCGGTGCCGGGTACGGGACGCCAGTCGGCATCCAGCCGCGCCACGGTGACCGCCTCCACGCGGTCGGTACCGTGCGCTTCGACGACCGCGTGGCGGGTGAGGAGCCTGACCCCGTGCCGTAGCAACGCCCCTCCGTGCAGGGCGCCTTCGGCGAGTTTGGTGGGGTTGCGCAGCACGGTGGGCGCGAATCCGGCGTACCCCCGGTACGTCCCCGCCTCGACGACGGCGGGGACGCGGGCGCCCGCCTCCGCGAGTGAACCCGCGACCGCCAGGAGCAGCGGGCCGCTGCCGGCCACGACGACGCGGCGCCCCGGCAGGACGAGCCCGCCCTTGAGCATGGCCTGCGCGCCGCCGGCCGCGACGACCCCGGGCAGGGTCCAGCCGGGGAAGGGAAGTTGGCGCTCGTACGAGCCGGTGGCCAGGAGCACGGCACGGGCACGTACGGTCACGGCGGTGTCGTCGCCGGTGCCGACGGCGTGCAGCCGCCAGGCGGGGCCCTCGGGCACCACGGTCCAGACGTGACAACGCGGGCGGTAGGTCACGCGCCCGGAGCGGACGAGCCCGTCCAGGGCCGCCGCCCGGCGGGCGAACGCACGCCAGTCGTGATGGAGCGCCTCAGGCCGGAGCGCGCCGAGCTCGGGCGCGGGATGCCGGTGGTACTGGCCACCGGGACGCTCCCCGGCATCGAGCAGCACGACGCGCAGCCCGAGCCGGGCCGCCTCAACGGCGGCGGCGAGGCCGGCGGGTCCGGTGCCGACGATGGCGAGGTCAGACGGGGGCGCAGGGTCCGACGGGGACGCAGGGGCCGACGGGGCCGAGCGGCTTGTGGCGGCGGCTGGGGCAGCCGGGCTTATCGGGTCGGCCGGGTCCGTCGGGTCCGCCGGGCTTATCGGGTCGGACGGGTCCGTCGGGTCCGCCCGGCTTGTCTGGTCGACCGCGTCCGCCGGGTCGGCGTCAGACGGTGAGGTCGGCACGGCCGGTCCCTTCCTGCGTCGTGACGGTGTCACCGGGGCGGGCCGGGGTGAGGCAGGCACGCTGGTTGGGGCGCCCGTTGACGGTGATGAGGCAGTCGTAGCAGCTGCCCATCCCGCAGAACACACCGCGCGGGGCCCCCGTGACGCGCGTGGTGCGCCAGGTCAGGATGCCCGCGCTCCACAGCGCTGCCGCGAGGGACTGCCCGGCCAGTGCGGCCACCGGGCGCCCGTCGTAGGCCACGGTGAACGCGTCCGCGGCCGCCCCGCCGACGAGCGAACGCGGGGTGCGGGCGGCGGACGCGGTACGGCGTCGTCTCATGGTGCGGTCTCCCGGGGTCCGGAGGCGGGGTCGGGGGCGGGGTCGTAGTCGGAGCCATGACCAGGGCCCGAGCCGCAGGCGAGCCCGCCGCCAGGACCCGAGCCGTGGCCGAGGTCATCGCCGGGGCAGCAACCTGCACCGGCATCGGCGCCCCCGCCCCCGAACCGCTCCGGTCGGAACGGAGACCGGTCCATCGGGGGCTGCTCCCCCGTCAGCGCCGCCGCCACCAGGAGGCCCGTTGCCGGGGCCAGGCCTATTCCCGCGCCCTCGTGGCCGCATGCGTGGTGGAGGCCGGGGACGCGGGGGTCGGGACCGATGGCCGGGAGGTGGTCGGGGAGGTACGGGCGGAAGCCGTGGTAGGCGCGCAGTACCCGTACGTCGGCGAGTACCGGGAAGAGCGCGGCGGCCTGGGAGGCGAGCCTGCGCAGGGCCTCGACGGACAGGGAGCGGTCGAAGCCCACCCGCTCCCGGGTGGCGCCGATGAGCACGGGCCCGGCAGGGGTGCCCTCGACGACGGCGGAGGACTGGAGCGCCGCGGAGCCGCTGGCCACGTCGGCGATGTAGTCGGCCGCGTACACCTTGTGCCGTACGACCCTGGGAAGCGGTTCGGTCACGAGCACGAACCCGCGCCGTGGCCGTACCGGCAGCTCCACGCCGGCCAGCGCCGCGACCGCTCCACCCCACGTACCGGCGGCGTTGACCACGGCGGGGGCGGTGAGTTCGCGGCGGGCGGTGCGGACTCCGCGTACCGCGCCCGAGGGCGTACGGAGGATGGCGGTGACCTCCTCTCCGAGGTGGACGGACGCGCCAGAGGCGGCGAGGAGGCGGGCGGCCGCGCGGGCCGGCTGGATCTGGGCGTCCTGCGGGTAGTGGAAACCACCCGCGAGGCCGTCCGCGAGGTGTGGTTCGAGCTCCCGCAGTGCCTCTCCCTCGATCTCGGCGGCCTCCACCCCGGCCGCCCCCTGGCTCTCGGCGTAGGCGCGCAGGGCCTTGAGTGTGGCGGCGTCGGGGGCCACCACCAGGCCGCCCTTCGTCTCGTACTCCATGTCCGGTGGGAGTACGGTCGCGAGTTCCCTCCAGAGGCGTACGGAGAGCAGCGCGAGATCGAGTTCGGGCCCCGGCTCCTTGTCGGAGACGAGGAGGTTGCCTTCTCCGGCGCCGGTGGTGCCGCCGGCGACGGGACCCCGGTCGACGACGGCGACGGTCAGTCCCGCACGGCCGGCGAAGTACGCGCAGGCCGCTCCGACGACGCCCGCGCCGATGATCACGGCGTCCAGGCTGCTCCTCAGTCTCTTGGACACGGCAGTAATATGTCACATTCTCTCGGGAGGGAACAGAGATCGGTCGGCCTATCAACTCAACTGCGTTGCACAGGGGTTGGCGGCCCCTCTCCGACCCGGAGTCCGAGCGAGGCCGCCCTTCCACGTCAGCCGCGCAGCGGGCCCTCGCAGTGGTAGCTCGACGTTCCCGCGCGTCCGCCGGTCCAGATGTCGACCGGGCCGAAGGAGCAGTTCATGTCGGCCAGGTTGTTCGATGCCGCGCCCGCCCGGTCGAGGAGGAAGTAGTCGACCGTCTCGGACATGTCCTTGAAGACCTGGTCGGCGCTGCCCGCGTTCGCGAGGTTGGCCGTGATGCGGCCGGTGCAGGTGAAGCGGCGTCCGCCCGGCGCGCCGCTCTCCGCGCAGACGGGGGTGTTGGACGTCGCCGTGGCGAACGAGGCGGCCACGTCGGCGGCCCTGGAGTCCCGCAGCCGGTCGACGGGCGTGAACGTGGTCGCCGGTACGAACAGCTTCTCGACCTCGGCGATCCGCGCGTCCAGGAAGCGGTCGTAGTCGCGCTGCACCGTCACGTCCGCGCTGAGCCGTGCCCGCCAGGCGTCGTACGCGGCGACGTCGTTTCCGCGCAGGTGCTTGTACATCTCGCGCAGCGCGGCCGGCTTGTCGGTCCAGAGGTACTCGAAGAAGGTGCCGGCGTACGCGTAGAAGCGGAAGCCGTCGCCGTCGTACGTGGCGTTCAGGATCTGACGTACCGTCATGCGTGGTCCGCCGCCCGCCGTGTCGGCGATGACGCTGCGGACCAGGGACTTGCGGACGGCGATGCCGTCGTCGCGGGTGGCTCCGTCGAAGAACTCGGCCGTGCCCTCGTCCATCGCCGTCGTGCGGTCGTCCTGGTACCAGGGGCCCTCACCGAAGAACCCGGGCACGGCGAACCGGCCGTTGAGGTAGTGCGTGTACTCGTGCCGGAACAGCTCTTCGAGGGTCAGCGAGGAGTCCTGCGGGACGCGCCGCTCGTACGTGTAGAAGGTGGCGCCGCGCTCGATGTAGATGCCGCCGTTGTTCGTGTCCATCCCGGTCAGGATCGGGTGGTACTTCTCGTAGTCCGCGCGCGAGGCGTACAGGACGATGTTCAGGCTGGTGTTGGGGTCGCCGGCCAGCGGCTCCAGGGTGCCGAGGACCCGGTGGAACTGCGCCTTGACCTGCTTGCTCGCGTAGTAGAGCGTGTCGACGGTCGTGCGCGGGAGGCCGGTGCGGACCTTGATCGCGCCGCTGTCGTACGTGTACGTGTACGGGAAGATCCGGCGCTCGATGTCCGCCTTGCACACCCCGTACGGGGCGCAGGCCTCGTAGACGTTGAGCCAGGAGACCAGCGAGGCCCACTGCGCGCTGCCGGTGCCGAAGGTGGTCTCGACCGGGCCGAGCAGGGCGCCGAGGTCGGCGACGACGGCCGGGCGCAGGCCCTCGATCTGGCCGAAGCGGCCGTACTCGCCGAGGGCGTCGCGGGCGACCCAGCTGTTGGCGGTCCCCTTCAGGTGTCCGTACCCCGCGAAGGCCTTGAAGGCGGCGCGGTACGCGGGGTCGGCGGCGGCGGCCTTGTGGAAGGCGGTGTCCTGGTTGCCGGGGTAGACGCCGAGGTAGTTGAGGGAGAGTCCGGCGAGTGCGGCGCCCGCCCAGGCCGGGTCGAGGTGGGTGGCCGGGTGGGCGGCGTCCATCGTCGCGAGCACCCTGCGGATCAGGGGCAGTTGGTGCTGGCGGAGGCCGGGGGCGCTCGCCGCGTACAGCGCCTCGCGGAGGGTGTCGGCGTTGGTGGCGGTGACGTCGAAGGTGCGCGGGGCCGTGCCGTAGGCGGCGACGGCCCGCCGTACGGCGTCGACGGTCGGGGCGTCGGTGGTGTCGATCTCGTCGCGCGAGAAGTCGTGGTACGCCACGGCGTGGAGGTAGGTGAACATCTCCTCCAGGTGGGAGGAGTTCTTTCCGTCGTGGCCGGGCGCGAGGGTGGTGGCGCGGCGCGCGACGGCCTGGACGTGGGCGTCGGACATCACCGGCGTGAGCCGGGCGTCCCACGTCCAGACGAGTCCGCGCAGACAGTCGTCGGCGGTCACGGCGGGGTCGGCGAGGAAGTCGGCGAACCGCTCGGGGGTGAGGCCGGTGACGCCGTCGAGGGTGCAGGGCGCGGCGGCGGCCTGGCGCTGCGCACGAGGGAGGCCCGCGGCGGACGCGGGGGCGGAGTCGGTCGAGGTCTCGGGGGCGGCGCCGGGTATGCGGCCTGCTGAGGCCCCACCGCCCGGAGCGGGCGCGGGGGCCGCGACGGCCGGGGGCGCTGTGGCGAGCCGGTCGACCTCATCGTAGGGGTGCGGCGGCCGGGCCGACGCCGGGGCGGTCGGTGAACTCAGCGGCTCAGCCGCCTGGCTGACGGTCTGTCCGAGTGGTACGAGCAGGCCGGCCGCGAGTGCGGAGGCGAGCAGGGCGCTGCGCACGGATCTGTGCTGGGACACCAGAACTCCTGTGGACGGAGGGGGATGTGGGGGTGGTTCCCAGTCAACTCACTTGTTCTCAGGTCGAGTTGACGTTCTTTCCAGCGGTGGTGCGAGCAGTACCATAGTAATGTGAAATTGCACTGGCAAGGGTCTGGCGGCGTTCCGGCGCGGAAGCCACCAGGAAACCACCCGGGAATCCACCGGGAAACGGCCGTCCGGCACCGGGGCCGGGCGGCCGTCGCCGCTAGGACGTACCGGCTGTCACACCGGGGCCGGCAGGTCCATGAGCGCGAGTCGGGTCGGGTCGACCATGGCGGTGATCTCGGTGATGCGGCCGTCGGCGACGGTGAAGACGAGGAGGGAGAGCGGGGTGCCGTCCTCGTTCCAGGCGATGACACCGGGGCGGCCGTTGACGGTCGCCGCATGTCCCCGCGCCGCCGCGCCGGCCACGCGCGCGCGGCTTGCGACCTCGGTGGCCCCGAGCGTGACGAACCGGCCGTTCGGCGTGTGGACGGTGAACTTCACTTCGGGGTGGAGAACCTCGAGCAGCTGCTCGAACCGGCCCTCGCCGGCCGCGGCAAGGAACGCCTGGACCACCTCGCGGTGTCGCCGCCCGGTGCTCGCCGGCTGCTGGGCGGTCCGTACCTTCCTGCGGGCACGGCTCGTGAGCATCTTGGTCGCGTCGGCGGACTTGCCGAGGATGGTGCCGACCTCCCCGTGGGGCACGGCGAACACGTCGTGCAGGACGAACGCCAGCCGTTCGTCCGGGCGCAGCGAGTCGAGGACCGTGAGGAGCGCCAGGCCGACGGAGTCCCCGAGCGCCACGAGGTCCTCCGGGGCGGGAGCGTCGTCGAGGGTCACGGTGACTTCGGCCGCCTCGTCGCCGAAGAGGAGTTCCGGGCGGGTCCGGCCCGACCGGAGGACGTCGAGGCTGATGCGGCCGACCACGATGGTCAGCCAGCCGCCGAGGTTGTCGATGGTGTCGCTGTCCTGGCGGGAGAGACGCAGCCATGCCTCCTGGACCACGTCCTCCGCGTCGGCGTGTGATCCGAGGACGCGGTAGGCGACGCCTCGGAGCCGTTCGCGGTGGGTCTCGAAGGCGTCGGCGACCGGATCCGCGGGATGGGCGTCAGGCATGGTGTTACCTCTCTGGAAGCTGCTCCGTCATAGGGGTGACGGGCACCAGCCCCGGAACGTAACCCCGATCAAGGAGAGCACTCCCCATGGAGAACCGGCTCAAGAACAAGAACACGGACAACCCCGATCTGTGGACCGCGATCACCCACCTCCACAAGGCGATCGCCGCCGGGGGCGTCGACCCGAAGCTGCTCGTCCTCGTCCACCTGCGTGTCAGCCAGATCAACAGCTGCTCGGCATGTGTCTACGCCTCCGTCACCGGCGGGAAGAAGGCCGGTGAGACCGACGAGCGGCTGCACAACGTGGCGGCGTGGCGCGAGGCACCGTTCTACACCGGCGCGGAGCGCGCGGCCCTGGCACTCGCCGAGGCCGCCACCCGGCTGCAGGACGGTGCGGAGGGCGTCACCGACGCGATCTGGGAGGAGGTCAACGCCCATTTCACCGAGGAGCAGATCGGCGCGATCAACCTGGAGATCGCGCTGACCAACTTCTTCAACCGGCTCAACCGCACCGTCAAGGAACCGGCCGGCCGGACCTGGGGCTGAGCCAGACGCGGCTCCGGCCGGCCAGACCTCGGGGTCAGCCCAGCGCGGCTCCGGCCGGTTCGTCAGACGCGGTCGGAGGCCGCCTCGGGCGCCGCGGCCTCAGGCGCCGTGACCGGCCCGCGCGTCGGGGGCTCCGGCTGTCGCGGCGGCTTGCGGAGCCTCGTCAGGCGGGCCGCCACGGGCTCCGTGAAGCGGGCCGTGAGGGGGCCGACGACGACGAGGAGCAGGACGTACGCGGTGGCGAACGGGCCCAGTTGCGGCTGTACCCCGGCGGTGACGGCGAGCCCGGCGATGACGATGGAGAACTCGCCGCGCGCCACCAGGGCGCCGCCGGCCCGCCACCGGCCCTTGGTGCCGATCCCGGCGCGGCGCGCGGCCCAGTAGCCGGTGGCGATCTTCGTCAGGGCGGTGACGAAGGCGAGGGCGAGTGCCGGGAGGATCACCGGCGGGATGCTGGCGGGGTCGGTGTGCAGACCGAAGAAGACGAAGAAGACCGCGGCGAACAGGTCACGCAGCGGGCTCAGCAGCGCGTGGGCGCCGTCGGCGACCTCGCCGGACAGGGCGATGCCGACGAGGAACGCCCCGACGGCCGCGGAGACCTGGAGCTGCTGGGCGACGCCGGCGACGAGCAGGGTGAGGCCGAGGACGACGAGGAGCAGCTTCTCGGGGTCGTCGCTGGAGACGAAGCGGGAGATGAGGCGCCCGTAGCGGACGGCGACGAACAGGACGGCGCCGGCCACGCCGAGGGCGATGGCGAGCGTCGCGCTGCCGGCGGCGAGGCCGACACCGGCGAGGAGGGCGGTGATGATGGGCAGGTAGACGGCCATGGCGAGGTCTTCGAGGACCAGGATGCTGAGGATGACCGGGGTCTCGCGGTTGCCCAGGCGCCCGAGGTCACCGAGGACCTTGGCGATGACTCCGGAGGACGAGATCCAGGTGACGCCGGCGAGGACGACGGCGGCGACCGGGCCCCAGCCGAGCAGCAGCGCGGCGGCGGCGCCGGGGAGGGCGTTGAGGGCGAAGTCGACGAGACCGGCCGGGTACTGGGTCTTGAGGTTGGAGACGAGATCGCTCGCGGTGTACTCGAGGCCGAGCATGAGGAGCAGGAGGATCACCCCGATCTCGGCACCGATGGCGACGAACTCCTCGCTGGCGCCGAGCGGCAGCAGACCGCCCTTGCCGAACGCGAGGCCCGCGAGGAGGTAGAGGGGTATCGGGGAGAAGCGGAACCGGCCGGCGAAGCGCCCGAGCAGGCCGAGACCGAGGATGATGGCGCCGAATTCGATCAGGAAGACCGCGGAGTGCACGCCGCCCTCACTCCCGACCGAGTATCGCGGCGGCCGCGTCGACGCCCTCGCGGGTGCCGATGACGATGAGGGTGTCACCGCCGGCGAGCCGGAAGGCGGGCGTCGGGGACGGTACGGCGCCGGAGCGGCGCAGTACGGCGACGATGGAGGCACCGGCCTCGGTACGCATCCGGGTCTCGCCGAGGAGCCGTCCGTTCCAGTACGAGTGGGCGGACAGCTCGACGCGTTCGGCGACGAGGCCCAGGTCGGTGGTGTGCAGGACGTTGGGGCTGTGGTGGGCGGGCATCAGCGCGTCGATCAGCGAGGCCGTCTCCGCTTCGGTGAGGTGCAGGGACTGCGCGCAGGCGTCGGGGTCGTCGGCCCGGTACACGTTCACGGTGCGGGTCCCGTCGCGGTGCGCGATGACCGACAGCTGGCGGTGCTCCCGGGTGGTGAGGTCGTACTGGACTCCGATGCCGGGCAGGGGTGTCGTTCTCGTCCGCGGAGCAGGCACTGGCCCGTCCCCTCCTGTCGTACGTGGGTGGTCGTGACGCAGGCCATGGTGTCATCCGCCCGGAGCCCCGGAACATGGGTGCCGGCACGGATGGACAGGGCCCGGGAAAGTGGTCAGGATGGGCCGGGGTGAAGACTCCCACCGCAGGTCAGAGGCACACCGGACCGACGCGCGGCGCAGATCGACGAGGACGGCCGAGGGGGCGGGGCAGTGACGCTGTACTGGCGCATCTTCCTCCTCAACGCCTCGGTCCTGCTCGTCGCCGTCCTGCTCCTGTTCGGCCCCGTCACGGTCTCCACACCCGTACTCCCCGGTGAGGCGGTCGTGCTCGTGGCGGGCCTGGTCGCGATGCTCCTCGCCAACGCCTTCCTCCTGCGGGTCGGTCTCGCGCCGCTCCAGCGCCTCACCCGGGCGATGCGGACGGCGGACCTGTTGAAGCCCGGGCGGCGGTCGGAGGTGGCGGGGCGCGGCGAGATCGCCGACCTCACGCGGACGTTCGACACGATGCTGGGCCGGCTCGAAGCGGAACGGGCCGCCAGCAGCGCGCGGGCGCTCTCCGCGCAGGAGGCCGAGCGGCACCGCATCGCGCAGGAACTGCACGACGAGGTCGGGCAGACCCTCACGGCGGTGCTCCTCCAGCTGAAGCACGCGGCGGACCACGCCCCCGCCGAGCTGCGGACGGAGCTCCACCAGGCGCAGGAGACCACACGGGCCGGCCTGGACGAGATCCGGCGCATCGCGCGCCGCCTGCGGCCGGGGGTCCTGGAGGAGCTGGGTCTGCACAGCGCGCTCAGGTCGCTCGCCTCCGAGTTCTCGACGCGGGGCCTGACGGTCCGGCCGCACATCGAGGCCGGGCTCCCGAAGCTCGACCACGAGACGGAACTGGTCCTCTACCGGGTGGCGCAGGAGGGGCTGACCAACACGGCCCGCCACGCGGGCGCGACCCGGGTCGGCCTGAGCCTGCGCCGTCTGCCCGGCGGCGGGGTGGGCCTCCTGGTCGAGGACGACGGCCGGGGAATCGGCGGGGCGCCCGACGGCGCGGGCCTCCGGGGGATGCGGGAGCGCGCCCTGCTGATCGGCGCGGAGCTGTCGGTCCGCGCGGGCGCGAACGGCGGGACGGAAGTCCGGCTGGACACCACGAGCGACAGGGCGGCGACGTCATGAAGGACCCGAACTCCCCCACCCGCGTCCTGCTCGCGGACGACCACGCGCTGGTACGGGGAGGAGTGCGCCTCATCCTCGACGCGGAACCGGACCTGACGGTCGTCGCGGAGGCCGCGGACGGGGCGGAGGCGGTCGCGCTCGCCTGCTCCGAGCGGATCGACCTGGCCGTCCTGGACATCTCCATGCCGCTGCGCACCGGCCTCCAGGCGGCCCGTGAACTGAGCCGCCTCCAGCCGGAGCTGCGGATCCTGATGCTCACGATGTACGACAACGAGCAGTACTTCTTCGAGGCGCTCAAGGCGGGAGCGAGCGGCTACGTGCCGAAGTCGGTGGCGGACCGCGACCTGGTCGAGGCGTGCCGGGCCGCGGTCCGCGACGAGCCGTTCATCTACCCGGGCGCCGAGACGGCCCTCATCCGCACCTACCTCGACCACGCGGAACAGGGCAGACCGCTCCCCGCGAAGGCCGTCACGGAACGCGAGGAGGAGATCCTCAAACTGGTGGCGGAGGGCCACAGTTCCAAGGAGATCGGTGACCTCCTCGTCATCAGCCCCAAGACGGTGGAACGCCACCGCGCCAACCTCCTCCAGAAACTCGGCATGCGGGACCGCCTGGAACTCACGCGGTACGCGATCCGGGTGGGCCTCGTCGAGCCGTAGGTACGCTCGGGTCTCGTGATCGAGGAACTGATACCCGCGCCCGCGAGCGCCGCCCACACGTTCCGCGACTGCGAGTCGGACGTCCGCGCGCTGTTTCCCGAAGAGGCCGCCGCCCTCGCGCGCGCCCTGCCGAAACGGCGGCAGGAGTACGCAGCCGTCCGTATGTGCGCCCGGCGCGCGATGAGCGCGCTCGGTGCGCCGGCGGTGGCGCTGGTGACGGGGGAACGGGGTGCTCCGCGGTGGCCGGCCGGGCTCGTGGGGAGCATGACGCACTGCGCCGGGTACCGCGCGGCCGTCGTCGGCCGGGTCTCCGACTACCGCGGGCTCGGCATCGACGCCGAGCCGAACGCGCCGCTCGACGACGACGTCCTCGACTTCGTGGCCCTGCCGCGGGAACGCGCCCGGCTCCGCGAGCTGGCCGCGTACGTGCCGGAGGTCTGCTGGGACCGTCTCCTTTTCAGCGCCAAGGAGGCGGTGTTCAAGGTCTGGTACCCGCTGACCGGGCGCGAGCTGGACTTCGGGGACGCGGACGTCCTCATCGACCCGGGAGCGGGGACGTTCACCGCGTACGTCGGCGTCCCCGACGACGGCCCGGACGGCGATCATCTGAAGGTGCTTGAGGGGCGCTGGCTGTGCCGCGGCGGTCTCGTCGTGACGGCCGTCGCCCTCAGGCGGGCGTGACCGGAGGGCGCGTCCGGCGGGTCCGGCACCTCCGGGCCCGCGGCGGGGCGACGCGCGGGGGTTGGATGCGTCGCCCGCCGGGGCCCGGAGGGGCCGGGGTCATTCCGCGGGCCGGCCCGTCAGATGCGCGAAGACATCGTCAAGGGTCGGCCTGCGTACGGTGAAGTCGCTGACCTGGATGCCCGCGTCGCGCAGCGCGACGGCGACGTCGGCGACGTCGCCGAGGCCGTCGTCGAGCTGGACGGAGACCGTGCCCCTTGCGGTGTCCACCGTCGGCACCGTGGTCAGCGCCGGGCCGAGGGCGGCGAGGACCGCGCCCACGTCCGACGGAGCCGGCACCGTCACTTCGAGCCACTCCCGTCCGACCTTGCGTTTGAGGGCGTCGGGGGTGCCGTCGGCGATCACCCGGCCGGAGTCGACGACCGCGATCTGGTCCGCGAGGAAGTCGGCCTCCTCCAGGTACTGGGTGGTCAGGAGGAGGGTGACGCCGTTGTCCACCAGCTCCCGGACCAGCTCCCACAGCGCCATCCGGCTGACCGGGTCGAGTCCCGTGGTCGGCTCGTCGAGGAACAGCACGGGAGGCGAGGTGATCAGGCAGCTCGCCAGGTCGAGCCGCCTGCGCATGCCGCCGGAGTAGGTACGGGCCGGCCGGTGGGCCACGGCGGTGAGGCCGAAGCGCTCCAGGAGCTCGTCCGCGCGCCGGCGGGCCGGCCGGCGGCCGAGGTGCAGCAGCCTGCCGAGCAGCGTCAGGTTCTCGTGCCCGGTGAGGACCTCGTCGACGGCCGCGTACTGGCCCGCGAGGCCGATGCGCCGGCGTACCTCGTGCGGCTGCCGGGCCACGTCGAAGCCGGCCACCTCCGCGCGTCCGCCGTCCGGCGCGACGAGCGTCGTCAGCACCTGCACGGTGGTCGTCTTGCCCGCCCCGTTGGGGCCGAGCAGACCGAGTACCGTGCCGGCGCGCACCTGGAGGTCGATGCCGGAGAGCGCCTCGACGTCCCGGTACCGCTTGCGCAGGCCCTCGGCCCGGATGGCCGTGTCCACCTCTGCCGCCCCCACCGCGCTCAGCGCACCGGGTCCGGGGCCTGCTCGCGCAGGCTGCGCGGGCGCATGTCCGTCCAGTGCTCCTCCACGTACGCCGTCGCGGTGTCGTGGGTGCTCTCGCCGAGCGCCACCGTCCAGCCGTCGGGGATCCGTGCGAAGGCGGGCCAGAGGCAGTACTGGGCCTCGTCGTTCACCAGGACGAGGAACGTGCCGTTCTGGTCGTCGAAGGGGTTCGGCATGTGGTCACTTCCCATCTGTCGCGGACTCGCGGGTCCGCTCGACTGTGGCAGGGGCCGCTGACACCGGGCTGATGCCGTCGGCGCCGTGCGGGGTGGGGCGGTGGATACGGACGGGGAGGCTGGTGTAGCCGTACACGAAGTTCGAGTGGAGCAGGCGCGGGCTGCCGAGGAGTTCGAGGTCTCCGGCCTTGTCCCGGAGGGCGCGGAGCATCGCCTCGACGTGGGTGCGGCCGAGGAACGCGCCGATGCAGAAGTGCGGTCCGTGCCCGAACGCCACGTGTTTGTTGGGCGTACGGGCCAGGTCGAAGCGTTCCGGGTCGGTGAAGACCTCCTCGTCGAAGTTGGCGGCGCTGTTCCACAGGGTGACCACGTCGCCCGCGGCGATGGTGCGGTCGCGGATCTCGACGTCGGTGAGGGCGCGCCGGCCGAAGTGCATGGCCGGGGTCGTCCAGCGCAGTACCTCCTCCGTGGCGGTGGCGGTGTCGACGGCTCCCTCCTTCAGCGCCTTCCACTGGTCGGGGTGTTCGGCCAGGGCGATCACGGCGCCGACGGACGACATCCGGCTGGACTCGTCGCCGCCGAGGATGAGGCTGTAGCAGTTGAAGACGATCTCGTCCTCGGTCAGGAGCCGCCCGTCGACGGTGCCGGTGGCGAGGGCGCTGATCACGTCCTCGCCGGGGTGCCTGCGGCGCTGGGCGGCGAGGCCGGAGAAGTACAGGAGGATCTCGTTGCGCGCGAGCCACTCCTCCTCCGCTCCGTGCTCCTCGCTGGTACGGGAGAGGGTCATGGTGTTCCAGTGGACGAGCTGCTCGCGGTCCCCCACCGGTACGTCCATCAGGTCACCGATGGTGTTGATCGGGATGTGGTCCGCGAGGTCGACGACGAAGTCGAACGCGCCGCGGTGCAGCGCCTCGTCGAGCAGGGCCGCCGTGCGGAGGTTCACCCCCTCCACGACCGGTGCGAGGACGCGGGGCGAGAAGGACTTGAGCATGAGGTTGCGGATCTCGCGGTGCCGGGGCCCGTCGGTGACGGCGAGCATCTTCCCGGACGCCGAGTCCTCGCCCTGGAGCAAGGTGGCGAGGACGTTGCCGCGCTCGGAGGTGAACCGCTTGTCGTCCCGGTAGACCGCGACGACGTCGGCGTGGCGGGAGAGCACCCAGAAGGGGGGCGCGCCGGGGGTGGCACGGTGGAGGTGGACCGGCCGCTCGGCGCGGAACCGGGCCCATATCGCCCGCAGGTCGGGGCGGGTGAAGGTACGGGGGTCGGTGAGGTCGACACTGTCGGGGTCGGGGACCTCCGGCCCCGCGGGGTGGAGGACCCGCAGTCTGACCGGGTCGGGGGCCGGCGGTCTGCCGGGGTCGTCGGAGGCCGGCGGTCTGCCGGGGTCTGCGGGCTGCGGTGCGGTGGGTCTCATGGCGGGTGCTCCCTTCGGAACACGGCGGAGAGGTGGCGGTGGGACCGCCTGCGCACGGCGAAGGTGGGGCGGACGGAGCGGTCGTACGAGGGGTCGGGGGGGGGGGGGGGGCCCGCCCCCGCCCCCCCCCCCCCCCGCCCCCGCCCCGCGGCGGGGGGCGGC
>NZ_JBEOVO010000033.1:0-69255 GCF_040295605.1 Streptomyces sp. NPDC002773
CCGGGGGTTTGGCCCCCCCCGCCCCCGCCCCCCCCCGCCGGGCCCCCCACCCCCGGCCCCGCCCCCCCACGGCCGGTCTGATGCGGTTCGTCCGGGACAGGAACTCCGTCTGCCGCAGTGCCCGGGTGGCGTTGCCGTGGGCGAGCCCGACCAGGTCCTGGGCCGTCCAGCCCCGCCGCAGGAGCTCCGCGAAGAGCGGGACGTAGCCGACGGCGGGGGCCGTGGTGCGGGAGATGCCCACGCAGTGCGGGGCGGCCGCCGTACGCACCCGGTCCAGGACGTCGGCGACCGCGGCCGGGTCCTCCGTCACCGTGACCATGCAGACGGCGCCGTTCGCGCCGAGGAGGCCCAGGACGTCGTCCGGGAAGCCCTCGGGAGCCGCCCGGGTCAGCAGGGCGGGGGCCCGGGTGACCTCGAGGGTGCGGCGGATCGTGTCCTGGTCGGCTCCGGAGAGGTCCACGGCCAGGCCGATGCGGTTCATCTCCCGTACCGCCTCGCGGGCGAAGTCGTCGAAGTGGGTGAGGTCGACGGCCCGTACCCCCAGGGTCTGGTACGCCCGCAGAGTGGCGGCGGAGGCGCCGAGCGCGGTCCAGCTGACCGGGCCGAGGAGGGCGGCGACGCGGCCGCAGTTACGGGCGTGGGCCATCTCGGACGTGCCGTGCGCGAGGCGCAGTTCCTCCGGGCAGGCGGCGACGAGCCCGCGGACGGCGTCGATGCGGCGCAGGGTCTCGACGACGCCCTCGTCGGCCTCGACGTGCAGGGACCAGAACTGGGCTCCGGTCTCCCCGGCACGCACCGGCGGGAGGTCCTCGGGGTCGAGCGACACGGGCAGTTCGGCATGCCCCTCGACGACGGGCTGGGCCGCCAGGACCGCGCGGGCGCGTGCCGTCTCGTCGAGCGGCGCGGGCGGCTCGAGGGGGTCGAGCCCGCCGGCGGCGACAGCGACGGTGGAGAGGCCGGGTGGGTCGTCTAGCACTTCCGCCATGGGGTTACTCCGAACTCGGCGATGCAGTACCGCCCCGCCGAGCGCGGCGGGGCAGTACCGTCCACCGTGCCACCGGCCCCGCGCGGGAGCGCGGCGGAGTGAGCCGGTGGGGTGACGTGCCCGGTTACGGTACGTCGACCGCCCCGCGGGTGTCCTCCGCGTCGATGGTCGCGTTCGACGGGGCCGTACGGCTCTTCAGGTCGCGGGAGACCGCTTCCGCGTCGCGGAGGGCGCGGACCGCGTTCGACCAGGTCAGTTTGGCCAGGTCGGGGTGGGACCAGCCGCGGTGGAGGAGCTCCGCGACCAGGTTCGGGTAGCCGGCGACGTCGTCGAGGCCGGCGGGGGTGAAGGCCGTCCCGTCGTAGTCGCCGCCGATGCCGATGTGGTCGACGCCGGCGGCCTCGCGCATGTGGTCGAGGTGGTCGGCGACCGTGGCGGCGGTGGCGATCGGGCGCGGGTGCTCCGCCTCGAAGGCGCGGTGCAGCTTCATCGCCTCCGGGGTCGTGTCGAGGTGGTCGAAGCCGTGCGCGCGGAGGTTGTCGTCGGCGCGCGCGGTCCACTCGACGGCCGCGGGCAGGATGAACTTGGGCACGAAGGTGGCCATCGCGACGCCGCCGTTGGCGGGCAGCCGCTCCAGGACGTCGTCCGGGATGTTCCTGGGGTGGTCGCAGACCGCGAGGGCCGAGGAGTGCGAGAAGACCACCGGCGCCGCCGTGGCGTCGAGGGCGTCCCGCATGGTGGTGGCGGCGACGTGCGAGAGGTCGACGAGCATGCCGGAGCGGTTCATCTCGCGGACGACCCGCCGGCCGAAGGCGGAGAGCCCGCCGACACCCGGCTCGTCGGTCGCGGAGTCCGCCCAGTCGTTGTTGTCGTTGTGGGTGAGCGTCATGTACCGCACGCCCAGGGTGTGCAGGGCGCGCAGGGTGGCGAGGGAGTTGTTGATCGAGTGGCCGCCCTCGGCGCCCTTGAGGGAGGCGATACGGCCCTGCCGCCGGGCCGCCTCCATGTCGTCCGCCGTCAGGGCGGGGGCCAGCTGGTCCGCGTACCGCTCCAGGAGCTGGTCGACGATGTCGATCTGCTCCAGGGTCGCGCTGACCGCGTCGTCCCCGGCGAGCCCGCAGGGCACGTACACCGACCAGAACTGGGCGCCGACGCCGCCGGCCCGCAGCCGGGCGAGGTCGGTGTGGAGGGCGCCGGTCAGGTCCGCGGCGATGTCCAGGCGGTCCAGGTCGTACCGCGCGTGCTTGCGGAGCGCCCACGGCAGGTCGTTGTGACCGTCGGCGACGGGCGCGGAAGCGAGCAGCTCCCGCGCCTCCGCCAGCCGGTCGGCCGCGGTCACTTGCCGAAACCGAAGGAGTCGGCGCCCTCGACCTTGGCCCGCAGCCGCTTGCCCTTCTCGGTCGCCTGCTCCTTCAGCTCCTGCTGGAAGTCGGTCATCCGGGTGAGGAGCTCGGGGTCGTGCGCGGCGAGCATCCGGGCCGCGAGCAGGCCCGCGTTGCGGGCGCCGGCGACGGACACCGTGGCGACGGGGACGCCGGCCGGCATCTGCACGATGGAGAGCAGCGAGTCCATGCCGTCGAGGTACTTCAGCGGCACCGGAACGCCGATCACGGGCAGCGGGGTGACGGAGGCGAGCATGCCGGGCAGGTGGGCGGCGCCGCCCGCGCCCGCGATGATCGCCTTGAGGCCGCGGCCCGCGGCCTCCTCGCCGTACGCGATCATCTCGCGGGGCATCCGGTGCGCGGAGAGGACGTTCACCTCGTAGGGGATCTCGAACTCGTCGAGGGCCTGCGCGGCGGCCTCCATGACGGACCAGTCGGAGTCGGATCCCATGGCGATGCCGACGACGGGGGAGGTGCTGATGCTGCTCACTCGGTGATCGTTCCTCGCAGGTAGCCGGCGGCGTGGCGCGCGCGCTCCAGCACGTCGTCCAGGTCGTCGCCGTAGGTGTTGACGTGCCCCACCTTGCGGCCGGGCTTCACGTCCTTGCCATACATGTGGATCTTGAGCTGCGGGTCCCTGGCCATGCAGTGCAGGTACGCCGTGTACATGTCCGGGTAGTCGCCGCCCAGGACATTGCACATCACGGTCCACCGCGCGCGGGGGCGCGGATCGCCGAGAGGCAGGTCGAGGACCGCCCGGACGTGGTTGGCGAACTGCGAGGTGATCGCCCCGTCCTGGGTCCAGTGGCCGGAGTTGTGCGGGCGCATCGCCAGTTCGTTGACGAGGATGCGGCCGTCCGTGGTCTGGAACAGCTCGACGGCCAGATGGCCTACGACCCCGAGCTCCTTGGCGATCCGCAGCGCCAGCTCCTGCGCCTGGCCCGCGAGCTCGTCGTCGAGGTCCGGCGCGGGCGCGATCACGGTGTCGCAGACGCCGTCGACCTGGCGGGATTCCACCACCGGGTAGGCGACGGCCTGGCCGTGCGGGGAGCGGACGATGTTCGCGGCGAGCTCGCGCGCGAAGTCGACCTTCTCCTCGGCGAGGACCGGGACCCCCGCGAGGAACGGGTCGCGGGCGTCCTCCGGCGCCCGGACGAACCAGACGCCCTTGCCGTCGTAGCCGCCGCGCACGGTCTTGAGGATGATCGGGAAGCCCCCGACCTCGGCGGCGAAGGCCACCGCGTCCTCGGGGTCCGCCACGATGCGGTGCCGCGGGCTCGGCGCGCCGATCTCGTCGAGTCTGGCGCGCATCACCCCCTTGTCCTGGGCGTGCACCAGCGCGTCGGGCCCAGGGCGGACGGGGATGCCGTCCGCCTCGAGGGCCCGCAGGTGCTCCGTGGGGACGTGCTCGTGATCGAAGGTGATCACGTCACATCCGCGCGCGAAGTCACGCAGCGTGTCCAGGTCGCGATAGTCGCCGATGACGACCTCGCTCACCACCTGGGCCGCCGAGTCCTGCGGGGTGTCACTGAGGAGCTTGAACTTGATGCCGAGGGGGATGCCCGCCTCGTGGGTCATTCGGGCGAGCTGACCGCCACCGACCATGCCGACTACCGGGAACGTCACCCTCTTAGGGTATCCGCACCATCGGGGAACACTCGTCCGGCTGTGGTTTGGCACAAGAAAACCAAGGCCCTGAGCCGGGTTCCCGGGGGTTTACGAGGTACACGGGCGGGTGACAGGGCGGCTGGTTACAGTGGTTGGGTTGACGTCATCCGGACGTCACCCGGACGGACGGGACAGAGCCATCACCATGAGTGAACCTGGCGCGCTGCGCACGCGACTCGACCTGCTCGTCCGCGAGGTCGCGAAGTTCGGGGTGGTCGGCGGTCTCGGCGTCCTGGTCAACCTCGGCGTCTTCAACCTGGTCCGCGGCACCACCGAGATCCCGATGGTGCGGGCCAGCCTGATCGCGACCGTCGTCGCCATCGTCTTCAACTACGTGGGGTTCCGCTACTTCACGTACCGCGACCGGGACAAGTCCGGGCGGACGAAGGAGATGTCGCTGTTCCTGCTGTTCAGCGTGATCGGCATGGTCATCGAGAACGGCGTGCTCTACGCGGCGACGTACGGCTTCGGCTGGGACGGCCCGCTGGCCAGCAACTTCTTCAAGTTCTTCGGCATCGGGATCGGCACGCTGTTCCGCTTCTGGTCCTACCGCACGTGGGTGTTCCGCGCGCTGCCCGCGAAGGAGGCGGTGCAGACCGCCGAGTCGTTCCTTGAGCAGGCCCCGCGGCAGGCGACCCGGCGGCAGCCGGATCGCGTCTGACCGCGTCTGACCTGCCCTTCCGGACGGTTCACCGTACCGGGCGGTCCCGCGGCTCGTCCGAGACGCTCTTGACCTCGCGGCTCAGGAAGAGCGCGAAGACCGGCGGCTGCTGCTGGAGCAGCTCCAGTCGGCCGCCGTCCGCCTCGGCCAGGTCGCGGGCGACCGCGAGGCCGATGCCCGTGGAGCTGCGGCCGCTGACGGCCCGCTCGAAGATCCGCGCGCCGAGGTCGGCCGGGACGCCCGGGCCCTCGTCGGTGACCTCGATCACCGACTGGTTGCCGATGACCCGGGTCCGCAGGGCGACCGTGCCGCCGCCGTGCATGAGCGAGTTCTCGATCAGGGCCGCGAGGACCTGGGCGACCGCGCCCGGGGTGCCCACGGCCCGCATCCCCTGCTTGCCCGAGTGGACGATGGCCCGTCCGGCGCTGCGGTAGGCCGGCCGCCACTCCTCGATCTGCTGTTTGACGACCTCGTCCAGGTCGAAGGCGACGGCGGAGCCGGAGCGGGGGTCCCTGGAGTTGGTCAGGAGCCGCTGGACGACGTCGGTGAGCCGCTCGACCTGGGTGAGCGCGATCGTCGCCTCCTCCTTGACCGTGTGCAGGTCGTCGGCGAGTGCCACCTCCTCCAGGCGCATGGAGAGCGCCGTGAGGGGCGTACGGAGCTGGTGGGAGGCGTCGGCGGCGAGCCGGCGCTCGGCGGTGAGCATCCGGGCGATGCGCTCGGCGGAGGCGTCGAGGACGTCAGCGACCCGGTCGAGCTCGGCCACCCCGTACCGCTTGTGCCGGGGGCGCGGGTCGCCGGAGCCGAGGCGTTCGGCGGTCTCCGCGAGGTCCGTGAGCGGGGAGGTCAGCTTGTTCGCCTGCCGTACGGCGAGGAGGACGGCGGCGACGACGGCGAGCAGGGCCACGGCGCCGATGATCAGGAGGGTGCGGCCGACCTCGGCGGTGACGGTGGAGCGGGACTCCTCGACGATCACGGTCTCGCCGCGCTCGCCCTCGGCGAGGCCCTGGATGACGTCACCGGTGGGGCGGGTGCCGATCTCGATCGTCGGGCGGCCGGGGATGTGGATCTCGGCGTACCGCTTGGCGCCGCTCTGCTCGGCGAGGATGTCGGGGTTGACCGGCTCGCCGCCGATGAGCCGGCTGTCGACGATGGAGGCGAGCCGCACCGCCTCGGTGTCCACCCGTTCCTGGGCGGTGCTGGTGATGGTGCGGGTCTCGACGATGACGAGGGAGACCCCGAACACCGAGATGACGACGAGCACCACGGCGAGCGTGGAGTTGATCAGTCGGCGGCGCATGGTGTGAGGGTGGCTCAGCTCTTCTCGAAGCGGAAGCCGACACCGCGCACGGTGGCGATGAAGCGGGGGTTCGCCGCGTCGTCGCCGAGCTTCTTGCGCAGCCAGGAGATGTGCATGTCGAGGGTCTTGGTGGAGGACCACCAGGTGGTGTCCCAGACCTCGCGCATGAGCTGGTCGCGGGTGACGACCCGGCCGGCGTCCCGGACCAGGACCCGGAGCAGGTCGAACTCCTTCGCCGTGAGCTGGAGCTCCTCGTCGCCCATCCAGGCGCGGTGCGACTCGACGTCGATGCGTACGCCGTGGGTCGAGGGGGCGACGGCGGGCTCGCTGGAGCCGCGCCGGAGCAGAGCCCGGACCCGGGCGAGGAGTTCGGCGAGACGGAAGGGCTTGGTGACGTAGTCGTCGGCGCCCGCGTCGAGCCCGACGACGGTGTCGACCTCGTCGGCCCGTGCGGTGAGCACCAGGATCGGGACCGCGTGCCCGTCGGCGCGCAGCCGCCGCGCGACCTCGAGACCGTCCATGCCGGGCAGGCCCAGGTCGAGCACGACCAGGTCGACTCCGCCCTGGAGTCCGGCGTCGAGGGCGGTCGGACCGTCCTCGCGGACCTCGACCTCGTACCCCTCTCTCCGCAGGGCGCGGGCCAGCGGTTCCGAGATGGATGCGTCGTCCTCGGCGAGCAGTACACGGGTCATGGGGTGATGGTAGACCGCAGGGGTACCGGCCCGGGGCACGATGCTCCAGGTCCGGACGACCCTTGGAGATCTTGTGACCATCCTGCACATGACCTTGGAATGGTGGCGTGCGGTTGCATGATTGCCTGTGATCCATCTCTCAAGTCCTTCCATATCCGGCCCTGTCGTGTCGTATGGTGGCGAGACGTCTGTAGCGGTAATCGGGGACCTTTGGCCAGCTTCGCGCGCCAAGGTCCTCTTTCTGCGTGAGGTCGGCCCCGCCGAACCTTGAAGACGGTGAATGACCTGCGGGCCGGGTCCCGGGACGCGACAGCGCGTCTCCCGGGGCGTGGATCCCGGCGGAGTTCTACGACTCCACCGGTGCCGGCCTCCCCCACCGGGCGCACCACGCTCACAAGGCGCGCGTCCCGACAGAGCAAGGATCGACATGGCGTCCAGCCTGACGAAGGACTCGGCCGAACCCCTCGGTTACGAGAAGACCCTCCTCGGCCACCCCCGCGGCCTGGCCACTCTCTTCATGACCGAGATGTGGGAGCGCTTCTCCTACTACGGCATGAGGGCCCTTCTCGTCCTGTACCTGGTCTCCGGCGGCGTGGACGCCGCCACGGGCAGCCAGGGCGGCGGCCTCGCGATGACCGCGGCGACGGCGACGGCGATCTACTCCGTCTACGTCTCGATGGTCTACCTCATGGCCATGCCCGGCGGTTGGTTCGGCGACCGCGTCTGGGGCGCCCGCAAGACGGTCACGATCGCGGCCTCCGTGATCATGCTCGGCCACGTCTCGCTGGCCATGCCGGGCCAGGCGATGTTCTTCGTCGGCCTCGCGCTCGTCGCGGTCGGCTCCGGTCTCCTCAAGGCCAACATCTCGACGATGGTCGGCCACCTCTACAAGAGCGCGGACGACCCGCGCCGTGACGGTGGCTTCACGATCTTCTACATCGGCATCAACCTGGGCGCGTTCCTCGCCCCCCTGGTGATCGGCACCGTCGGCGAGAAGGTCAACTGGCACCTGGGCTTCGCCCTCGCCGCCGTCGGCATGGGCCTGGGCCTCGCCGTCTTCCTGGCCTTCGGCAAGACGCTGAACCCGAAGAGCAGCGAGGTCCCGAACCCGCTGTCCGCCGCGGAGCGCAAGGCCGTCATCACCAAGGCGGCCGTCGTCACCGTCGTGATCGCCGCGTTCTACGGTGCCGTCGTCGCCCTGGGCATGTACACCCTGAACTGGGCGATGGTCCCGATCACCCTCGCCGGTCTGATCATCCCGGTCGCCGTCCTGGCCCGCATCAAGCGCGACAAGGACCTGACCACCGGCGAGAAGTCCCGCGTCACCGGCTACATCTGGTTCTTCGTCGCCGCCGCCATCTTCTGGATGATCTACGACCAGGGCGGCTCGACGCTGTCCCTGTTCGCCGACGACAAGACCGCGGACACCATCTTCGGCCTGGGCTTCCCCGCCACCTGGTACCAGTCGCTGAACCCGCTGTACGTCATGGCGCTCGCCCCGGTCTTCGCCTGGCTGTGGCTGTGGCTGGCCCGCAAGAACCAGGAGCCGAACACCATCGTGAAGTTCGCGATGGGCCTCGTCCTGGTCGGCGCGTCCTTCTTCGTCTTCATCGTCCCGATGAACATGGCGGGCGGCGGCGACAAGGTCTCCCCGATGTGGCTCGTCTCGATCTACATGATCCAGACCATCGGTGAGCTGTGCCTCTCCCCGGTCGGCCTCTCCGTCACCACGAAGATGGCGCCGCAGAAGTACGCCTCCCAGATGATGGGCGTCTGGTTCCTCGCCGTCACCGCGGGCGACTGCACCACGGGTCTGCTCTCCATCGCGGGCGTCGACCTCAACGGCACCGGGATCATCGGACTGCAGGCGGCGCTCGCCGTCGCGGCCGGATTCGCGATCTACATGTACCGCAAGAAGGTCCAGGGCCTCATGGGCAGCGTCCACTGACGTCACCCGGCCGCCCCGGAGGGCCCGTCGCACCGCACCGGTGCGACGGGCCCTCCGTCGTTCCGTCAGCGCCTCAGCCTCGCCCACGGGGTGAACGTGAACACCGCGCCGCCGAGCAGGATCACCGTGCCCGCGACCAGGGCGAGGGCGCGCAGGGCGCCGTCGTCCTCGGCGCCGGTCTCGGCGAGGTTCCCGCCGTCGGAGCCGCCGGACGGGGTGCCGGAGCCGCCGCCCGAGGGGTTCGAACCGCCGCCGTTCGCGCCGCCCGCCTGCTTGCTGGTGTCCAGTTCGAGGGAGGCCTGGACGGCTCCCTTGACCTGGCAGGGGATCTCCATCTGCGAGTCGCCGAGGGTGACCTTGATGGTCAGCGTGCCGGGGCTGAGGGTCGCCGTGCCGGTCGCGCCGGGCGTGTACGTGCCCTTCATGTCCGGCAGGTTCACCGGATCGCCCATCTTCAGGGCGGCGGGGTTGGGCGGTCCCGTGACGTTCACGGTGCCGCTGTCCGCTCCGCCGACCTTGAGGGCCATGGAGGCCTTGAGGGCGCCGGCGGGGAGGGGGGCGGGGCTGTCCATGACGCCCTTGGCCGTCTTGACGGTGAGGTCGTAGGAGCCGCCGTTCTTCTTGGCGTCGATCGTCACCTTGGACGTGATGGCGCCGGGGCCGGGGGCCTGGCAGCTGAAGCCGACGGCGACCTCCTTGCCGGGGAACGCCGTCTGCCCGCCGCCGGAGCCGCCCGAACCGCCCGAACCGCCCGAACCGGAGCCTCCGGTGGAGTTGGAGGATCCTCCGGTGGTGGTGCCGCCGCCGGTGGTCGTGCCGCCGGTGGTGCTGGAGCCGCCGCTGCTCGTCGTACCGCCGCTCGTGGTCGTACCGCCACCGCTCGTCGTACCGCCGCTCGTCGTCGTCCCCCCTCCCCCCGCCGTCACCTTGATCGTCGCCCCGACCGGCACCGTCTCCTTCGGCGTGCACTTCGTGTCCGTCGACAGCGGCTTGGACACGTTGATCGTGTAGTTGCCGGGGGTGAGGGTGATCTCACCGGCCTTCTCCAGCTTCAGCTTCCCCTTCATGTCGGGCAGCACCATGGGGCTGTTCTTGGGGATCGGCGGGTTCTTCCGCGGTCCCTCCATCGCGACGGTGCCGCCCGCCGCGCCGCCCACGGTGAGGACGCCGGTCGGTTTGACCGTGTCCTGGCCGAGGTCGAGCACGTCGGGGTTCTTCGAGGCGGCCTGGACCGTCTTCCAGACGATCTCGACCTCGTCGCCGACCTTGGCCTCCGCCGGTGCGGTGATCAGCACCTTCGTCGTGCCCTGCACGGGCGGAAGCCCGGAGATGGACGGCGGGATGCACTCCGTCTTGTACGAGACCTCGGCGGCCTGGGCGGGGCCGGCGGAAATCAGGATCCCCGCGCCGCCGAGCATCAGCGCGACCCCGGCCGCGCTCATCCTCCGTTGCGTACTCACGCATGTCCCTTCGTCGTCGGGCTGCTCTCTGGGGCTGACGGTGCGGAGTCAGGCCTGAACCACGGCAGGACCGCGGTCGGTTGGTCGTCCCCCTGGTCCCGCAGGGCGGGGTCGGGGGTACGTGTACGCCGGCGGAGGCGCGGAGGCCGGGGCCGGGCGGTGGTCTCGGCGGGCCGGCGGTCCGGGCTCGTGGCGGGCCGGGCGCGGTCCACCACGGCCATCCCGATCCGGAACAGGGCCGCCGGTACGACCACGGCGAGCAGCAGCCAGAAGAGCACCACGCCCCAGGGCCTGCCGACCCCCCACGGCTGCTCGACCAGGACCTTCCCCGCGTACCGCACGGAGACCTGGTAGTCGCCGTGCGCGCCCGCCGTGAGCTCGACGGGGAGCCGTACGAGCGCCTTCCGGCCGGGTTCGACGGTGCCGCTCCACTGGCGTTCCTCGTACTGCGGCGCGAAGACGCCGTGGCTGGTGCCGACCTGGAAGACGGGGTCCTTGACGGGCGCGGAGCCGAGGTTGCCGACGGTGAGGACGACCTCGCGGCGCGGCGGCGCCCCGAACCAGGTGAGGAGGCCGCTCGATCCGTCGAGGCGTACGGCGGCGAGGACGGCGAGCCGCCCGTCGCCCGAGGTCTCGGGGAGTGGGGCGGTGGGGTGCCCGGCGACGGTGAACTCCCGGTCGACGGCGTCCTGCGGGCCGGTGACCCCGGCGACGTGCACGACGCAGGGGCAGGGCTTGGGCGGCTCGGTGACGGGCAGTTTCGCGCTGAAGGCGCCCCGCGCGTCGACGGTGGCGGCCCGGCCGTCGGTGTTGGCGCAGGAGTTGGTGCCGCCGATGACGCCCTTGCCGGGGGCGGCCTGGCCGCAGATCAGGAGCATGAGGAGCGCGCCCGGTTTCCAGCCGCTGCCGCTGACGGTGATCTCGCCGCCCTTGCCGCCCTCCGCCTGCGAGAGTTCCACGGCGGGACCGGGGGCCGCCGCCGCGGGGGCGGCGGGGAGGAGGACGAGGGCGAGGGCCGTGAGGAGGGCCCCGGCGGTACGGGCCCACCTCGTCGTTCCGCTGTGTCTCATGGGGTCGCTCCCGCCGACGCTCGCTGGGTACGGGCTCTGCCGCGCCGCCGTACCGCGTACCCGCCGGCGCCCGCCGCCGCGAGGAGCAGGCCGGCCGCCCCGGTGAGCGCCGGGCCCGAGGCGAAGGAGGCGTCGGCGCGGGCGGTGGCGGGGGCGGCGTCCGGGGCGGTGGCCGTGAGGCGGACGGTGACGGCGTCGAAGGCGGGTGGGTCGGGCCAGGGTTCGGTCCTGGTGACCCGCTCGCCGGGGCGGAGGGGGAGCGGCAGGGCGCGGGCCGGCCGGTCGAGGACGGTGCCGAGGACGCCTTCGGCGTGGACCGCGAGGTGCGGGGCGAGGACGGTGGTGCCCCGGTTGACCAGGGTGTACCGGAGGGATCCGGTCGCGGTGTCGACGCGGACGTCCTCGACGGTGAGGGCGGCGAGCCGGGGGCCGCTGACCCGTAGCCGCAGGTCGACGCGTATCTCGCGGCCCGCCGCCGTGGCCCGTACGGTGCCCCGGTGCTCGCCGGGCGGGGTGTCGGCGGTGAGGGTCACGGCGAACGGCACGTCCGCCCTGGTCCTGGCCGGCACGATCACGGTCGGCGCTGCGAAGGACACCGGGGCGCCCTGCCCGCTGAGCCGTACGGTGAGCGGCCCGGCGCCCGGGTTGGTCAGCGACAGGGTGTCCTGGAGGACGCTGCCGGCGGGGCCCTCCAGGTAGGCGTACGGCCGTCCGGCGGCGGGCGCGGCCGTCCAGCCCTGGGGGCCGGGGGGCGTCGCGGTCAAGCCGGGGAGCGCCGCCGTCGAGGCCAGGGCTCCGGCGGGTCCCGCCGCGACCACGCCGGCGAGGGCGGTCGCGGCGGCGAGGAGTCCGGAGCGTGCCGCCGTCCGCATCAGCGTGCCGTGCGCCGGGTGAGCCAGAGCACTCCGGCGGCGCCGGTCAGGAGGACGGTGCCGCCGAGGGTGCCGAGGGCCATGGCGGAGTCGAGGGGCCCGGTCCTGGGCAGTTCGGCGGGCGGGGCCTCCTGCTCCTGCGCGGGCGGTGGGGTCGCGTCACCGCCCGAGACGCCGGTCACGTCGAGTTCGAGCGAGGGCCGGGGGTCGTTCTTCGGGGTGCAGACGGCCGCGTCCATGCCGAGGGCGTGCACGGTGAGCGTCCCGGCCGTGAAGGTGACCTTGCCGTTCCTCTCCGGCGTGTACGTGCCGGTCAGGGTGCCGATCCTGATGGGGGTGTCGGGCGGGACGGCGGCCGTGTTCGGCGTTCCCTTGACCTTGAGGGTGCCGGAGGCGGCTCCGCCGAGGACGAGTTCGGCGCGCGGGGTCATGACGCCCTTGGGGAGCTCGACCGGGCTGTCGGAGACTCCCTTCTCGAACGACATGGTGATCGTGTACGTGCTGCCGTTCTTCACGGCCGTGATGCCGACGGGCGAGACGGCGCTCTTGGGGCCGATCTTCGTGTCGCAGGCGTAGTTGACGTCGACGACGGCCGCGTGGGCGGCCGGGGCGCCGGCCAGCACGGCCGCGCCCGCCACCGCGGCCGTGAGCGCGGCGGTCGTCCTCCTCCGGTTCGGCTCCTTGGACACCCGGGCACCCCTCACCGCGACGTAACTGACGGCCTTTCAGATGTGGCGTCAAGGTACGCCCGGGGCCCTGCGGAGGGAAGGCAGGGGAGGGGACGGACTTGTGAAGGTCCTAGACGGGTGAGGCGAGTTCGGCCCAGACCGTCTTGCCCGGGGCGCCCGGGGTGCGGTCGATGCCCCAGTCGAGGCAGAGGCGCTGCACGATGAACATGCCGTGGCCGCCGGGGCGGCCCGACCGGTGCGGGGTGCGGGGCGCGGGCTGGCCCGCGCCGCGGTCGGTGACTTCGAGGCGCAGGACCTTGGCCAGGCGCAGGACGCGGAGGGACTCGGGGCCCTCGGCGTGCAGGCAGGCGTTGGTGACGAGCTCGGAGACGACGAGGAGGACGTCCTCGGCGGCGGCCCTGCGGTCGGCGGTGCCGGCCGGCAGCCAGCCCCACTCGTGGAGCGCGGTCCGTGTGAAGTCACGGGCGAGCGGGACGGTGCCACTGGCCTCGCCGAGGGCGAGCGTACGGACGTCGGAAGCTTGGTCCATCAGCGCTTCACCTCACCGATCGACGGGACAGAGGGCAGGACGTGCGGGCGGTGCGGGTGGTCGCTCAGTCGGGGAGGACTGTGGCGAGTGTCTCGTGCACGGTGAAGACGGCGTCCGCGCCCGTGATCTGGAACACCCGGGCCACCGCGGGCCGCATCCCCACCAGATGGACCCCGCCGCCGGCGGCATCCGCCCTGAGCCGGGCGCCGAGCAGGACGTTGAGCCCGGTCGAGTCGCAGAACTCCAGGCCCGAGCAGTCCACGACGAGCCGTGAACGGCCCTCGTCGAGCGCACTGTCCAGGGGGGAGCGCAGCAGGTCGGCGGTGTGGTGATCGAGCTCACCCACCGGCGCGAGGAGTTCGCTGCTCCCGTCCACGGTCCGGACTTCGACCCGCAGCCGCGCGGGCGGTGCGCTGCCGATGTTCTCGCGGTCCATGACCGTTGCCTCTTCTCACTCACGCGGATGCGGACTCACGCCAACCGGCACTGACTGACGCTGACTGGCACTGACCGGCGCTGAGTGGCGCTGACCGGTACTGACCGGCGCTGACTGACGCGCTTCGAACCCTACAAGCGGGGCACCCCTCCGCGCACATAAGGCCCACCACATAACCGGACAAAGCGGATTGTCGATACTTGCGACCTTGCGCGTCGAGCAGGTAGGGCTAGAGGAGCACACCCGACACGACCGGCTTCGGAGGCGCCGCAAACCGCAGCAGAAGAACCACGAAGGAGACCCATGTCACCCCGGCTCGACGCCCCGCGTACCCCCGACGCGCCGTCGGCAGCAGTCACCCTCGACCGACCCGACACCGCCATGAACCCCTCCCCCACCGCAGTCCAGCTCCCGGCCCAGCTCAGCGAGCAGCCCCTCGACCGCATCGGACCGGTCGACGCGCGCGCCCTCTCGAAGCAGCTCTTCGCCCGGCTCGCCGAGCTCGAAGAGGGCACCCACGACCACTCGTATGTCCGCAACACCCTGGTCGAACTCAATCTGGCCCTGGTCAGGTTCGCCGCCTCCCGTTTCGGCACCCGCAGCGAGCCGATGGAGGACATCGTCCAGGTCGGCACCATCGGCCTCATCAAGGCCATCGACCGCTTCGAGCTCTCCCGCGGCGTCGAGTTCCCCACGTTCGCGATGCCGACGATCATCGGTGAGATCAAGCGCTTCTTCCGCGACACCTCCTGGTCCGTGCACGTGCCCCGCAGGCTCCAGGAGCTGCGGCTCGATCTCGCTCGGGCCGGTGACGCGCTCTCCCAGCGCCTCGACCGCGCCCCGACGGTCGCCGAGCTCGCCGAGGAACTCCGCATCGCCCCGGAGGAGGTCGTCGAGGGCATGGCCGCGAGCAACGCCTATACCGCGGCCTCGCTCGACGCGCAGCCCACCGAGGAGGACGGCGGTGGCGGCGAGGCCGCGCTCGCCGACCGCCTCGGCTACGAGGACAACGGCCTCACCGGGATCGAGTACATCGCCTCTCTGAAGCCGATGATCGCCTCGCTGCCCGCCCGCGAGCGGGAGATCCTCTCCCTCCGCTTCGTCTCCGGCATGACCCAGTCGGAGATCGGCACGGAGCTCGGCATCTCGCAGATGCACGTGTCCCGGCTGCTCTCCCGCACCCTGGCCAAGCTCCGCCGCGGCCTCACCCTGGAGGAATGACCTCACTCTGGAGGAATGACCTCCACCGCCTCCCCAGAGCCGCCAAGATGGCTGCGGAAAGGGCCCGTTCACGGTCTTCGGACCCGGGACGGGCCCTTCCGCGCGACCGGAGGGCCTTGTTGACGGGCCGTCCGGATTGGGCCACATTGAGCCCGGGGGTTCAGGGGGGAATCACATGGTTTCTGCGTACGCGGAACTGGAAGAGCGCATGCGCGGCAGACTCGGGGGCCGGGAGTGCCTCTACGTGCCGTCGTGCCGCTTCGGGCTCTACCTCGCGCTGCGCCACTGGTGCCGGCCCGGCGGCCGGGTCCTGATGTCGCCGGTCAACGACGACGTCATCTTCTTCGTCGTCCTCGCCGCCGGGCTCCGCCCCGTACAGGCGCCGCTCGACCCCCGGGACGGGTCGATCGACACGGCCGCGGTGCCCGACTCCGTATGGCAGGAGCTGTCCGCCGTACTGACCACGAATCTGTACGGGAATCCCGACCCGGCACCCGAACTGCGGTCCCGCTGCGACCGCCTGGGCATCCCGCTCGTCGAGGACGCGGCCCACGCCATCGGCTCGACGGTGGGCGGGCAGCCCGTCGGCACGTACGGCGAGGCCTCCGTCTTCAGCCTCTCCAAGCACACCGGCGCCAAGGCCGGCGGCTTCCTCGCCCTCGCCGACCCGGCGCTGCGCGCGGACCTCACCGCCGCCCGCGACGCGCTGCTGCACCCGACCCGCGCCACCGCCGAACTCGCCTATCTGACCAGGCCGTACGCCGAGGCCGCCCTGCACGGGCTGCGCCTCGCCCGCGCCGCGCGCGCGACCGTACGGCTGCTCGGTCTCGAGGAACGCGAGCAGATCCGGATGCCGCTCCGCGCCGACGAACTGGCGCGAGCCCTCCCGGCCGCGCCCGCCCTCGACCCCTTCCACTCCTGGGTCCGGGTCGACATGCACGACTACCGGCTGCGGCCCGGCGCCGGCAGGCTCCGCCGCGCCACCCGCAGGCTCACCCGGCTCGACGGCGTCCTCGACGCCCACCGGGACGGCACCGCACGCCTCCTGACCAGCGAGTACGGCACGCCCGGCGCCCCGCAGGAGACGGCGCGGCCGCTGTTCCGCGTACCGCTGCTCGTCGAGGACAGGGACACCGCGATCGACGCCCTCGCCCGGCGCCGGATCACCACCGGCTACGTCTACGACCCGCCCCTCGACGGCTACGCGGGCGAGGCGTTCACCGACCCCTCCCCCGCCCCGGGGCCCGCCGCCTGGTTCGCCCGGCACGCCCTGCCGGTGGACCCGCGCCGCGCGGACGAGGTCCTCGCCGTACTGCGTACCGCCGGAATCCGCCCCGCGCAGCTGTCGCCGGCTCCCGAGGGCGCCCGGTGAGCGAGACCGTACGACTGCGGGACACCGACCGTCCCGCGGCCGGGGAGCCCGAGGGCGCCGCGCCGGAGCCCCCCGCGGCCCAGGACGGCCCGGGTGACGGCTCCCTGTTCCGCAACGCCTACGCGCTGATGCTCTCCACCGGCGTCTCCGCCGCCCTCGGGCTCGGCTTCTGGCTGGTCGCGGCCCGCTACTACTCGGAGGAGGCCGTCGGGCAGGGCTCCGCCGCCATCGCCGCCCAGCGGATGCTCGCCTCCCTCACGGCGACGACGCTGACCGGCGCCGTCGTCCGGTACGTGCCACGGGCCGGCCGCGCCACCGGACCGCTCGTGACGCGGCTGTACCTGGCCAGCACCCTGGTCGTCGGTGTCGCCTGCGGTGTCTTCCTGCTCACCCTGGACTGGTGGGGCCCCTCGTACGCCCCCCTCGGCACCCTGTCCGCCGGCATCTTCTTCACCGCCGCCAGCATCGGCTGGGCCCTGCTCACCCTCCAGGACGCGGTCCTCACCGGGCTGAGACGGGCCATCTGGGTCCCCGTCGGCAACGCCGTCTTCTCGCTCGGCAAGCTCGTGCTGCTCGTCGTCCTCGCCGTCTCCCTGCCGGTGCTCGGCGTCTTCGTCTCCTGGGCGGCGGCGATCGCGCTCTCCGTCGTGCCGCTCGGCTGGCTCGTCTTCCGGCACCTCATCCCCCGGCAGGCGCGCGCCGACCGGGACCGCGAGCCGCCCACGATGCGCGAGATCGGCCGCTTCCTCGCCGGCGACTCGGTCGGCTCGGTCTTCAGCCTGCTGATGATCAGCCTGCTGCCGATGATGGTCGCCGTCCGCTTCGACGCCGCCCACAACGCCTTCTTCTACACGGCCTACACCGTCGGCGGCACCATGGAGTTCATGGCCATCAACATGGCCTCCTCGCTCACCGCGCACGCCTCGCACAGCCCCGACTCCCTCGCCGACGGCGTCAGGGGCGCGCTGCGCCGCATGGTGCTGCTGCTCGTCCCGGTCGTCCTCTTCCTCGTCGTACTCGCCCCGCTGCTCCTCGCGCCCTTCGGCACCGAGTACGCCGAGAACGGCACGACCGTCCTCCGGCTGCTCGCCGCCGCCGCGCTGCCCCGGGTGGCCGTCGAGCTGTACATCGGGGTGCTGCGCGTCCAGGGCCGTACGGGCATGCTCGCCGCCCTCCAGGGCACCATGTGCGTCCTGGTGCTCGGCAGCGCGGTCTTCCTCCTCGGGCCCTTCGGCATCGCCGGGGCCGGCTACGCCGTCCTGGGCGGGATGACCGTGACGGCGGTCGCCTGCGTGCCGGGCCTGCGCGCCACGCTCAAGGGCCGGGCGGCGCCCGAGGGACCGAAGGCCGACGCGCGGGTGGGGGAACGCGACGCGGAGGACGACTACGGCACGAGTTGGGCGCGGGAGAGCGCCTATCTGCGCGGGGCGCACGAGTCGGTCACGCCGGCGTTCGGGATCCCCGTGTACGTGCCCCGGCAGCGTACGGAAGGGCCGGCCGCCCCCGCGGCACCACCCGCTCCCCCCACGGCCCGTACGGGAGGGGACTCGTCGACCCTCTGGCGATGGGCCCTGCTCGCGCTCGCGGCCGCCCTCTTCTGGCTTCCGCTCGCCCGCTCGGGCGCGCTCGACGTGGAGCGGCTCTCCGGGACCGGCCTGCTGACCGCGCTGCCGCCCGTCACCCTCGCCGCCGGGCTGCTGTTCGTCGGCCTCCAGGGCGCCGCCGTCGGGCTCCGGGTGTTCCGGCCCTGGTTCGCCGGAACGGTTCTGCTCGCCACCTTCCTCGCCCTGCACACCGCACCGCCCCTGCTCGGCCTGCGACCGGCCGAGGCGGGCGGCCCGGGCGCCACGCTCCTGGGCGAGGGGGCGGGACGGGCCGTCGCCCCGATCGTGCTCCAGGCGCTGTGCCTGCTGCTCACGGCCGTCCTGCTGCGGGTGGTCGGGGTGGGCGGACGGGTCACGGCCGGGGTGGTGTGGGTGCTCGTCTGGGCGGGCTGGGCGGGGCAGCAGGCCTTCGCCACCGCCCCGCTGCCGCTCTTCCTGGGCCTGGCCGGGGGCACGATGGCGGTGTGCGCCTTCCGGGGGCTCACGGCGGGCAGGGGCTGAGGCGGCTCCTCAGTCCTCGGGCAGGTCCTGCCGGAAGTACGGGTCCTGCCCGGCGATCCGGTAGCCCTCGAGGCCCGGCCCCGCGTCGATCGTCAGGTCGCAGCCGGGTCCGGGCACGGCCCGGTTCCAGTGCACGTACGCCTTCACCTCCGGCAGCGTCGGCGCCACATCCGGGATGGCGGTGTACCAGTCGCGCTGCCGCTCGGGCCGCTTCGGGTCGGGGGCGGTGGAGAACTCGGAGAGCATGACGGGCTTCTCCGCGGAGATGTTCTTCCGGAGCCAGTCGTAGCTGGGCCGCTGGCTCCGGTCGAAGTCCAGCCAGTTCGTCGACCCGTGGCAGAGGTAGTAGTTGTACTGGTCCATGCCGATCCAGTCGACGTAGTCGTCGCCGGGGTAGAGCTGTTTCATCGTCTCCGCGCTGCCCAGGTAGCCGGAGACCGTCCACACCCAGACCACGTTGTCGGCGCCGAGCTCGTCGAACCGGTCGCGGACGTGGCGGTAGGCGGCGACGTACTCGGCGGGGGTGCCCGCTCCCTCCTTGATCCGGGCGTCGGCCTCCTGGTCGAAGGAGAGGAAGACCCGCTTGCCGTAGTCCTTGATGCGGCGGATCTGCGGATCGAGGATCTCGGTGTCGTACTGCCCGGAGGCGATGTTCTTCCAGCCGAGCTGGGTCTCGGTGTATCCGGCGTGGTGCGGTTCCTTCCACACCGTGGACTCCCAGGCGAGCATCAGCATCCGGTCCCGGCCGAGGGCCCGTTCGTCGGCGGTGAGGAGGGTTCCGTCGAGCTCGTTGCCCGACATGTCGTGGTACGTGTAGACGAGGTCGAGGCGCCGGCCGATCTTCTTCTCGAAGGCGAGCACCGGCCGGGTGAGCGAACTGTCGCCGTCGTGCGGGATGTACGCGCCCCACCAGGCCCCGCAGGGGGCGACGAGCCTGGCGTCGGGGGCGCACCGGTCGTCGCCGCCCTCCGCGACGGTCGCCCACACCCCTATGCCGGCGGTCAGCGCCCCGACGGCGGCGAGCGCCACGGCGAGCCGTCCGGCGGGGCCGCCCCTGGTGTGCCGGCCGGTCATCGGCCGCCACCATGCCCTCGTTTGCGGAACCGGAAGGAGGAGCCGCTGCCCTCGGGTTCGACCGCGCCGCGGGTGGCGGCGGGCAGGGGCAGGCCTGGCAGGAGGACGACGGCGGTGGAGAACGCGGCGAGCGGGACGAGGAAGGCGGTCACGGAGAACCCTTCGAGGAGGAAGAGGACGGTGGCGGTGAGCGTGGCGAGGGAGAGGCTGAGCGGCGCGGCCAGCGCGAACGCCTCCAGGCGGGCGCCGGGCCGCAGTCCGCTCGGCTGAGGGAGGAGCAGGGCGAGGCCGGGGCCGAGGCAGACGAAGAGCAGCACGGGCAGCCAGCGCAGGGCTGAGCCGTCGGGCAGCAGGGTGGCCGCGAGGGCCACCCATCCGGAGACGGCGACGGCTCCTCTGATCCGGTTCTGGTTCGTCTTCACGGTGTACCTCCCGGGGTGGCCGGGGCGGCCGGGACCGCGGACGCCGGGGTGTAGGCGAGGACGATCCCGTACGGGGTCTCCTCGACGGTCCTGAAGAGCGGGGAGGCCTTCAGGCGGGTGCGCAGGGTCTCGAAGCCCCCCGGCGGCAGCAGGCCCTCGCCCGCCGTGTAGACGTCCTGGGTGCGGGTGAGGACGACATGGGCGGTGGTGCCGCGCGGGATCCCGTCGGCGAGGTAGCGGGCGGGGTCGGCGAGCATCTTCTCGTTCTCGGGCAGCTCCTGCTCGGCGAAGAACCAGTGCTCGACCTGGTCGTAGCGGTGCAGGGCCTGCGGGAAGGAACCGGCGGTGGCGAGGAGCAGACCGCCCTCGGGCAGCCGGTCGATGGCGCGGGTGACCAGCTCCGACTCGGCGGGCGGGGTGTAGTACATCGTCTCCTTGCCGTAGTACGAGGGCAGGAACCCGGCCGTCAGGGCGACGAGGACGACGGGCAGGGCGACGGCCGCGGTGCGGCGCCGGGCGAGCGCGCCCCGGCTCCGGTGGGCGCCCGCGGTGGCGGGGACCAGTGCCGCCGCCGCGAAGAACGCGGCGCCCGGCAGCCCGAACAGATAGACCCGGAACAGCATTTCGCCGCCGTAGTCGTTGACGGCGAAGAGCGGGACGGGGGCGATCGAGACGAGCAGCAGCGGCAGCGCGCTGCGGGTCAGCCGGCGGCGGCCGAGGACGGCGATCCCGGCGAGCACGACGACGGCGAGGGCCATGGCGATGTTCGCCTGGCCTGCCAGCTCGGGCCCGGGGCCGGTGAGCTGACCCGCGTATCCGGCGCGGGAGTTCTCGGTGAGGCGGCCGATCGAGTCGCGGAGCGTTCCCAGCGTCTCCAGGAACAGCGGCCGGCCCATGGTGAGGTTCCAGGTCAGCATGAGCAGCCCGGCGACGACGAGGAGGCCGTAGTTGCGGTAGCGGCGGGTGAGCGCGAGGACGAACAGGGCCGCGCAGAGCATGATCGGGGTGAGCTGGTGGACGGCGTTGATCGCGAAGATCAGCGGGGAGATGATCGCCACGCAGACCGCGCGCTGGCGCAGACCCGTGGGCGGCGGCACGGCGGTCGCGGCCGGGTCGAGAAACGCCCGGTCGCGCAGCCGTCCCGCCGAGCCGGGCCGTACGAAGTGCCGCAGGACGACGACGAGTACGGTCAGGTGCAGGATGTACGCGAGGCCCTGCGGCGCGAAGTAGTCCTGGCCGACCCAGTTGGCGAGCTGGAAGATCCAGACGGCGGTCCACACCAGCCGCCAGTCCTCGGCGAAGGTGCGGTAGATCAGCACGAGCAGGGGCAGGGCGATCAGACCGAGGACGATCGGCGCCCAGTTGAGGTAGACGGCGGTGCTCTCGACGCCGAAGGCACGGACCAGGGCCGCGTTCAGGGTGAAGAAGCCGGGCCACTGCTCGTAGGCGGACATGTTCCCGGACAGGGCGGCGTTCGGACGCAGCTCGCCGGCGCCGAGGATGACGTTGACGACGGCGTCGTGCTTGGAGGCCCAGGGGTAGCGCACGGAGTCGTAGAGGACGGCCGGGGGCGCCTTGAGCGCGACGAGCAGCGCGACGCAGTAGGCGAGCGGCCAACTCCGCGAGGTCCCGGCCCGCCGCAACGTCACCAGGAACCCGGCGGTGAGCACGAGCAGGGAGGCGTGGAAGGTGACGGGCAGCCGGTCCAGGAGCCCGTAGTCGCCCATGGTGCGGAAGTCGATCCCGGGCAGGGCGGCCACCCAGAGCCCGAGCCCGAGTGCCAGGAGGGCGGGGGGGAGCCAGGGGGGGTCGGGGAGGGGGGTGCGGGGGGTGGGGGGCGTGCCGGCCGCGGCGGGCGCGTTGGCCCCGTGGGGCGCGCTGGCGCCGGCGGGGGCGCTGGCCCCGGCGGGCGGGCTGGCCCCGGCGGGGGCGCTGGCCCCGGCGGGCGGGCTGGCCCCGGCGGGCGGCCTGGCCCCGGCGGGCGCGGTGCCGTTCGGTGGCACCGGCACGTCGCCGCTCTCCGGTGTCGGTGTGAACACGTTCTTCGTCACCCCGCGAACTCCGCTCCGCGCACCAGCGCGCGCGTCCGTCGGTAGAGCCGCCAGCCGACCGTCGGCAGCGAGTCCGGGTACGGCGCGGTCTTCGCGCCGCGGCCCTCCATCCACTGCTCCACGTCGGCGGCGGTGTGCGTGCGGCGCACGATGAGCCGGGCGATGCGGTAGATCTCGTCGCGCCCGGAGCTCAGCGCGTGCCGGACGGCGACGGCCGACGTGTAGCCGGCGGCCGCGGCGGCGCGGCGGACGGCGGGGCTGTTGTAGCCGTGCGGGTAGGCGAGGTGGCGTACCTCGTGGCCGAGGGTGTCCTCCAGGACCGCCTTCGACTCGCGCAGCTCGCGCCGGAGCGCGCCCGGGGCCAGGGTGTCGAGCTGCGCGTGGGTGGCGGTGTGGCCGCCGACCTCCATGCCGTACTCCTCAAGGCGCGGTGCCTGCGCGAGGGTCATCATCGGCGCGGGCGGCAGGAGGCAGGGCCGGCCCGGGGTGATGGCCCCGGTGGTGAGGTACGCGGTGGACGGCAGGCCGCGGGCGGCGAGCGCCTCGGCCGTCGGCCCGGCCAGGTCGGCGAAGCCGTCGTCGAAGGTGATGACGACGGGCCGGTCCGGCAGCGGGGCCCCGGAGGCGAGGTGCGCGGCGAGGGTGCCGACGGTGACGGGGGTACGGCCGCTGGCGACGATCGCGTCGAGCTGCGAGGAGAACTTCCTCGGCGTGACCGTGAATTCGGCGATCCAGTCCGGGGGGTCGTCCATCACGGCGTGGTAGAGGAGGACGGGTATACGGGCGGGGAGGGCAATGCCGGTCATCGGCCCGCCGCCTTCCGCTGAGCGGCCTGCGCGCGGGCCTTGGCGTATCCGATCGGGCCGTACAGCATGCCGCGTCGCTCCAGTCGGGAGAGGCTTCGGGGCCAGGGGTGGTGGTGGGTGCCGTGCTCGCCGGGGACGCCGCCGTCGGGGGTCTCGCCGCGCCGGGCGGTCATCGCGCGCGCGTGGGCGAGGCCGCGCGGCAGCCGGGTGAGCAGCGCGGGCAGCAGCCGGGGGCGGCGGACGAGGGTCGCGGTGAGGTAGGCGGTGAGGCCGGCGCCGTAGCCGTACGCCTGGTTCCGCAGGTCCTGCCAGGTGTCGCGGTGGTGGTGCCAGACGAGGGCCTCGGCGGTGTACCGGAGGCGGAAGCCGGCGGAGAGGACGGCGACGAAGGCGTACAGGTCGTCGCCGCCCCTGGCCGGGGTCCCGGTGCCGGTCGCCGGGTCGAAACCGCCCGCCTGCCGGAGGGCGGAGGCCCGGAAGGCCATGTTGGCGCCGGAGCCGAAACTGCCCGCGGTGAACGGGAAGAGCGGTTCGTCGGCGGGCGGCTCCGCCGGGTCGTACAGGCGGGGCGCGAAACCCTTGGCGAAGCCGCCGTGCGATTCGAGGAGGACCTGGGCGGGGGTGGCGAGCCGGGCGGGCAGGATCAGGCCGGTGACGCAGCCGAGCCCGGGGTCGTCGGCGAACGGCTCGGTGAGCGCGGTCAGCCAGTGCGGGTCGGCGATGACGTCGTCGTCGGTGAAGGCGAGGACGGCGCCGTCGGCGGCGGCGAGCCCGGCGTTGTGGGCGCCGGCGAGACCGGGGGTGTCCTCGCGGACGTACCGGACGCGGTCGGCGTACTTCCCGGTGACGAGGTCGTACGTGTCCGTGGTCCGGGGCGCGTTGTCGACGACGAGGAGCTCGAAGTCCGGGTGGTCCTGGGCGAGGAGCGAGTCGAGGGCGCGGGCGAGCTGCTCGGGACGCTCACGGGTGGCGACGATGACGGAGGTGCGGGGCGGGGGGAGGTGCTTGCGGCCTGGGGCGGGGGCGAGGGGCGGTACGGCTGGGCGGGCTTCGGCGTCGGTCTGGGCCGGCTGCCGTGCGGTGGCGAGGGTGTCGGCGTCGGGCTGAGCCGACTGCCGTGCGGCGGCGAGGGTGTCGGGGTCGGGCTGGGCCGACTGCCGTGCGGCGGCGAGGGTGTCGGGGTCGGGCTGGGCCGACTGCCGTGCGGTGTCGAGGCGTTCGGGGTCGGGCTGGGCCGACTGCCGTGCGGTGGCGAGGCGTTCGGCGTCGGGCGGAGTCGGCTGCCGTACCGCGGCCGGGGGCTCGGTGCCGGCCTGAGCCGGCTCTCGTGCGGCGGCGAGGCGTTCGGCGTCCGTGCGGGGGGCCGTCGCCTCCTCCGCGAGCCGCGCGCGGGCGAGGGTGGCGAGCACCTCGGCGGGGTCGGCGCCTTCCGCCACGGTGCCGAGGATGGTGGCTGCGGGGCGCCCCGCGACCCGTACGAGGGCGTAGACGCCACCCGGGCGGAGGGGCGGGCCGCCCGGCACCGGCCGGAGGGAGAGGACGTGCCCGTCCGGCCCGGCGAGATCGAGCTCGGCGACGGAGATCGGGCGGGGCGGTGGGTTGCTCAACGGGGATCCCTCAGGGAGGTACGGCGGCGGGGCGGTGGCGGGGTGGTGGCTCGACTACGGCTACGGAGGCGGCGGGCACGGGAGGGCCGCACGTTCCGCGGGCCGCCCGCCCCGCCCGCGGCCCCGGCGGGCCGCGGTTATCGGTTCCCCCGTAGCCGGGCGAGCCCGTTGAGTGCGGTGCGGGCGCGGGCCGCGAGGGCGGGGCGGTTGCGGACGAAGCTGTGGGCGCGGCGGGCGGGCTCGCGGCCCAGCCAGTGCAGGGCGGCCCGGGCGCCGGGGACGAAGACGGCCCCCTCGTACACCGTCAGCTCACCCGTCTTGAGGGCGTTCTTGTACTCGGCGTCGCCGCGCCCCAGGTCGAGCAGCCCGATCCCGGCGGCGGCCGCCGCCTCGGCCATCCGCAGGTGCAGGACGAGGCCGGGCGAGTACTTCGCGAACTCGGGGTCGTACGAGGGGAACCAACAGGACAGGACGGTCGCGGACCGCAGCCCGAAGTGCGCGGCGATCGGCCGCTCCCCCGCGTACAGGACGGACAGGACGCCGGAGCAGCCGGGCGTGCGCTGCTCGTGGAGGCGCCGGACGAGGGTGTTGATCCACTCCTTGGCGAAGCGGTCGCCGCGGCCGGTCCTGCGGTACTGGGCGGACTTCCACTCCATGAGGGTGCGCAGGGCCGCCGGGTCGCGCTCGTCGAAGACGAACCGGACCTCGCCGTCGGCCTGGCGGCCGAGCCGGCGTTCCTTGGCGAGGGTGGTCTTGAGGAACTTGGGCGACTGGGCGCGCAGCAGCGCCTCGTAGGCCGCGTACCCCTCATCGACGTCGATGACGGGGGAGGCGAAGGACTCGGCGGCGGCGCCGGCGAAGACGGGCTGGCCGTCCTCCAGGTTGTCGAACTCCCACATCGCGAGGCCGCAGGCGCGGAGCACCGCCCGCGCGCCCGGTCGCAGACCGGGACGGAGGACGGCGCCCTGGCTGTCGGAGACGCCGAAGCCGATGGCGCGGCCTTGCCCGAGCGGGCCCTTCTCGAAGGGGAAGAAACCGACGGGCTCGTCCCCTTCGCACCACACGGCAACGCGTGAACGGGGCCGCACCTCGGCCACCGCGCGCGTGAACTCCGGTTCCATGAAGGGGTTCGCGGGCGCACCGGACTTGACCCGCAGCTCCCGCCACGCCTCGACCTCGCGCTCGCTCAGCTCCCCCGGCCTCACGATCCGCACACGAAAAGCGCCCACCTAGCCGACCCCCCGGTCTTGCCCCCTGAGTGCTACCAGGACAGGACGGTACCGGTCCGGAACCCTCCGAGACAGGGATACTCGGTCTTTCGCCGGGTCAGGCGCGGCGCTTCACGTCGGGGCAGCGGACCTCCATGGAGGCGCCGTACGGGTCGAAGGAGGTCCGGGTGCCGTCGTAGCGGCCGGTGAGGCACAGCTCGCCGCCCATGAAACGGAGGTCGAGGGTGAACTCCACCTTGCCGTTCACCTCCTGAGGGCCGTGGAGGCGGTAGTCGATGTCGTAGCCGAGGCTGTGGAGGACCTTCTCGACGGAGGCCGGGGACGGGTCGGCCTTGCCGTCCAGGGCCTTCGCGATGCGCTTGCCGTGCAGGGGGGCCACGCACGTGTCGACGGCGCTCAGTTCGGTCTCCTGGCGGGCCCGCTCGAAGTCCCAAGGCTTCGCGGAGGGCGGCTCCTCCTCCGCGAGCGGGGGTCCGGAGGGGGACTTCTCGCCCTTCGCGGGCGGCGGTCCTTCGGGTTCCGTCGTGGGGACCTCGGCCGGGAGGGGCGGCGGGCCGTCCGGTTCCGTCGTCGGGATCTCGACCGGAAGGGGCGGCGGGTCGCCCGCGCACGGCTCGGCGAGGTCGACGGCGAGTTCCAGCAGTCTGAATTCGGCCGCCTGCTGCTCCGGCGTGAGGCGGGGGTCGTCGGCCGGGTCGCCGACAGGGGCGGTCGGAGTCGGAGTCGGAGTCGGGGTGGCGGCCGGAGGCGGGGCCGCGACCTGCGCGGCTCCGGACCTGGCGCCCGCGCCCGCCGGGGCCCCGCCTCCGGCCGTCTCCGTGCCGCAGGCGGTGAGGGCGAGGGCGCAGAGCGCCGCCGCCACGGCCGCGCCGACTCGGCGGTTCCTCAAGGGCGTTACGAGCGAAGAGGTCATGCCCGAAGTCTGGGCGCGGGCGGTGGGGCGCACATGAGTACGCCTACTCAACCCACCCGCCCTGCGCCCGGCGGCGTGCTCAGACCGCCCGTACGCCCGCCCGCCACACCTCCGTCACCAGCGGCACCCCCGGCCGGTACGCCAGGTGGACGTGGGACGGGGCGTCCAGGACGGACAGATCCGCTCGGGTGCCGGGGGCCAGGCGGCCCACGTCCGTGCGGCGGAGGGCTGCCGCGCCGCCCGCCGTGGCGGACCAGAGCGCCTCGTCGGGGGTCATGCCCATGTCCCGTACCGCCAGCGCGATGCAGAACGGCACCGAGGATGTGAAGGACGAGCCCGGGTTGCAGTCCGTGGAGAGGGCGACCGTCGCGCCCGCGTCCAGGAGGCGGCGGGCGTTCGGCCACTGGGCGCGGGTGGAGAACTCCGCGCCCGGGAGGAGCGTGGCGACCGTCGACGAGTTCGCGAGGGCGTCCACGTCCGCGTCCGTCAGGTGCGTGCAGTGGTCCGCGCTCGCCGCGTCGAGCTCCACCGCCAGTTGGACGCCGGGGCCGTACGTCAGCTGGTTGGCGTGCACCCGGGGGTGGAGACCCTTCGCCTTGCCGGCGGTGAGGATCGCGCGGGCCTGGTCGCCGTCGAAGGCGCCCTTCTCGCAGAAGACGTCGATCCAGCGGGCGTACGGGGCGCAGGCGTCCAGCATCTCGCCCGTGACGAGCTCCACGTACGCGGCCGGGTCGTCGGCGTAGTCCGGGGACACGATGTGCGCGCCGAGGTACGTCACCTCGTCGGTGTGTTCGGCCGCGATACGGAGGGCGCGGGCCTCGTCCTCGACCGTCAGGCCGTAGCCGGACTTCGTCTCGAAGGTGGTCGTGCCCTGGGCGAGGGCTTCCCGGAGGTAGCGGGCGACGTTCGCCGACAGGGCCTCGTCGCTCGCCGCTCGCGTCGCCGCGACCGTCGTGCGGATGCCGCCCGCCGCGTACGCCTGGCCCGACATCCGCGCGTTGAACTCGGCCGTGCGGTCGCCCGCGAAGACGAGGTGCGAGTGGGAGTCCACGAAGCCCGGGATCACGGCCCGGCCGCCCGCGTCGACCCTGTTGTCAGTGGCCGGTGCTTTGCTTGATTCACCGACCCAGACGACTCGGTCGCCGTCGATGACGACGGCCGCGTCCTGGATCAGGCCAAGGGCACTGCCATCACCGAGGGAGGGGTCGTTCGTGACGAGGCTGGCGATGTTGACGATGGCGGTGGCGGTCTTCGCCACGGCGCTGTTCGCGCTCGTGGGGGCGGAGGTCGCCGCCGGGTTGTTCCTCGCCGCGGGGCCGGTGTTCATGGTGGGGAGTGTCTCCTTCAGCCGCGCAGGGCGGCGATCGAGTCCGCGAGGGCCCGGGCCACGTCCGGTACGGAGTGGTGGGCCCCGTCCCGTACGACATGGCGTCCGGCCACGACCGTATGACGCACGTCCGCGGCCGACGCGGCGAATACCGCCGTCTCGGCTGCCAGACGCGGTACCGGTCCCGCTGTCCTGACCGAGTCGAGCGCGATCGTCGTGAAGTCGGCGAGCGCGCCCGTCTCCAGGGTGCCCGCGTCCGGCCGGCCGAGGGCCGCGTGGCCGTCGGCGGTGGCCGCGCGGAGCAGTGCCGCCGCCGTCCAGTGGCCGCGGGTGCGGGTGCGCAGGCGTTCGTTCAGTTCCATGGCCCGCGCCTCCTCCAGGAGGTCGATGACCGCGTGGCTGTCGCTGCCGAGGGAGAGCGGCGAGCCGGCCCGCTGGAGGGCCACCGCCGGGCCGATGCCGTCGGCCAGGTCGCGCTCGGTGGTCGGGCACATGCAGGTGCCGGTGGACGACGAGCCGATCAGGGCGATGTCGGCGTCCGTCAGGTGGGTGTTGTGGACGCCCGTGGTGCGGGGGCCGAGGACGCCGTGTTCGGCGAGGAGCTGGGTGGGGGTCAGGCCGTGGGCGGCCAGGCAGGCGTCGTTCTCGGCGGTCTGCTCGGAGAGGTGGACGTGGAGGGGGGCCTCCCGGTCCTGGGCCCAGCGGGCCACCGTCGCCAGCTGGTCCGCCGGGACCGCACGGACGGAGTGGATCGCCGCCCCGATACGGGCGCCGTCGCGTTCCTTGAGCGCCGACACCCGTTCGGCCCAGGCGTCCGCCGTGCCGTCGGTGAAGCGGAGCTGGTGCTGTTCCGGTGCGGCGCCGAAGCCGGAGGAGAGGTAGGCGGTGTCGAGGAGGGTGATGCGGATGCCGGCGTCGGCGGCGGCGGCGATCAGGGCCTCGCCCATGGCGTTGGGGTCGGCGTACGGGGTGCCGCCGGGCCCGTGGTGGAGGTAGTGGAACTCGCCGACGGAGGTGATGCCCGCGAGGGCCATCTCCGCGTACACGGCGCGGGCCAGGGCGAAGTAGCTGTCGGGGGTGAGGCGCTGGGCGACGGTGTACATGACCTCGCGCCAGGTCCAGAAGGTGCCGGAGCCGACCTGGACGGTGCCGCGCAGGGCGCGGTGGAAGGCGTGCGAGTGGGTGTTGGCGAGGCCGGGGATCGTGAGGCCGCGGAGGACGACGGCGCCCGGAGGCGGTGCGTCCACCCCGGTGCGTACGGCGGTGATGCGGCCGTCCGACACCTCCAGGGCCACGCCCGGCTCGACGTGCGTGTCGAGCCAGGCGTGTTCCAGCCAGTACGTCGTCAGCGGCACGCCAGCTCCTCCAGTACGTCGGCGAGTGCGAGGACCCCGGCCACGCAGTCGTCCTCGGCCGCGAACTCGGCCGGGGAGTGCGAGACGCCGGTGGGGTTCCGTACGAACAGCATGGCGGTCGGGATCGATTCGGACAAAATACCCGCGTCGTGGCCGGCGCCCGTGCCGAGGACGGGGACCTTCCCCGAGGTGCCGAGGATGCGGGACAGCTCGTCGCGCAGGGCGTGCGAGAAGTCCACGACCGGGGTGAAGGACTCCTGGACGACGGCGAGGTCGATGCCGTGGCGTTCGGCGTAGGTACGGGCCTCCGCCTCGATGCCCGTGACGACCCTGTCCAGGGAGCTCTGGTCGGCGGCGCGGGCGTCGAGCCAGCCCCGGACCAGGGACGGGATGGCGTTGACGCCGTTCGGCTCGACGGCGATCTTGCCGAAGGTGGCGACGGCGCCCGCGAGTTCGGCCTCGCGGCGGGCGGCGAGGACCGTCTCCGCGTAGGTGAGCATCGGGTCGCGGCGGTCGACCAGCCGGGTGGTGCCGGCGTGGTTGGCCTCGCCGGCGAAGTCGTACCGCCAGCGGCCGTGCGGCCAGATGGAGGAGGCGATGCCGACGGCGTCCCCCGACAGGTCGAGGGCGCGGCCCTGCTCGACGTGCAGTTCGACGAACGCGCCGATGCGGGAGAGGCGCTCCGGGTCGGGGCCGATGGCGGACGGGTCGTGGCCGGCCGCCTCCATGGCCTGCGGGAGGCTGGTGCCGGATGCGTCGCGGAGCTCGTACGCCTGCTCCTTCGTCAGCCGGCCGGCGGTGAGGCGGGAGCCGACGCAGGCGAGTCCGAAGCGGGCGCCTTCCTCGTCGCCGAAGTTGGTGATGGCGAGGGGCCGCTTGAACTGGACTTTTCTGGCGCGCAGTTCGTCGAGCGCGGCAAAGGCGGAGACCACGCCGAGGGGGCCGTCGAAGGCTCCGCCGTCGGGGACGGAGTCGAGGTGGGAGCCGGTGACGACGGCGTTCCCGGCGGTCGGGTCGCCGAGCCAGGCCCACTGGTTGCCGTTGCGGTCGGTCTCGACGTCCAGGCGGCGGGCCTCGGCCTGCATCCGGAACCAGAGCCGGCAGTCGGCGTCGGCCTCGGTCCAGGCGTAGCGGCGGTAGCCGCCGGAGGCGGCGCTGCGGCCGATGGGCCGCAGCGACCGCCACATGGCGTGGAACGTGTCGCTCACGCGGAGGCCTCGTCCTCGGAGCCCTCGCGCATCGGGACGCGGACGCCCTTCTCGTCCGCGACCCGCTCCGCGATGTCGTAGCCCGCGTCGACGTGGCGGATGACGCCCATGCCGGGGTCGTTGGTAAGTACGCGGCGGATCTTCTCGCCCGCGAGGGCCGTGCCGTCCGCCACCGAGACCTGGCCCGCGTGGATGGAGCGGCCCATGCCGACGCCGCCGCCGTGGTGCAGCGACACCCAGGAGGCGCCGGAGGCGACGTTGACCATGGCGTTGAGGAGCGGCCAGTCGGCGATCGCGTCGGAGCCGTCGAGCATGGCCTCGGTCTCGCGGTACGGGGAGGCGACGGAGCCGCAGTCGAGGTGGTCGCGGCCGATGGCGAGGGGCGCGGCGAGGGTGCCGTTGCCGACCATGTCGTTGAACATGTCGCCGGCCTTGTCGCGCTCGCCCTGGCCGAGCCAGCAGATGCGCGCGGGCAGGCCCTGGAAGTGGACCCGCTCGCCGGCCATCTTGATCCAGCGGTGCAGGGACTCGTTCTCGGGGAAGAGGTCGAGGATCGCCTTGTCCGTCTTGTGGATGTCCGAGGCCTCGCCGGAGAGGGCCGCCCAGCGGAACGGGCCCTTGCCCTCGCAGAACAGCGGGCGGATGTACGCCGGGACGAAACCGGGGAAGGCGAACGCGCGGTCGTAGCCGGCGAGCTGCGCCTCACCGCGGATCGAGTTGCCGTAGTCGAAGACCTCGGCGCCCGCGTCCATGAAGCCGACCATGGCCTCGACGTGCCGGGCCATCGACTCGCGGGCCCGGACGGTGAACCCGGCCGGGTCCTTCGCCGCGTACGTCGCCATGTCGTCGAAGGCGACGCCGACGGGCAGGTAGGCAAGGGGGTCGTGGGCGGAGGTCTGGTCCGTCACGATGTCGATCGGGGCGCCCTCGGCGAGCATCTGCGGGAGCAGCTCGGCGGCGTTGCCGAGGAGGCCGATGGAGAGCGGACGGCGGGCGTCGCGGGCCTCGGTGGCCAGCTGGAGCGCGTGCGCCAGGTTGTCGGCCTTGACGTCGAGGTAGCGGTGCTCGATGCGGCGCTCGATGGCGCGCGGGTCGACGTCGACGCAGATCGCGACGCCGTCGTTCATCGTGACGGCGAGGGGCTGGGCGCCGCCCATGCCGCCGAGTCCCGCGGTGAGGGTGATCGTGCCGGCCAGGGTGCCGCCGAACTTCTTCGCGGCGACGGCGGCGAAGGTCTCGTACGTGCCCTGGAGGATGCCCTGGGTGCCGATGTAGATCCAGGACCCGGCGGTCATCTGGCCGTACATGGTGAGTCCGAGCTGCTCCAGGCGCCGGAACTCCTCCCAGTTGGCCCAGTCGCCGACGAGGTTGGAGTTGGCGATGAGGACGCGCGGGGCCCACTCGTGGGTCTGCATGACGCCGACGGGGCGGCCGGACTGGACGAGCATCGTCTCGTCCTGCTTGAGGGTGCGCAGGGTGCGGACCATGGCGTCGAAGGAGCGCCAGTCGCGGGCGGCCTTGCCGGTGCCGCCGTAGACGACGAGCTTGTCGGGGTGCTCGGCGACCTCGGGGTCGAGGTTGTTCTGGAGCATCCGGAGGGCGGCTTCCTGCTGCCATCCCAGGGCGCTCAGTTCCGTACCGCGCGGGGCCCGTACGGGGCGGGGTCCTGACATGGCCGACATGGCGGTGCCTCCTCGAATGTCGTTCAGATATTCACATCCTGGCGGTATGAATAGTTGTAGTCAACAGCTGCGGCGCCGACCGTCCCGGTGATGGGATGGATCCATGGCCTCCTCCCGTCGCGATCTCGCCGTCCGAGCCTCCGTCGATCAAGGACTCCTCTCCCCCACCGAACCGGTCGTCGCCCTCCTCGACACCGCCGGCATCCGCGCCTCCGCAGCCGCCCTGACCAGCGCGTTCGCCGCCGTCACCGACGCCCACGTGCTGCACGCCTTCGCCGTCAAGGCCGCCCCGCTCGTGCCCGTCCTGCGCCTGCTCCACGAGGCCGGGCTCGGCGTCGAGGTCGCCAGCCCCGGCGAGCTCGCCCTCGCGCGCGCCGCCGGCGTCCCGCCCGGCCAGACCGTGCTCGACTCCCCCGCCAAGACCCCCGCCGAGCTCCGCCAGGCCCTCGCGCTCGGCATCGCCGTCAACGCCGACAACCTCCAGGAACTGGCCAGGCTCGACGCCCTCGTCGCCTCCGCACCCACCGCCTCGCCGCTCGGCCTCCGGGTGAACCCGCAGGTCGGAGCCGGTTCCATCGGCGCCCTCTCGACCTCCACCGCCACCTCCAAGTTCGGCGTGGCGCTCCGCGACGAGGGCGCCCGCAAGGCCGTCGTCCAGGCCTACCTGGACCGGCCCTGGCTCACCCGGCTGCACACCCACACCGGCTCCCAGGGCGTCCCCTTCGCCCTGATGGCCGAAGGCGTCGGGGAGGCGTACGCCCTCGCCGAGGAGATCAACCGCGCGGCGGGCCGGCAGCAGATCGACACCCTCGACATCGGCGGCGGGCTCCCGGTCAACTTCACCTCCGACGAGGAGACACCGACGTACGCGGAGTACGCCCGGCTGCTCGCCGACACCGCCCCCGGCCTCTTCGACGGCCGCTACCGCCTGGTGACCGAGTTCGGCCGCTCACTGCTCGCCAAGCACGGCACGGTCCTCGCCCGCGTGGAGTACACCAAGACCTCCGGGGGCCGTCCGATCGCCGTCACCCACGCGGGCGTCCAACTGGCCACCCGAACGGTCTACGCCCCCGAGTCCTGGCCGCTGCGCGTCCTCGCGTACGACTCCGCCGGCCGCCCCCGCACCGGCGAGACCACCGTCCAGGACGTGGCGGGCCCCGCCTGCTTCGCCGGCGACATGCTCGCCACGAGCCGGGAGTTGCCGCTCCTGCACCCGGGGGACGTGGTGGCCGTCCCGGACACCGGCGCGTACTACTTCGCCCACCACTACGCGTACAACAGCCTGCCCCGGCCCGGCATCCACGGCTTCACGGTGGCCGACGACGGGACGGTGGCCTTCGCGACGGTACGGACGCCCCAGACGCTCGCGGAGATCGTCGCCGACTCGGGCGGGGCGCACGCGGACGCGCTGGTGCGGCAGGCGGGAGGGGAGCGCGAGGAGGCCCCGGGTAGCGCCGGACGGGCGGCCCGGCTTCCATAAAGCCATGACTGGAACCGGTACGGACACCACATCCGTCGTCGTCGAGCACCGGGTCGACGCCTCCCCCGGGCGGGTCTGGGAGGCGATCACCGACCTCCGGGACATGCCCCGCGTCCTCTCGGGCGTCGAGAAGGTGGAGGTGCTCACCGAGGGCGGCTTCGGGGTGGGCACGCGGTGGCGCGAGACCCGGCGGATGCTGGGCAAGGAGGCCACGGAGGAAATGACCGTGACGGAGTGCGAGCCGCCCGACCGGTACGTCGCGGTCGCCGACTCGCACGGCATGCACTACGTCTCCGAGCTCACCCTCACGCCCGACGGCACCGGGGGCGCCACCCTGCGGATGACGTTCTCCGCGCGGCCCGCCCACGGCCGCGCCCCGGGGTTCCTCACCCGGCTGATGGCCCGCTTCGGCGCGAAGGCCGTCGCCAAGGCGCTCGCGAAGGACCTGTCCGACATCGCGCACACGGTGGAGTCGCGCCTCTGATCCGCGGGAAGGGTGCCGCTGGTTCGGTTTCCGCCAGGCGCTGGCATGTTCCGATGGAAAATGCCAGAACGCCTCCCCCGGAGCGCTGCGTTCAGTAACGTCACCGTCACTGCCGTACGTTCGCACGCCGCATCGGGAGGGGAACCCGCGTGCCCGGAATCGACGAGTGCCTACTGGAGGCCATGGCCCTGCCGGGCGCTCGCGGAGCCTCCCTGGTCGACTGGACCAGCGGGCTCGCCCTCGGGACGGCGGGTGACTCACCGGTCGGGGACCATGAGACCACGGCCGCCGAGACCGCCGAACTCGCACGCTCTGCCGCCGAGTTCGACACCTTCGCGGCGGCGGGCGAGAGCGCGGGGGACGGGCCGCCCGTCGAGGACCTGATCGTCACCACCCGCGCCGGCTACCACGTCCTCCGCTTCGTCGAGACCTCCTTCGACAGCAGCGTCTTCCTCCACCTCTGGCTCGACCGCGACACCGGCAACCTCGCCCTGGCCCGCCTCCGCCTCCGCGACCTCGCGGAGAGACTGGTCCTCGGATGAGCGCCGCTACCGAAGGGCGGGACGCCGGATGAGCGCCGCCGCCGAAGGGCGGGTCGCCGGATGAGCGCCGCCGCCGTCGCCACCCCCGTCTCCCCGATGCTGGTCCGGCTCGCCGCCGAGAAGGCCACCGGCGCCCTGCTCCGCGACCACGGCACGCTCTACCTCGTCGACGGCCGGGTCGTGCACGCCGAGAGCCCCGCGGCCCCCGGCGTCGACGTCCTCCTGACCACCGGCGGCCGCCTGCCCCGCGAGGGCTGGGACGAGGCCGTCGACCGGGCCGGGGCCCACAGCGCCGTCGGCCGCTTCCTCGTCGACAGCGGCCGGCTCCACGACGGCGAGCTGGAGATCTGCCACCTCGGCGCCGTCTTCGACGCGGCCTTCTTCGCCCTCTCCCCCGCCAGCGGACCGACCCGCTTCCGGTACGGGGTCGGGCACTGGTTCGGGACGGTGCGGCCGGTGTCCGCCGAGGCCGTGGAGCGCGAGACGGTACGCCGCCGTGAACTCCTCGACGCCGTCTGGCCGTACGCCTCCGTCGACACCGCCCCGGTCGTGCCCCGCCCCGCCGCCCCCGGCCAGACCGCGGGCGCCCGGCAGCGCGCGCTGCTCGCCGCCGCGGACGGCGAGCGGACCCCGGCGGACCTCGCCAGGCTGCTCGGCCGGCCCGCCTTCCACACCCTCCTCGACGTACGGCGGCTCGCCGCCGCCGGGCTCGTGGAAACAGCGCTCGACCCCGGCCCCGACCCCGATTCCGCGCCACCGCCCCCCATCCCGGCGCTACCGGTGGCCGACCCCGACATCGCCCTGCTGCGCCGGCTCCGAGACGCCCTGGAGGCACACCTGTGATGAGGCGTGCCCTGCGCCTGCGCGCCGAAAGGAAACAGCTCATGACGGCAGAAGCCGAGGTCCTCGGCGAGCTCAGACGGCTGCGGGCCCGGCTGCCCCAGCTGACGGGGGCGCTCGCGGCCAGCGCCGACGGGCTCGTCCTGGCCCACGACACCGTGGACGGCGAGGCTTCGAGCGTGGCCGCGCTGACGGCAGCGGCGCTCGGCGTCGGCCAGCGGCTGACCGACTCCACGGGCCAGGGCCGCTTCCGCGAGCTGCTGGTACGCGGCGACAACGGCTACGTGGCCACGTACGCGGCAGGCGGCGCGGCCGTCCTGACGCTGCTCGCCGAGCCCCGGATCAATGTGGGGCGGCTCCATCTGGAGGCCCGGAGGTCCAGCGTCCGGATAGGCGAACTCGTCGACGGAGCGCTGGAGCGCAGGGACCTGAACCGCACCGCGCCCCCATCGAACCCGTAACCCGAGAAGACCCGAAGAAGACCCGAAGAAGACCCGAGAAGACCCGAGAAGGAAGAAGTACGACACCATGGCGAACACCGAGACCTCCCTCAAGGAAGCGGCCTCCATCGACGGCGCGATCGGCGCTGCCCTCGTCGACTACACCAGCGGCATGGCGCTCGGCACGATCGGCGGCGGCAAGGAACTCGACCTGAACGTGGCCGCGGCCGCCAACACGGACGTGGTCCGGGCCAAGGTCCGGGCGATGGAGATGCTGGGGCTGAACGACGAGATCGAGGACATCCTCATCACCCTCGGCCGGCACTACCACCTGATCCGGCTGCTCAAGGCACGCAGCGCCAACGGCCTCTTCCTCTACCTGGCCCTCGACAAGGACCGGGCGAACCTGGCGATGGCCCGCCACCAGCTGAAGAAGATCGAGAACGAGCTGGAGGTCTGACCCGGCACGCGCGCGCGGGGCCCGCCGCACGCACCACGCCCGCCACGCGCGCGTGGAGGCGTTTTCCCTACTCGACGAACAGCCCCCGCGCCGCCGCCCTCGTGTCGAACTCCTCAAGGCGCGCCTGCGCGTCCGGGAGTTCGTCGGCCATGGCCTCCAGGAGGACCCGGCCGAGCATCATCGGCGCGCAGGCCGTGTCGAAGGCGAGGCCGGTGCCGACGGCGGCCGGGATCAGCAGGTCGCTGTGGGCGGCGACGGGCGCGAACGCCGACTCGGCGACGGTGACGACGGTGAGCCCGGCCCCCCGCGCGTACTCCAGGGCCTCCACGACCTCCCGCGGGTGCCGGGGCAGCGCGAAGCACAGCAGGGCCGTGGCCCCGGCCCGTACGGCCGCGTCGACGCGGTCGGCGAGCATCGAGCCGCCCTCGTCGAGGAGTCGGACGTCGGGGTGGACCTTGGCGGCGAAGTAGGCGAAGCCACGCGCCTGCGAGGAGGCGGCCCGCAGCCCGAGGACGGGCAGCGGACGGGAACGGGCGAGCAGCCGGCCGGCCCGCTCGACGGGCGCGGGGTCGGCGAGGAGTCCGGCGAGGTGTTTGAGGTTCTCGACCTCGGCGAGCACGGCCTGCTGGTACTCGTTGAACGCCTCGCCCCCGCCCCCGCCCGCGCCGCCGGGCCCGGGGGGCGCGACCTCGCGGAGGTGCCGGCGCAGCGCCGGGTACCCGTCGAAACCGAGGGCGACGGCGAACCGGGTGACGGAGGGCTGGCTGACCCCGGCGAGCTCGGCGAGCTCGACGCTGGACAGGAACGGCACGTCAGTGGCGCGCCGCACCATGCAGTGCGCGATCCGCCGCTGCGTCGGCGTCAGCCGGTGCCCTTCGAAGAGCCCCTGCAGCCGCCCGGCCGGGCTGTCGCTCATGCCGTCCGCCCCCCTTCCACCTATTCACCCACGGAAATCTCTGCATAAGGATATGCAGCCGGGTGAGGGGAGCGAAAGGAGTAGCGCGGGGACCGCCGCACCCCCGTTGCCGGGGGGCGGGACGACGGCGGTCCCCGCGAGGGACACGGGCCCGGGTCAGGGCCGGTCTCCGCGTCCGCGGCGTCTCTGGAGGCCCGGGAGCCGCTCCGGAAGTCCGTGACGCCGACAACCACCAATGTGCCGGACGCGTGTTAAGCGGGTGCTGCCGGTACGTGTCGCGCTCGTACCAGTTGCACGAACTGCCTTGCGGCCTGCCGTGCGAACCGCCTGGCGACCTGCCCTGAGGCCTACTTCGCGCCGCCGTTGGCCAGGAAGGCCAGCAGGTCCTGGCGGCTCACGACGCCGGTCGGCTTGCCCTCGACCAGGACGATCGCCGCGTCGGCGGACTCACCGAGGACGGTCATCAGATCGGCGACGGGCTCGCCGGAGCCGACCTGCGGCAGCGGCGCGCTCATGTGCCGCTCCAGCGGGTCCTCCAGAGAAGCCTTCTTGGTGAAGAGGTGGTCGAGGAGCTCGCGCTCGACGACCGAGCCGACGACCTCGGCGGCCATGACGTCGGGGTGGCCGGCGCCGGGCTTCACGATGGGCATCTGGGAGACGCCGTACTCGCGCAGCACCTCGATGGCCTGGCCGACGGTCTCGTCCGGGTGCATGTGGACGAGGGAGGGCAGGCCGCCCTCCTTGTGGCGCAGGACGTCGGCGACGGTCGCGGTGGAGGTGTCCTCCAGGAAGCCGTAGTCGGCCATCCATTCATCACTGAAGATCTTCGACATGTACCCGCGGCCCGAGTCCGGCAGCAGGACCACCACGACGTCGTCCGGGCCGAGCTCCCTCGCGACCTCCAGGGCCGCCACGACCGCCATGCCGCAGGAGCCGCCGACGAGGAGGCCCTCCTCCTTGGCGAGGCGGCGGGTCATCTGGAACGAGTCCTTGTCGGACACGGCGACGATCCGGTCCGTGACGGTCCGGTCGTACGCCGTGGGCCAGAAGTCCTCGCCGACGCCCTCGACGAGGTACGGGCGGCCGGAGCCGCCGGAGTAGACGGAGCCCTCCGGGTCGGCGCCGATGATCTTGACGGAGCCGCCGCTGGCCTCCTTGAGGTAATTGCCGGTGCCGGAGATGGTGCCGCCGGTGCCGACGCCCGCCACGAAGTGGGTGATCTTCCCGTCCGTCTGCTCCCAGAGCTCGGGTCCTGTGGTCTCGTAGTGGGAGCGCGGATTGTTCGGGTTGGAGTACTGGTCGGGCTTCCAGGCACCGGGCGTCTCACGGACGAGCCGGTCCGAGACGTTGTAGTACGAGTCCGGGTGCTCCGGGTCGACCGCGGTGGGGCAGACGACGACCTCGGCGCCGTACGCCCGCAGGACGTTGATCTTGTCGAGCGACACCTTGTCGGGGCAGACGAAGATGCACTTGTAGCCCTTCGTCTGGGCCACGATCGCCAGGCCGACGCCGGTGTTGCCGGACGTGGGCTCGACGATGGTGCCGCCGGGCTTCAGCTCCCCGCTCTGCTCCGCGGCCTCGATCATCCGCAGGGCGATGCGGTCCTTGACCGAGCCTCCGGGGTTGAAGTACTCGACCTTGGCCAGGACGGTCGCCTGAATGCCCGCTGTGACGTTGTTGAGCTTCACCAGCGGGGTGTTGCCGACGAGGCTGATCATCGAGTCGTGGAATTGCACCGTAATCTCCGGGGTCTCCGTAATGGTGGGGCCAGCGTATGCGTAGTCGGAGCGGGTTACGGGGCAGTTAGACCCTGAACGGCTTGAAGGAGGTGACGGCCCCATGTCGAGGGCGAGGGTGGCGCGGCGGATCGCGGCGGGTGCGGCGTACGGCGGCGGGAGCATCGGGCTGCTCGGGGTGGCGGCCGTGGGTGTCCTGCTGGCCGAGATGCAGCTCGCGAAGCGGACGGTGGGCGACGGGGCGGCCCCGCTGCCACCCGGCGCCGACGGTCTGTACGGGCGGGCGTTCGGCACGGACGCCCCGCTGCGGCTGGCCCTTCTGGGTGATTCCACGGCGGCGGGCCAGGGGGTGCGCCGCTCGGGTCAGACGCCGGGCGCGCTGCTCGCCTCGGGGCTCGCGGCGGTCGCCGAGCGGCCGGTGGTGCTGCGGAACGTGGCACTGTCGGGTGCGCGCTCGGACGACCTGGAGCGCCAGGTGTCGCTGCTGCTCACGCAGCCGCTCGGGCCGCCGGACGTGTGCGTGATCATGATCGGGGCGAACGACGTGACGCACCGGATGCCGCCGACGGAGTCGGTGCGGCTCCTGGCGTCGGCGGTTCGGCGGCTGCGGACGGCGGGCGCGGAGGTGGTGGTCGGGACCTGCCCGGATCTGGGCACGATCGAGCCGGTGTACCAGCCGTTGCGGTGGCTGGCCCGGCGGGCGTCCCGGCAGCTCGCGGCGGCGCAGACGATCGTGGTGGTGGAGCAGGGCGGGCGGACGGTGTCGCTCGGCGACCTGCTCGGGCCCGAGTTCGCGGCGAACCCGCGCGAGATGTTCGGGGTGGACAGCTTCCATCCGTCGGCGGAGGGGTACGCGACGGCGGCGATGGCCGTCCTGCCGACGATGTGCGCGGTGCTCGGCGTCTGGCCGGAGACCGACCGTCTCGAGCCGGCGCGGCGGGAGAACATGCTGCCGGTGGCGAAGGCGGCGGCGGAGGCCGTGCGGGAGGCGGGCACGGAGGTCACCGGGGCGCGGGCTCCGTGGGCGCTCCTGAAGCACCGGCGGCGGCGGAGGTTGCCGGTGCCCGCGGAGGCGCCGGCCCCGGAGGACGCCCAGTCCTGACGTCGCGGCCCCCGGCCTTTACGGGCAGCCCTGAATGAGCGCTCGCTTAGAATTGAGGTCCGTGTCACATCGCCTGGGCGGTGACCCCTGCGGTACGTACGGGTAACTTCCCTCTCAGTCCGCTCACTCCGCACCCTCATGGAGCCGTGATGCCCGAAGCCGTGATCGTCTCGACCGCCCGTTCGCCCATCGGCCGGGCCTTCAAGGGCTCCCTGAAGGACCTGCGTCCGGACGACCTCACCGCGACCATCGTCCAGGCCGCCCTGGCGAAGGTGCCGGAGCTCGACCCCCGCGACATCGACGACCTGATGCTGGGCTGCGGCCTGCCCGGCGGCGAGCAGGGCAACAACCTGGGCCGGATCGTCGCCGTGCAGATGGGCATGGACCACCTGCCGGGCTGCACGGTCACCCGCTACTGCTCCTCCTCGCTCCAGACCTCCCGCATGGCGCTGCACGCCATCAAGGCGGGCGAGGGCGACGTCTTCATCTCGGCCGGTGTCGAGATGGTGTCCCGCTTCGTGAAGGGCAACTCCGACTCGCTGCCCGACACGCACAACCCGTTCTTCGCCGACGCCGAGGCCCGTACCGCGGAGGTCGCCGCCTCCGAGGGCTCCACCTGGCACGACCCGCGCGAGGACGGCATCGTCCCGGACGCGTACATCGCGATGGGCCAGACCGCCGAGAACCTGGCCCGCCTCAAGGGCATCAGCCGCCAGGAGATGGACGAGTTCGGCGTACGGTCGCAGAACCTCGCCGAGCAGGCCATCAAGAACGGCTTCTGGGAGCGCGAGATCACCCCGGTGACCCTCCCGGACGGCACCGTCGTCTCCGGGGACGACGGCCCGCGCGCCGGCGTCACCCTGGAGGGCGTGCAGGGCCTCAAGCCGGTGTTCCGCCCCGACGGCCTGGTCACCGCGGCCAACTGCTGCCCGCTGAACGACGGCGCCGCCGCGCTCGTGATCATGTCGGACACCAAGGCCCGCGAGCTCGGTCTGACCCCGCTGGCGCGGATCGTCTCCACCGGCGTCTCCGGCCTCTCCCCCGAGATCATGGGCCTCGGCCCGGTCGAGGCGTCGAAGCAGGCCCTCAAGCGCGCCGGCCTCACCATCGGCGACATCGACCTGGCCGAGATCAACGAGGCCTTCGCCGCGCAGGTCATCCCGTCCTACCAGGACCTGGGTCTGGATCTGGACAAGGTGAACGTCAACGGTGGCGCGATCGCCGTCGGCCACCCCTTCGGCATGACCGGCGCCCGCATCACCGGCACGCTGATCAACAGCCTCCAGTTCCACGACAAGCAGTTCGGCCTGGAGACGATGTGCGTCGGTGGTGGTCAGGGCATGGCGATGGTCATCGAGCGCCTGAGCTGACCCGTCCGGGCCGGTACGTCCGGGCCGACCGCGCGCCTCTCCTGAGGCGGCCGGGGTCAACCGCCCCGCGTCCGAGCCGTGACCGAATCTCCCCCAGGATGTGACCTACATCCCGGGGGAGTTCGTTTTCGCAGGTCAGAGCCGTTTTGGGACTAAACACCTGGCAGAAATACCTGTCCAATTCGTGACGTAATGCACTGACAGCAGGCCCCGCCCCAGGACAAGCTGATGTAGGAAGTCGGGGGATCGACTCGGAATCGGGAGTACGTCAGTGAGCACCATGCCTCTTGCCCTGCTGCTGACCACGGCCGCTGCCACGGCCGTGGGCGCTGCCGCCCTGCATGCCGTCCACGGTCTCCGCAAGCAGGTCACCGCCCTGCGGAGCGAACTGGCGGCCGGCCACGGCGTCACCGTTCCCGCCGCCCGGGCCACGCCCGCGGCCGAGATACGGGCCGCGGTCGCGGACGCGCTGGCCGAGGAGCGCGAGCGCGAGCTCGCGGAGGCGCGCGCCTTCTGGGCCGCGCAGGAGGCCCGGGACGCGGCCGACGCGCCGTCGCTGCTCGGCGGCCTCGGCGGTCCGGCCGACGAGGGTTCCTTCTTCGTGCCGCGCCAGGCCGACTTCGTGGGCCTTGAGGCGATGGCCCTCGAGGCCATGGAGGCGGAGGCGGCCTCGCTGGACGGCGCCGACCCGCTGGACGTCTTCGACGCCCTCGACGAGTACCCCGAGGACTCGGCGGAGCTGGCCGCGGCCCGCCGCCGCCACCCCTCGCACCCGGACTTCGTGCCGGTGCAGACGCCGGTCGTCACGGACCACGAGCGGACGGTGGCCCGCCTCGAGGAGCTGGCCGACACGCGCACGGCGCTGACCGACGTGCGTCCGGGCCCGCTCGGCACGCTCGACGTGTACGTCTTCGCGGACGGTACGACGCTCTGCATGACCCCGGGGCACCGCGAGACCGCGGAGCGCCTTGCGGAGGCCCTGCGCTCCGGGCGTACGCCGGTGCTGCTCGGCGGCTCGGGCGTCTCGGGCGCCTTCGCCCTCACCTTCTCGTACGGCGAGTCCGACGAGGAGAACGTCTACATCCTGGCGGACCGCGTCATCGCGTCCCTTTGATACCGCGCTCCTCGCACCGCTCGGCCCCAGGGGGCCTCACGGGCTTCGGGGCGCTGCGGCGGCCTCCGACCGCCGATCGCGGGGTGCCTTGAACCGCCGATCGCGACGCACGCCCCTGGAGAGCGCGCCGATCGCGGAGCGCGCGCCGAGCCCCTGGCCCGCGGCCAGGACGGCCCCGGCGCCCTACATCCCCGAGCGCTCCGCCGCTTCCCGTACCAGTCTCACGGCCTCGCCCAGCTCCCCTTCGTGGGAGTCCGCCGGGGCCGTTCGCATGATTTCGGCCAGATCGTTCCCGGCGACGACCAGCTGGTCGGCGACGGTGAAGACGCCCGCGTCGGGCATGGTCCTCGGCTCCCCCTCCGGGTCCTCCGCGCGCTGGGCCCGTACGGCGAGCTCGCGGGCGAGGGCAAGGCCTTCGGCCGCCGCGCCGCGCTGGAGGCGGCTCTGCGGGGCGGCCCGCAGCCGGTCGGCGAAGCGCTCGACGGCGGCGGTCAGTTCACTCGTATCGCGCACCCCGTGACCCTACGCGCCGTCCCGGGCCCCTTGCCAACGGGCGAACACTTCGGCACGGTGACGTGAAGAAGTGCGAGGAGTACGAGAAGCACACGGTACGACGCGTCCGGAGGCGCCGATGTCCCAGACTTTCTCCGAAGAGACCCACCGCAACATGCTGGCCCGGATCCCGCGCCGCACCGGTCGTGAGATCGCCGACTGGATGCGCACCGTCGAGGAGGGCCCTTCCCTCCTCCGCTTCGAGGAGCGGGTGAACTGGCTCCGCGGGGCGCACGACCTGGCGTACGGCCACGCGAAGGCGATCCTGCACGAGTACGACCTGCGGCGGGCGGCCCGCAGACTGCTCTGATCCGGCCGCGGGCCGCCCGGGCCGGCTTCCTGCCCGGGCGCGCGCCCCGCCCCTCGGCTCACTTCACGTGCCGGCCGAGGAAGTCCCTGACGAGTGCGGCGATCTCCTCGCCGTGGGTCTCCAGGGCGAAGTGCCCGGCGTCCAGGAGGTGGATCTCGGCGTCCGGCAGGTCGCGGGCGAAGGCCTCCGCGCCGGCCGGCCCGAAGATCTCGTCGCCGCGCCCCCAGGCCGCGAGCAGCGGCGGCCGGTGGGTGCGGAAGTACTCCTGGAAGGCCGGGTAGCCGTCCAGGTTGAACTGGTAGTCCCAGAACAGCTGGAGCTGGATGTCCTTGTTGCCGGGCCGGTCGAGGCCGGCCTGGTCCAGGGTCCAGGTCTCGGGGGTGATCCGGTCGAGGCGGTCGGCGGGCACGCCGTGGGTGTACTGCCAGCGGGTGGCCTCGGCGGTCAGGAGTTCCCGTACCGCGGTCTCGTTGGCCTCGCGGTCCTTCGCGTGGGCGAAGAGGACGTCCCAGAAGGGGGTGAAGCCCTCCAGGTAGGCGTTGCCGCTCTGGCTGACGATCGCGGTGACCCGCTCGGGGTGCCGGGTGGCGATCCGGAGGCCGATGGGGGCGCCGTAGTCCTGGAGGTAGAGGGCGAACCGGTCGGCGCCGAGCCGGTCGAGCAGCTTCAGGGTGATCTCGGTGAGCCGGTCGAAGCTGTACGTGAAGTCGTCGACGGCGGGTGCGGCGGAGGCGCCGAAGCCGATGTGGTCGGGGGCGATCAGGTGGTACGAGTCGGCGAGCTCGGCGATCAGGCCCCGGTACATGTGCGAGCTGCTGGGGAAGCCGTGCAGCAGGACGAGGGTGGGGTTCGCCGGGTCGCCGGCCTCCCGGTAGAAGACGTCGATCCCGTCGACGGTGATGGTGCGGGCGCGCTGGGCGAAGGCGGACATGGCTGACTCCCCGTTTCGGGTGTGCGGATTCCGACCGAGAGAACGATCGTTCTCCCGATGCCCTGTACGCTACGAGAACGATGGTTCTCCATGCAAGGGGTGATCGGACGATGGACGCGGAATCCGCCGAGCTGAAGGTGCTCGACACCGCCGGGCGGCTCTTCGACGAGCGCGGGGTGCAGGCGGTCGGCATGGACGCCATCCGCACCGCGTCCGGCGTCTCGCTCAAGCGGCTCTACCAGGTCTTCCCCTCGAAGGACCTGCTGGTGGAGGCCGTCCTGCGGCGCCGCGACGAGGCCGTACGCGCCGCCCTCACCGCGCACGGCGAGCAGACCGCCGACGGGCCCTACGAGCGGGCGCTCGCGGTCTTCGACTGGCTGGCCGGCTGGTTCGCGGAGCCCGACTTCCGGGGGTGCGCGTTCATCAACGCCTTCGGGGAGCTGGGCGGGGTGACCCCCGCCGTGACCGCCCTCGCCCGCGACCACAAGGAAGCCCTGCGGGCGTACTTCGCCGAGCAGACGGACGCCCTCGGCGCCCCGCCCGTCCTCGCCGACCAGCTGTCCCTGCTCGCCAACGGCGCCATGGCCGTCGCGGGCATCACCGGCTCCCCCGAACCGGCCGCGCAGGCGAAGGCGGCGGCCGGGGTCCTGCTCGACGCCGCCCGCGCACGGCCCTGAGCACACGGAAGGGCCCGCCCGGCGCGAAGCCGGACGGGCCCTTCCCCCGAGTCACGGGGTGCGTCAGTCGTCGCCCTGAAGGATCGACAGCAGACGCAGCATCTCCAGGTAGATCCACACCAGGGTCATGGTGAGACCGAAGGCGGCCAGCCAGGCCTCCTCGCGCGGCGCGCCGTAGTTCACGCCGTCCTCGACCTGCTTGAAGTCGAGGGCGAGGAAGCAGGCGCCGAGGATGACGCCGATGACACCGAACAGGATGCCGAGGCCACCGCTGCGGAAGCCGAGGCCGTCACCGCCGCCGAAGACGGAGAACATCAGGTTGACCACCATGAGGAGCATGAAGCCCATCGCGGCGGCCATCACGAAGCCGTAGAAGCGTCGGTTGACGCGGATCCAGCCCATCTTGTAGGCGATCAGGACACCGGCGAAGACCGCCATGGTGCCCAGGACCGCCTGCATGACCACGCCGTCGGCGATGTACGTCGAGACGGCGGCCGAGATCACTCCGAGGAAGACACCCTCGAAGGCCGCGTAGCCCAGGATCAGCGCGGGCGAGGCCTTGCGCTTGAAGGACTGCACGAGCGCGAGCACGAGCGCGACCAGGGCGGCGCCGATGGCGATGCCGTAGGACTTGCCCAGGTTGGCCGAGTCGACCGGCAGCAGGAACCACGAGAGGACGGCGGTGAGCACGACCGTACCGAGCGTCATGGCCGTACGGCTCACGACGTCGTCGATCGTCATCACATTGCCCCGGGCCTGCTGGGGGGCGCCGAGCTGCGTGTCCTGCGGGGCGTACGGGTTGGTCGCGTACGGGTTCGTCGCGCCCTCGGCATACGGGTTACCGGTGGCGTACGGGTTCGTTCCGACGGCGGGGCCCCCGGCCTGCGGCTGCTGGCCGTTGAAGCCCGCGGTGCCGTTGTCGCGGCTGAACCCCCGTCGCGAGAAGACCGGGTTGCTGCTCCTCATCTCACTCCTCCATGGCGTGCCGCATGTGCGCGGCCTCTCGTCAAGAGTAATGCGTAGGCAAAAGAAACTCTCTAGTGCTCGGGGAGGATCTTTTCAAACGTCTACCGAGGAGGAGAGGGGGCTTCGGAAGAGGGGACGGGCTGCGCCGGGCCGCAGGTGTTTCACCTGGGGCTCGGTGGTGCCCGGAACCGGACTCGAACCGGTACGGCCCGAAGGCCAGCGAGGTTTAAGCTCGCCGTGTCTGCATTCCACCATCCGGGCGTCGCGAAGCTCCGCGTTGGCACATGAGCCTATCGGGGCGCTTCCCTCGTTCAGCGGAACGGCGACCCGATGTTGTCTTATTTTATTGACGTCTGAGGGTGCGTCAGTGCAGGTGAGGGCTGTTTCGCCAAACTGTGACAGGGGTCGCAGGCGCAAAGCCGCACCCCCTGGAATGACGAAAAGTCGTCGCACTTCTGTCACGTCGGCCGAACACCGCCACGGGACCGTCCCTCAGGGACGCCGTCATACCTCAGGAGGACGGTCCGGGCTCCCGGTCCGACTCCAGGCTGCCCCGGGAACGGGCACGTGGGCGGACGCCCCGGCCCGGAACGCTCGACACGATGGAGGGGTTCCCGCAACAGCCCCGCAGTGACAGGAGTCCCCTCGTGACCACCACCCCCACCGTGTCCCGCGCCACCGCGGTGGCCGCCCGCGCCACGGACCTCTCGAAGGTCTACGGCCAGGGCGAGACCCAGGTGGTCGCGCTCGACGGCGTCAGCGTGGACTTCCGCCAGGGCGAGTTCACCGCGATCATGGGCCCCTCCGGCTCCGGCAAGTCGACGCTCATGCACTGCGTCGCCGGCCTCGACTCCTTCTCCTCCGGCTCGGTCCGGATCGGCGAGACGGAGCTGTCCACCCTGAAGGACAAGCAGCTCACCCAGCTCCGCCGGGACAAGATCGGCTTCATCTTCCAGGCCTTCAACCTGCTGCCGACGCTGACGGCCCTGGAGAACATCACGCTGCCGATGGACATCGCGGGCCGCAAGCCCGACAAGCAGTGGGTCCAGCAGGTCATCGACATGCTCGGCCTCTCCGCCCGGCTCAGCCACCGCCCGACCGAGCTGTCCGGCGGCCAGCAGCAGCGCGTGGCCGTGGCCCGAGCCCTCGCCTCCCAGCCCGAGATCATCTTCGGTGACGAGCCCACCGGAAACCTGGACTCCCGCTCCGGCGCCGAGGTCCTCGGCTTCCTGCGCAACTCGGTCCGGGAGCTGGGCCAGACCGTCGTCATGGTCACCCACGACCCGGTGGCCGCCTCCTACGCGGACCGCGTCATCTTCCTCGCGGACGGCCGGATCGTCGACGAGATGCTGCACCCGTCGGCGGACGGCGTGCTCGACCGCATGAAGGCCTTCGACGCCAAGGGCCGTACGAGCTGACGCCGTAGCGCAGCCCCCCGACGCCCGCCCGTCCTCCCCCCTTCCTTCAGGACACACCCATGTTCCGTACCGCCCTGCGCAACGTGCTCGCGCACAAGGCGAGACTGCTGATGACCGTCCTCGCCGTGATGCTCGGCGTGGCCTTCGTCTCCGGCACCCTCGTCTTCACCGACACCCTCTCCCAGGCCTTCCGCGGCCAGTCCGCGAAGAGCTACGACGACGTCGCCGTCGCCGTCAGCATGCATCCGAGCGAGGAGGAGGCCCAGAAGACCCCCGGCCTGTCCCAGACGGTCGTCGACCGCGTCGGGAAGCTCGACGGCGTCGCCTCCGTCACCCCCCGCGTCGACGGCTTCGCCGGTGTGCCCGACAAGGACGGCAAGCTGATCGGCGTCGGCTGGTCCAACAAGGGCACCAACTTCGCCCCCGGCAAGGACGGCAAGGACCGCGCGTACACCTTCGCCACGGGCGCCGGGCCGGTCCAGGACGGCCAGATCGCGCTCGACAGGGACTCCGCCGACAAGGGCGGCTACAAGGTCGGCGACACCGTCCGCGTCGCCACCAACGGCCCCGTCAAGGAGTACGTGCTCTCCGGTGTCTTCACGACCGAGGACGGCGCCGTCAACGCCGGCGGCAGCCTGGTCCTCTTCGACACCTCCGTCGCCCAGAAGCTCTACCTGAAGCCCGGCTTCTTCCAGGACCTGACCGTCACCGCCACCCCCGGCACCGACGCCGACAAGCTCCTCCCCGAGGTCCTGAAGGTCGTCCCGAAGGCCGCCACCGCCCAGACCGGCCAGGCCCTCGCCGACCAGGAGGCCAAGGACATCGAGGCGGGCCTCGGCGCGCTGAACCAGGTGCTGCTCGGCTTCGCGGCCATCGCCCTGTTCGTCGGCGTCTTCCTCATCTCCAACACGTTCACCATGCTGGTCGCCCAGCGCACCAAGGAACTGGCGCTGATGCGCGCGGTCGGTGCCTCGCGCAAGCAGATCACCCGTTCCGTCCTCGCCGAGGCCGGTCTCGTCGGCCTGGTCGCCTCCGCCGTCGGCTACGCCCTGGGCATCGGCATGGCCGTCGGCCTCCGCTCGGCCATGAGCGCCTTCGACCTGAAGCTCCCGGACGGCGACCTCGTCCTCGGCACCACCCCGGTCCTGTCCGCCTTCGGCGTCGGCGTCCTCATCACCATGCTCGCCGCCTGGCTGCCCGGCCGCCGCGCCGCGAAGATCCCGCCGGTCGCCGCCATGAACAGCGTGCACGCGACCCCCAACGCCAAGTCCCTCGTCGTACGGAACGCCATCGGCGCGGCCCTCACCGCGATCGGCGCCGTGCTCATCGTGCTCGGCGCCGGCCAGGGCGGCGACGAAGGCCGGATGCTGATCGGTGGCGGCGCGTTCCTCACCCTCATCGGGGTGATCGTGCTGATCCCGTTCCTGTCCCGGCCCGTGATCGCCGTGATCCGCCCGGTCTTCGTGAACTTCTTCGGGGTCTCCGGCAAGCTCGCCGGCCTGAACGCGGTCCGCAACCCGCGCCGCACCGGCGCCACCGCCTCCGCGCTCGCCATCGGCCTGACCCTGGTCACCGGCCTTTCGGTGCTCGGCTCGACCGTCGGCACCGCCCTCGACAAGATGACGGTCGACCAGATCAAGGCCGACTACATGGTCGCCATGGCGAGCGGTGACGGCCTCAGCAAGGAGGCGCTGACCGCCCTGGAGAAGGCGCCGGGCGTCTCGGCGGTGTCCCCGCAGCAGTCCGGCGCGCTGAAGATCAAGGGCGAGTTCACCTCGGCCTCCGGTGTCACCCCCGGTGACATCGAGAAGGTCCTCAAGGTCACCGTCGTGAACGGCTCGCTCGACACCCTCGGCAAGGGACAGATCGCCGTCGCCGACAAGACCGCCGCGAAGCGCGGCCTGAAGGTCGGCGACACCGTACCGGTCGAGTACCTCGACAACGTCAAGGGCAAGCTCACGGTCGGCGCCGTCTACGAGGACAGCGAGTTCCTCTCGCCCGTCCTGATCGACCACAAGGTGATCGACGCGCACGAGCAGCAGGCCCACATGCCGCAGATCTTCGTGGCGACGGACGGCGGTGCCTCCGAGGCCAACGAGAAGGCCCTGTCGAAGGCCCTGGGTGACAACCCGGCGATCACCGTCATGGACAAGAAGGACATCCGTGACCTGTTCGGCGGGCAGATCAACATGCTCCTGAACATCGTCTACGGCCTGCTCGCGATGGCCCTGGTCATCGCCGTCCTCGGTGTCGTCAACACCCTCGCGATGTCCGTCTTCGAGCGCCAGCAGGAGATCGGCATGCTGCGGGCGATCGGCCTCGACCGGCGCCGGGTGAAGCGGATGGTCCGTCTGGAGGCCGTGGTCATCTCGGTGTTCGGCGCGGTCGTCGGCATCGGCCTCGGCTCGTTCCTCGGCTGGGCCATCGGCGAGACCTTCAAGAACAGCCTGCCGGGCTACGCCCTGGTCCTGCCCTGGGACCGGATCGGGATCTTCCTGGTCCTGGCCGCCCTGGTCGGCGTCCTCGCCTCCCTGTGGCCGGCCCGGAGCGCGGCCAGGCTGAACATGCTCGCCGCCATCAAGGCCGAGTAGTTCCCGGTACGACAGGAAGGGCCGGTCTCCCACCCGGGAGGCCGGCCCTTCGCCGTACCGCGTGTCAGTCCGACTTCTCGTTCCACACGCGCGGCCGCAGCGCCGTCCCGCTCCTCCCCGACACCGGGGTCTTCACGGCGAGGAACTGGTTCACGCCGATCCGGTTGCGCTCGAAGGAGACGGCGGATGCCGCCATGTAGAGACGCCAGATCCTGGCCCGGCCGGGCGAGGTGAGCCGGACCGCCCGGTCCCACTCCCGCTCCAGGTTGGCGACCCAGCGGCGCAGGGTGAGCGCGTAGTGCTCGCGGATCGCCTCCACGTCCCTCACCTCGAAGCCGGCGTCCTCCAGGGTGCTCAGGGTGCGGCCCATCGGGGCGAGTTCGCCGTCGGGGAAGACGTACGCGTCGATGAAGACGTCGACCTCGTACGCCTCCTCCTCGGGCTGGGGGCGCCGGGAGATCTGGTGGTTGAGCAGCCGCCCGCCGGGCTTGAGGAGCCCGTACAGGGTGTCGGCGTACTCCCGGTAGCGGACGGCGCCGACGTGCTCGGCCATGCCGATCGAGGAGATCGCGTCGTACGGGCCGTCCGTGACGTCCCGGTAGTCCTGGACGCGGATCTCGACCAGGTCGGTCAGGCCCTCGTCGGCGATCCGCTTGCGGGCGTACGCGGCCTGTTCGCGGGAGAGGGTGATGCCGACGACCCGGGCGCCGTACTCGCGGGCGGCGTGGAGGGCCATGGAGCCCCAGCCGCAGCCCACGTCGAGGAGCCGGTCGCCGGGCTTGAGGTTCAGTTTGCGGGCGATGAGGTCCAGCTTGTCCCGCTGGGCGTCCTCCAGGGTGCCGTCCGGCGTCCAGTACGCGCAGGAGTAGACCATGGAGGGGCCGAGGACCAGTTCGTAGAAGTCGTTGCCCACGTCGTAGTGGTGACTGATCGCCTGCTTGTCGCGGCGCCGGGTGTGCCGGCCGCCGCTGCGGCCCCGGATCTCCTCGGCGGGCGGCCGCGGCGGCGCCGGCGGTCCCGCCAGCCGCAGCAGGGAACGGGCGGCGGCGCGGAGTCTGGGATCGCGCACGGAGTCGAGCAGGCCCCTGGTGGTCTCGGCGCGGTCCCACAGGAGCCCGGAGAGGCGGTCGAGGAGCTCGTAGAGGTCTCCCTCGACGTCGAGTTCCCCCGCCACCCAGGCGCGGGCCATGCCCAGTTCGCCGGGCTTCCAGATCATCCTGCGCAGGGCGCGGCGGTCGCGGAGGATGAGGACCGGGCCTCCGACCGGTCCGGCCTCACTGCCGTCCCAGGCCCGCAGCCGGACCGGGAGTGGTCCTCCGAGGAGTTCCTCGGCGAGAGTCGTCAGCCGCGACGCGACGTCGGCCATGGTGCACACCTCCGTGATCTCGTGCCCCAGAAATGCTCGTCACCAAGGGAACACCGTCCGTAGGTATTTCCACTCCCGCCACCGCGCAATCCGCCCCCGGAACACGCGAAGGGCCGTCCGCACCACGGATGGCGGACGGCCCTTTTACGGCCTTGCGTGTACTGCGGGTGCGCTAGGAGGCCTTGGCCTTCTCCTGCACCGGGGCGGCCGGCGCGGGGGCGGGCTTGGCCGCCTCGTAGAACTCCTCGCGCGGCGTCTCCATCGCACCGAGGGAGACGACCTCGCGCTTGAGGAACATCGCGAGGGTCCAGTCGGCGAAGACGCGGATCTTGCGGTTCCAGGTCGGCATGGCCATGCCGTGGTAGCCGCGGTGCATGTACCAGGCGAGACGGCCCTTGAGCTTGATCTTCACCTTGCCCATGACGATCATCGCGACGCCCTTGTGGAGGCCGAGGCCGGCCACGGCGCCCTTGTTGGCGTGGCTGTACTCGGCCTGCGGGAAGCCGCGCATGCCGGCCACCACGTTGTCGCCGAGGACCTTGGCCTGGCGCAGGGCGTGCTGGGCGTTCGGCGGGCACCAGGCGTTCGGGTTGCCGGCCTTGCGGCCGACCAGGTCCGGGACCTGGGCGTTGTCGCCGGCGGCCCAGGCGTAGTCGAGGCCGTTGATCTGGAGCTTCTCGTTGCAGTCCACGTGGCCGCGGGGGCCGAGCGGCAGACCGAAGCGGGAGAGCGCCGGGTTGGGCTTCACGCCGGCGGTCCACACGATCGTGTTGGAGTCGACCTCGAGGCCGTTCTTCAGCACGACGTGGCCGTCGACGCAGGAGTCCATGGAGGTCTCGAGGTAGATCTCGATACCGCGGCCCTCGAGGTGCTCCTTGCCGTACTGGCCGAGCTTCGGGCCCACCTCGGGGAGGATCTTGTCGGCCGCGTCGACCAGGACGAAGCGCATGTCCTCGCGCGACACGTTCTGGTAGTACTTCGCGGCGTCACGGGCCAGGTCCTCGACCTCGCCGATGGTCTCCGCGCCGGCGAAGCCGCCGCCCACGAAGACGAAGGTCAGCGCCTTGCGGCGGACCTCCTCGTCGGTGGTCGAGTCGGCCTTGTCGAGCTGCTCGAGGACGTGGTTGCGCAGGCCGATGGCCTCCTCGATGCCCTTCATGCCGATGCCCTGCTCGGCGAGGCCGGGGATCGGGAAGGTACGGGAGACGGCGCCCATCGCGATGACGAGGTAGTCGAAGGGCAGCTCGTAGGCCTCGCCGACGAGCGGCGCGACCGTGGCGACCTTGCGGTCCTGGTCGATGGTGGTGACCCGACCGGTGAGCACCTCGGCTCCGCGCACGACGCGTCGCAGCGGGACGACGACGTGGCGCGGCGAGATGCTGCCGGCGGCGGCTTCGGGGAGGAAGGGCTGGTAGGTCATGTACGACCGCGGGTCGACGACCGTGACGGTCGCCTCCGCGTAGCGCATCTTCTTGAGGATGCGCCGAGCTGCGTACAGGCCTACGTACCCGCCGCCTACTACGAGGATCCTGGGACGCTCCGTGGTGCTCATGAGATCGAGTATCCACCCCTCCTGAGGGGGGTGCTCGTGCGCCCCTTCACAAGCTCTCCGGGTGTCTCTGCTACACTCCGCCGCCCACGTGATCCATGTCATGGTGCTGCAAAGGAACCGGGATGCAAGGGCGAACGTTGTTCACCCCTTGTGAACTGGACCGGAGAGCGGCCGTTAACGCTGAACCGGAGGGCCCGTTCACGCGATGGAAACATCGAGCGAATCGGCCTCCGCGCCTGCGAAAGGGCCCTGAGGCACCCCCCGGAGGGGCTAAAGGCGGCCCGAAGGGCCTCCTCGGACGCCATCAGGGCCCTTTTCCTTGTGAAGAACTTCACGAACTTTCCCGACGGGGTGTCGCCGGGAGGCTCGATAGACGCCCGCTATGCGACGGATAGGGCGATCCCATCGAGGATGTCGTGCTCGCTGACGACCACCTCGCGGGCCCCGGTCCGCTCCACGATCTCCCGCAGGACGAGCGCCCCGGCGATGATCACGTCGACCCGGCCCGGGTGGATGACGGGGATCGCGGCCCGCTCGTCGTGCGTGGAGGCGAGCAGCCGGTCGGTGACCTCGGCGACCTGGGCGGCCGAGATCCGGGCGTGGTGGATCTTCTCGGAGTCGTACTCCGGGAGCCCGAGCGCGATCGCGGCGACCGTGGTGACCGAGCCGGCCAGCCCGACGAGGGTCCCGGCCGTGCCGATCGGCACGGTCTCGGCGGCCAGGTCGAGGGCCGCGCGGACGTCGGCGCGGATCGCGTCGGCCTCCTCGGCGGTCGGCGGGTCGTGCCGGACGTGCCGCTCGGTGAGCCGGACGCAGCCGATGTCGACGGAACGGGCCGCCTCGACGTGCTTGTTGCCGGTGACGAACTCGGTGGAGCCGCCGCCGATGTCCACGACGAGGTACGTCTCCGTGCCGTGCAGCTCGCCGGTGGCACCGGTGAAGGAGAACTCGGCCTCCTGGTCGCCGGTGATGACCTCGGGCTCGACGCCGAGGATCTCCACGACCCCGTTCACGAACTCGTCGCGGTTCTCGGCGTCGCGGGAGGCGGAGGTCGCGACGAAGCGGATCCGCTCGGCGCCGAGCTCCTCGATGACCTCGGCGTACGCGCGGCAGGCCGCGAAGGTGCGCTCCAGGGCCTCGGGCGCGAGCCGGCCCGTCCTGTCGACGCCCTGCCCGAGCCGGACGATCGTCATCCGCCGGTCCAGCTCGATCAGATCGCCCGTCTCGGGGTGGACGTCGGCGACGAGGAGGCGGATGGAGTTCGTACCGCAGTCGATTCCGGCGACCCGGGTCACTGCTCCTCCCCCTCCTTCTTCTCCGCGCACGGCGTGACGCAGGGGCCCTTCGCCCACCACTCCGGCAGCATCGCGAGGGCCTCGTCGCCGAAGGGGTTCACGCCCGGGCCCGCGACCAGCGAGTGGCCGACGAGGACGTGGAGGCACTTGACCCGGTCCGGCATGCCGCCGGCGCTCGGGAAGCCCTCCAGGACCTCGATGGCGTCACGGCGGGCGATGTAGTCCTCGTGCGCGGCCCGGTAGGCGGCGGCGAGCTCCGGGTCGGTGGCGAGCCGGGCCTGCATCTCCTTCATGACCCCGTTGGCCTCCAGGGTCCCGATGGCGGAGGCCGCCCGGGGGCAGGTCAGGTAGTACGTGGTCGGGAACGGCGTGCCGTCGGGAAGCCGGGGCGCGGTCTCGACGACGTCCGGGTTGCCGCACGGGCAGCGGTGCGCGATGGCGCGCAGGCCGCGGGGCGGCCGGCCGAGCTGGAGCTCGAAGGCGGCGATGTCCGCCTCGGTGGGCTCGGTGCGTTCGGTCTGCGGAGGGGGCGTTTCCATGTCTGCCTTGCTCGTCAGGTCGTTTCGGGCTTCAAGGACGGTCGGCGTGGTCGACGCCGTCCCAGAGGTTGTCGTACCAGGGGCGGTCCGCCGCGCCCTGGTCGGTGCGGGGCCGCTGCTCCGCGCCGGGGTCGTTCACGGTGAATCCGGTCTCGCCGGGCAGCACGTAGTGGAGGTGCTCGCGGGCGAGGCGGCGGACGTAGGCCGGGTCCTGGAGGCGGGCCTTCTCGTCCTTCAGTTCCTCGACCCGCCGGGCGGCCTCGGCGGCCCTGCGCTCCTGCTCGGCGATCTCGCCCTGCTGGGAGACGTAGCTCCGCATGGGATAGGCGAGCGCCACGACGAGGGAGCAGACGACCAGGGCGAGGAAGGCCGCGCGGCCGGTGAGCCGGGAGCGGCGGGCCTGGCGGCGGGTCTGGGAGCGGTAGACACGGGCGGCGGTCTGCTCGCCGAGCAGCCTGATCCGGGTCGCGGTCGAGAACCGGTCCCGGTCCTTCGCGGCCATGTCGTGTCGCCTCCCCTGTTCACGCGGACGTCCCCGCACACGGTACGGGACCGAGTACGGGGACGTACGGAAGCTGCCCTGCGGAGAGGCTCAGCCGTTGATCAGCCCTTGAAGCGCGGGAAGGCGCTGCGGCCGGCGTAGACCGCGGCGTCGTCGAGGATCTCCTCGATGCGCAGCAGCTGGTTGTACTTGGCGACGCGGTCCGAGCGGGCCGGGGCGCCGGTCTTGATCTGGCCGCAGTTCACGGCGACCGCGAGGTCGGCGATGGTGACGTCCTCGGTCTCGCCGGAGCGGTGGGACATCATGCACTTGAAGCCGTTGCGCTGGGCGAGCTCGACGGCGTCGAGGGTCTCGGTCAGCGAGCCGATCTGGTTGACCTTGACCAGGAGGGCGTTCGCGGAGCCCTCCTCGATGCCGCGGGCCAGGCGCTCGGGGTTGGTGACGAACAGGTCGTCGCCGACGATCTGCACCTTGTCGCCGATGCGCGAGGTGATGGTGTTCCAGCCGTCCCAGTCGTCCTCGTACAGCGGGTCCTCGATGGAGACCAGCGGGTACGCGGAGACGAGCTCCTCGTAGTACTCGGTCATCTCGGCGGCCGAGCGGGACTTGCCCTCGAACTCGTACGCGCCGTCCTTGTAGAACTCGGACGCGGCCACGTCGAGCGCGAGCGCGACGTCGGTGCCCGGGGTGTAGCCGGCCTCCTTGATGGCCTCGATGATGAGGTCCAGGGCGGCGCGGTTCGACTCCAGGTTCGGGGCGAAGCCGCCCTCGTCGCCGAGGCCGGTCGAGAGGCCCTTGCGCTTCAGCACGCCCTTGAGCGTGTGGTAGATCTCCGCACCCCAGCGAAGGGCCTCGGAGAAGGACTCCGCGCCGATCGGGGCGATCATGAACTCCTGGATGTCCACGTTGGAGTCGGCGTGCGACCCACCGTTGAGGATGTTCATCATCGGAACGGGCAGCAGGTGCGCGTTCGGGCCGCCGAGGTAGCGGAAGAGCGGCAGGTCCGAGGCCTCGGAGGCGGCGTGGGCCACGGCGAGCGAGACGCCGAGGATGGCGTTCGCGCCGAGCGAGCCCTTGTTCTCGGTGGCGTCCAGGTCGAACATGGCCTGGTCGATCAGGCGCTGCTCGGTGGCGTCGTAGCCGACGAGCTCCGGGCCGATCTGCTCGATGACGGCGAGGACGGCCTTCTCGACACCCTTGCCCTGGTAGCGGTTCGGGTCACCGTCGCGAAGCTCGATGGCCTCGAAAGCACCGGTGGAGGCGCCGGACGGAACAGCAGCACGGCCGGTGCTGCCGTCGTCGAGGCCGACCTCGACCTCGACCGTGGGGTTGCCTCGGGAGTCCAGGATTTCCCGGGCTACGACGACGTCGATGGACGGCACGAGCATCTCCTTCTGGGATGTGACGCTGGATGTGACGCAAGGTCGGTGCAGGGTCGCTTGGCCTTGCGACAAGAGCCTAACCGGCGCGGGGGCTCCGGCCAGCCGGGCGCCCGCCCCCTGGGACGAAAAAGGACCCAAGGGCATGCGTTTCGGGACGAAGGACATCAGATCTACTGGACGGTAACCATCAGGTCGGTCCCTCAGTCAGTCGCCCCTCGACGGGTGCGCCCCCGCACGGGAGCGGCCCGGAACGGACGGAACCCCGGTCGGGCGCGCACGGGGGAAGGGCGCGCCGGACCGGGGTGGTCACCGCGGGAGGGTCGTGGGGACCGCGTGAGCCGCCGGACTCACGCGGACCGCCGGGCTCACTTCAGGTGAAGCTGCTGGCCCGGGTAGATGAGGTCGGCGTCGTCGACGATCTCGTCGTTCAGCTCGAAGAGCTGGGCCCAGCCGCCCTTGACGCCGTGCGCCTGGGCGATGGTGCTGAGGGTGTCGCCGGAGACGACCTTGTACTCGCCGTCACCCTTCTCGACCTTCTTGCCGGTCGGGGTGGTGACGGTCTTCTTGGCGGCCTGCGGCGCGGCCTCGCGCTGCGGGGCCTGCTCCTGCGGGGCCTGCTGCGTGGCCTGCTTCGGGGCCTGGCGCTGCTCGCTGCGGGTGGTCGGCTGCTCGGCCTTCCGCTCCTCCTGCTGCGGGGCGGACTCGGTGGAGCCGCCGTCGTAGGAGGCGCCGGAGAGACCCACGCCACAGCTCGGCCAGGCACCCTTGCCCTGGCCCGCGAGGACCTTCTCGGCGACGGCGATCTGCTGGGACTTCGACGCCTGGTTGGCGGTCGAGGCGTAGGCGGTGCCGCCGTACGCGGCCCAGGTGGAGGCCGAGAACTGGAGGCCGCCGTAGTAGCCGTTGCCCGTGTTGATGGACCAGTTGCCGCCGGACTCGCACTGGGCGACGCGGTCCCACTCGGAGGCCGTGGCGGCCGAGGCGGTGCCCGCGGTCATCAGCGGGGCCGCGACGGCGACACCGGTGACGCCGACGAGCGTGGCGACCTGGGTGGCCTTGGAGGGACGGCGGTGTTTGCCCTTGCCGGAAAACAGCATGGAGATTCTCCTCACCGACGCCTGTGAGGTGAGCTGTCGGGTTCGGGCCGGAAAGTTGCCCGGCCGCGTGTCCTAGCACGCGGCTTCACCCCAAGCCGATCATCGGCCGTCTTTCTCAACGGCCGGGACCGGCACTTACCTTGGGTCCCCCACTCCTGCCTTCGGCGCTTACGCGACGACTGTTCCCATCGGCCGACGGCAGGATTCGGCGTTTCGGTCGACGGGGCCCGCGGTGGCGAGCGGTGATGACCGTAGACACAGACCCACCGGAAGTTCAAAGAGGCGTATTGCGGAAATACCGCCCCTACTTGGCTTCCGGAAGGTGCTGTTTGTGCAGGTGAGAGGTGACGGGGGCAAAGATTACGGACGGGACACGCCAGTTGGAGCGAAGAGACCCATGTCTCACTTGCCCAGAACCGGACATACGCCCCCGAATCACTTGGTCGTCGAAGCCGGAACGTCCGTCAGATCGAGGCTCTGACCAGGGAGGATCAGGTCCGGATCGATGCCCACCGTGCCCCGGTTGGCGTCATAGAGGGCGGTCCAGCCTCCGGGGAGTTCGTTCGCCTGCGCGATGTCGGACAGGCTGTCACCCGGCCGCACGGTGTACGCGCCCGAAGTGTCCTGACTGTCCGTTGCGCCCGAATCCTTCGCCGCGTCAACCGGCGTCGTAACGAGGGGGCTTTCGGTCAACTTGTTCTCGGATGAAGCATGTCTACCTGATTCAGACGAAGTGTCCGCCTTGCCGGTTTCCTCCGGTGCGGCATCGCCCCGGTGCTTGCCGGTGCCCGGCGTGGCCGACGACGCGTCACCTTCCGGAGTGCCGGGCGTCACGGACGAACCGGGCGTACCGGGCGTGACGGAGGCGTCAGGGGTGCCGGGCGTGACCGGGGTGACCGGCGTGACCGGGACGACGGGGTTGACCGGGACGACCGGCGCGGCCGGGTCGGTCGAGCCGCTCGGGGCGGCCGGGGAAGTCGGGGCGGTCGAGCCGGTCGGCGCGGTGGGGCTCACCGGAGCGGTCGGCGAGACGGGGCCGGTCGGCGCGACGGGGGCCGTCGGCGAGACGGGCCCGGTGGGCGTGGACGGCGTGACGGGAGCGGTCGGCGTGACCGTACCCGTGATCCCCTTCGTGGTCTCCGGGGAGCCCGTGGAGGCCTCCGGCAGCCCCGCCGTACGGTTCGACTCGACGACCGGCCCCGTGGGGGCCTTCGGGACGGAGGTCGGGCCGGGGTCCACGCCGGGGGCCGTGCCGTCGTTCGTCAGGCCGGCGATCGGCGCGCAGGTGGCCCACTCGGTGGAGCCCTTCGCGAGGGCCTTCTCGGCCACCGCGATCTGCTGGGCCCGGCTGGCCAGGTCGGCGCTGGGCGCGTACGCCAGGCCGCCGTTGCGCTCCCAGCTGTCCTGGGTGAACTGGAGCCCGCCGTACATGCCGTTGCCGAAGTTGGCGCTCCACTGGCCACCGGACTCGCACTCGGCGACGCGGTCCCAGGTGGCGGCGTCGGCCGCGGACGCGGATCCGGCGGCGAGCAGCGGCAGCGCCATGGCGGATCCGGTCACACCTGCGGCGACGACGATGGCGGGGGCCTGACGGGGGCGACGGTGTCGTCCGTTCCCGGAACGCATAGGAGCGCCTTTCGCGTGACGGCTGAGAGTGCGGTGAACGTAGCGGTATTCGAACGCTCGTCACAAGTCGATGGCCGCACGATCACGCGAAGATCACATTTCTGACACGCCGTCACTGTGGCGGAGCGGTACGGACGGGGAGAACTCCACCGGAAGCGTGCGCAATCCCCGCATGATGAGCCCGCCGCGCCACCGCAGTTCGGCCGGGTCGGCGGCAAGTCGCAGGTCCGGAAGACGTGTCAGGAGGGTCGCGAGCGCCGTCTGCCCCTCAAGCCGGGCGAGCGGCGCGCCGAGGCAGTAGTGGATGCCGTGCCCGTACCCGAGGTGCTGGTTGTCGCGCCGGGTGAGGTCCAGCGTGTCCGGCGCTGTGAACCGCTCCGGGTCCCGGTTCGCCGCGGCGAGCACGACGAGCACCGGGTCGCCCGCCGGGATCTCCTGCCCGCCGATGGTCAGCGCCCTCGTCGCGTACCGCCAGGTCGCCATCTCCACCGGCCCGTCGTACCGCAGCAGCTCCTCCACCGCGGTCTCCAGGAGCGCGGTCTCGCCCGCCGCGACCGAGGCCTGGAGCCGCTCGCGCCGCTCCGGGTCCCTCAGGAGCGCGTAGACGCCGTTGCCGATGAGGTTGATGGTGGTCTCGAAGCCGGCGAAGAGCAGCACGAAACACATGGCGGTGGCTTCGGCCTCGGTGAGGTGGTCGCCGTGGTCGCTCGCGCGGATGAGGCCGGAGATCAGGTCGTCGCCGAGGTCCTGGCGCTTGCGGTGGATCAGCTCCGCGAGATAGCCGCGGATCTTCTTCACCGACCGGGCGACCCCGCCGCGGGGGCCGCCGCCGTGCCGGATCATCATCCCGGCCCAGTCCCGGAAGTCGTCCTGGTCCTCGCGGGGCACGCCGAGCAGGTCGCAGATCGCGTAGATGGGCATCGGGAACGCGAACTCGTGGATGAGGTCCGCGCTCCCCTTCTCCGCGAAGGAGTCGATGAGCCGGTCCGTCAGCTCCTGCACGCGCGGGGCGAACTCGGCGACGCGGCGCGGGGTGAACGCCTTCGACACGAGCCGCCGCAGCCGGGTGTGGTCGGGCGGGTCGATGTTGAGCAGATGCGTCATGAGGCCCGCGCTGCGCTCGCCGGGGATCCCGGTCTTCCCCGGCTCGGCGTGGTGCACCGGGTTCTTGGAGAGCCGCTGGTCGGCGAGGGCCTGCCGGGCGTCCGCGTACCGCGTCACGAGCCAGGCGTCGACCCCGCTGGGCAGCGTCGTCCGGTGCACGGGCGCGTGCTCCCGCAGCCAGGCGTACGAGGGGTACGGATCGCTCGCGAACTCCCAGGTGAAGAGCTCGGGGGCGGGCGGCGCGGCAGACGGTCGGGCGGGGGCGGGGCCGGGGGTGGTGCTCACCCCCCGACGGTACAGGGCGGCCCGCGCGGTGAGGTGTGTGGAGATCATGTGATCAAGAAGGGGGGCCGTGCCCTAGATTCGTGCGGTGGATCCTCAGATGCTCAGAAGCACGTTCGCGGTCGTCGAGAGACGGGCCGAACACGCCGTCACCTTCTTCTACTCGCATCTCTTCTGGAACAACCCCGGCCTGCGCGAGCTGTTCCCCGCCGACATGCGGCCCCAGCGGGACCGGCTCTTCGCCGCGCTCACCCACGTGGTGACCCACATCGACGAGCCGGGGCTCACGGAGTACCTGGGCCGGCTCGGCCGCGACCACCGCAAGTTCCTCGCCGCCCCCTCGCTCTACGCCGCCGTCGGGACGAGCCTGCTCGCCGCGTTCGCGCACGCCGCCGGCTCCGCGTGGACCCTGGAGGCCGAGAAGGCCTGGACCGAGGCGTACGGGCATGTCGCCGACCTGATGCTGGCGGGCGCCGACGAGGCGGCCGGGGCCGGGGAGCCGGCCTGGTGGGACGCGGACGTCGTCCGGCACCAGCGGTACGGCGACGACCTGGCCGTCCTCACCCTGCGGCCCCGGCAGCCCCTGCCGTACCTTCCCGGCCAGTACGTCGGCGTCAGCTCGCTGCGCGTCCCGCGCGTCTGGCGCACCTACTCCCTCGCGGACGCGCCACGGCCGGACGGCACGGTGGAGCTGCACGTGAGCCGGATTCCGGGCGGCGCCATGAGCACGGTGCTCGTCGACGAGACGGGTCCGGGCGAGACCCTGCGGCTCAGCGCGCCGGGCGGCGGCCTCACCGCACGGACGGAGCCGGGCGGACTCCGTACCTATATATGCGCGGGTACGGGCTGGGCCCCGGTGCGGGCGCTGCTCGCGGAGGCGGCGGAGGCGGAGCCGGAGCTGACGGGCCGGCTGTTCGTCGTGGCGCGCGCGAGGGAGTACCTGTACGGGCGGTGGGACGCGGAGCGGCTGAGGGGGCTGCTCCCCCGTCTCAGCGTCACCTACATCACCTCGGCGCCCGGGCATCCCAGGGCCCAGGCGACCGAGCGGCTCCTCGAGTCGCTGCGGGCCTGCGTCCACTGGGCCGCGCACGACGTCTACCTCGCCGGGCCGCCCGGCTTCCTCACGGAGGTCACCGAGGCGCTCGTGGAGCTGGGCACCGACCCGGCCCGCGTCCACCACGACACCCTGCCGCCCGTGGGCCGCTTCACCGTCCGCCCGACCACCGCGGCCGAACGCCTCCTGGGCCCGCCGCCACCGCTCTGGCACGACCCGGAGTCCCGCGCGCCGCGCGGACTCTGAGCCGGGCGTCAGCTCCGGGCGCGCGGGCGCACCCGCATAGCGGCGCACCGCGCCAGCCGGACGACGCCCACCAGCGCGAACAGCGCGAAGACGACGCGCAGCCACTCCGGGCTGCCGCCGCTCGCCGCCTCCCACACGAGGAAGAGCGTGAGGAGGGCCGTCCCGCCCACGTCGCCCTTCCGTCCGCTCCGCGGCCCGGTCACACGCCCTCCGCCGCGCGGATCGCGTCCCGGTACGTCCTGGCCGCCGCGCGCAGTGCCGCCTCCGGGTCCACGCCCTCCGCCTCCGCGCGGGCGGCGAGGGCGAGCAGCTCGTACCCGATGCCCTCGCCCTTCGGCAGGGTCACGTCGAGCCCGGCCGTCCGTACCCGGCCCGCGAGCTTCGTCGCGAGCGCGAGGCCCGGCTGGCCCAGCGGCACCCCGTCGGTCACGGACTGCCGCTGCTTCTCGATCGCCTTGGTCCGCAGCCAGTGGGCCTTGACCTCCTCCGGCGTCTCGGCGGTCGCGTCGCCGAAGACGTGCGGGTGCCGGTGGATCAGTTTCTCGACGATCGTCCCGGCGACGTCGTCCACGGAGAACGGCTCCTCCGGGTCCTCCTCGGCGATCCGGGCATGGAAGACGACCTGGAGCAGGACGTCCCCGAGCTCTTCGCGGAGCTCCTCCCGGTCGCCGTCCTCGATCGCCTCGAGGAGTTCGTACGCCTCCTCGATGCCGTACTTGGCGAGTCCCTTGTGCGTCTGCCGCGAGGACCAGGGGCACTCGCGCCGGATCCGGTCCATGATCTGCACGAGGTCGAGGAGCCGGGCTCCGGGCAGGTCGTACGAGCCGGGCAGCAGCTCCAGGTCGGGCATGGTGAAGCGGCCCGAGCCGGCGAGCCGGGCGAGGCCGTCGGTCAGCGCCCGGTCGCCCTCGCCGGAGGGGAGCAGCAGGACCGTGCGGTCTCCGGCGCAGGCCTCGACGAGTTCCTCGGCGGTGGGCCGCAGGTGCTCGACGGCGACCCCGGCCTCCCGCAGGTACGGCAGCTGGGGGTGGTGCTCGTCGGGGCAGAGCACCCGGTCCGCGCCGCGCAGCGCCTGCCAGGCGGGCCAGGACAGGAGTCCGGGCGCCACGCGGTGGCTGGCGGTGAGCAGGACGATGCGGCCGGGGCTCTCAGATGTCACCCCTCGAACCTACCGCTCAGGCGCCGGCCGGGGCGGCGCCGGGGTCCTGGCTGATCTGCCGCAGCCAGGGCGCGGTGGTGGAGGCGAGCCGGACCTGGGCGTCGTCCCAGGCGCCGTAGCGCGGATTGACGTCGATGGCGAGGGCCTTGGACGCGGCGGAGAAGACGTCCGTCAGCTTCTTCTGGCCCTCGGGGGTGTCCGTGACGCCGAGCTTCTCCGCGATCTTGTTCATGAGGACGTTGCGGCGGACGACCTCGTCGATCTGGCCGGGGGCCACGCCCTGCTCCTGGAGGAGGACGGTGGCGAGCTGCTCCTCGCCGCCGCTCTCGCGGACGAAGGCGGTCCTGGTCTGCTGGAGTTCGGCGCGGGTGACACCGACGCCGTGGTCCGCGGCGACCTTGTCGACGACCCGGTCGAAGATCATGACGTTGAGCTTGCGGCGGGGCAGGTCCCCGGTGGCCTGGACGAGCTGGGCGGCCTGCGGGGAACGTTCCTGCGCGGTGCGTACGTCCTTCACCTGGGCCTGGAGGCTGGAGACGTCGATCCGTTCACCGCCGACGACGGCTGCCGCTCCTGGGTGGGCGTCACTGCCGCAGGCGGTGAGCAGCGGGGCCGCGGCGAGGAGCGCGGCGGAGACGGTGAGCGCAGTGCGGCGGTGCAAAGGAGCCTCCCGGGCTGGTCGTGCGTCAGTGGAACGACCTTGCGGTGATCGATGGTAGGGAGTCGCCGGGGCCGGAGCCACTACTTCGGTGCGACTGTTTCCCCCAACGACTCACCCGCACGCCGGGTGTCGGCCCGCACCACGCCCGTCTCGGGCCCCTCAGGGCCCGTCCCAGCCCTCTCCGGGCTCGCCGGTCCGCGCGGATGACCTTCAGGCGACCATCGCGTGAACTGGGTGGCCGTGCCCGGTTCTTCCCGGCCCGTCGCTGGCATATTCGAACCGCCATGTCGAACACCAAGCGATCCTCACTCCTCGCCGCCCTCCTCACGGTGGTCGCCGTCTGCGGCGGGGACGCCGTCGCCCGGGTCTTCCCCTTCGGGCCGCGCCACCGGGCCGTCAACGACCTCGCGAACCAGTTCGTGCCGTTCCACGCGCACCTGTGGGACCTGCTCCGCGGCCGGGCGGACGGCGGACTGCTCCTGGACTGGCGGGCGGGCTGGGGCACGAGCTTCCTCCCCGACTACGGCACCTATCTGTCGAGCCCGTTCGCCCCGCTGGTCGCGCTGTTCCCGCGCGGGGACATCGAGTACGCGGTGTACGCGGTCACCGTCCTGAAGACGGCGGTCGCGGCGGCGGCCATGACGTTCCTGCTGCGCCGCCTCGGCCCCGGCTCCTGGTGGTGGGCGTCGGTCCTGGGGGCCTCGTACGCGCTGTGCGGCTGGTCGCTCGCGGAGGGCACGTACAACCCGATGTGGCTGGACGGCCTGATCGCCTTCCCGCTGCTCTGCCTGGTGGGCGAGTGGGTACGGGAGGGCCGGCGGCCGCTCCTCGGTCCGCTGGTGGTCGCGGTGTGCTGGGCGGCGAACTTCTACACGGCGTACATGGCGACCCTGGGCGCGGCGCTCGTCCTGCTCGTACGCCTGGCGACGACGGACTCGTTCCGGTGGCGGACCACGGGCCGGGCGGTCCTGACGACGGGCCTGGGGGTCGGTCTCGCGGCCCCCGTCCTCGTCCCCGTCCTCCTCGGCTCGCGCCACGCCCACCCGGGCCTGGTCCGGGAGTTCGACCCGGCGCCCGCGACGGACGTCCTGGCCCGGCTGCTCCCCGTGACGTACAGCTTCTCGACCCCGGCGGCCTTCGTCTGCACGGCGGTGCTCCTGCTCGCGGGGACGCTGCTGTTCCGCCGGGACCTGCCGGGCCGGGAGCGATGGCTGTGGGCCGGGTTGTGCGGGGCGGTCGTGGCCTCGATGCAGTGGGGCCCGACGCATCTGCTGTGGCACGCGTTCGCGACGCCGAACGGCAGCCCGTACCGGCAGACCTTCGTCCTCTGCGGTGTCCTCGTCCTCGCCGCCTGGACCGGCCTCACCCATGGCCGCCCCGACCGCCGTTCCCTGCTCGGCGGGGCGGCGGTCGTCCTCGCCCTGACGGCGGGGGCACTGCCCAGCCCGTTCGTCACCGGCTGGGCGCTGCTGTTCGCCGGCGTGGGTCTGGCGGCGGTCGTGGGGGCGCTGCTGCTGCCGGTGCGGGGGCGGAGGCGGCGGCTGTACGGGGTGCTCGCCGTGTCCCTGGTGATCGGCACGCTGCTCGGGCAGGCGGCGGCGACGACGGCGTACGCGGACCGGGAGCGTCTTGCCCGGCTCGACGACTACCCGCCGTGGGGCCCGGAGCACGCGCGCCGGGCGGCGGCCCTCGCGGCGGCCGACGGCTGGCCCTCGTACCGCACGGACGCGGGGCTGCCCCGGGTCGCGGGGAACGATCCGCTGCTGCTCGGCGGGCAGGGCGCCGCGTACTACAGCAGTCACACCCCGGCGGTCCTGACGGAGACGCTGACCGCGCTCGGCGGCGGCTGGACCTCGCGGGGCCGGAACCTGCTGAGCCTGGACAACCCGGTGACGGACGCGCTGTTCGGGGTGGGGGCGCGGTGGCGGGACGGCGCGGTCGTCCGTACCGAGTCGTCTCTGCCGCTCGTGACGGTACGGCCCCGGGGCCCGGCCCCGGTCTACGGCCGGTCGCCCTTCCGCAACCAGGAACTCCTGCTCGGCGCGCGGGTGTACGGGGCTCCGCACGCGGGCGCGTGCCCGGTCGGCACCGAGGTCTTCCTCTGGGCCCCCGACGCGACGGGCCCGGCCCGCCTGGGCGACCGCGAGACCCACCTGCTCGGCGGGCAGCCGAAACGGCGGGCGGCCATGACGTCCCTGGGCGTCCAGCGCGTACCCGGCCTGAAGCCGGACCTTCCGGGGCCCGGCGGCGAACTCGGCTGCCTGGACCACGAACGGCTCCGGGCGGCGGTCGCGGCCCTCCGCGCGCGTGCGGCGACCTCGGTCCGGGTCACCTCGGACGGGATCCGGGCCGACCTGCCGCCCGGCACCACGGGCACGGCGGTCGTGGCGGCCCCCCGGATCGCGGGCTGGACCTGCGAGGGCGCCCGACCCGTCTCGTACGGCGGCCTGCTCGCGATCCCGGTCTCGGCCCCGGCCTCGGACTCGGCCCCGGTCTCCGGTACGTCGTCGGTCGCCTGCACCTTCCGGCCACCGGGCCTGCGAGCGGGCCTCGCGGCGGGGGCGATGGCGGCGGTGCTGCTCCTGGGGGTGGTGCTGGCCGGGCGGAGGGGCGGTTCAGTTCCTGAAGCGTCGGACGAGGAGCAGGCCGGCCGCCGTGCTCAGTACGGCGAGGGCGGCCGCCGCGTACGTACGCGCGCGCGTGCCGCTCTCCGCTAGGCCGGGGGCGGGGGCGGGGGCGGAGGCGGTCGGGGGTGGGGGCGTCGACGGGGCCGGGGTCTCGGGCTGCCGTGTCGGGCCCGGTGTCCGGTCCGGCCTGCTCGCGCAGGTCAGCTCGGCCGCGAACGGGGCGTGGTGGATCTCGCCCGCGTTCTCCGGCGCCCGTGAGGTGCGCTGGGCGCCGTTCCGGCCGACCGCCGCGCGGGTGTCGAGTTCGTCGAGGGGACCCGCCGTCAGGGAGCGGACGAGGACGTCTCCCTCGATGGCGTCGGGGTCGCGGTCGGTGAGGTGGGCGCGGGGGGCGTAGATCGTTCCCACGACCGTGCCGCCGCCCGCGATCGTGAGGTCCGTGGCGTCGGCGAAGTTCCACAGGATGTACGGCGCGTCGAGGCGGGTGGCGCCGGTGAGGACGGGGACGTCCCAGGTGAGGGCCGAGCCGGTCGCGGTCGTGTCGACGTCGATGACGAGCGGCCCGGACGCGGTCGGGCGGTTGAGGAGGGTGAGTGCGGAGAGCTGGTTGAGCTGCTCTCCGGTGAGGCGGAGGACGTTCGTGCGGCCGGCGTGGAGGGTGATGCGGCCGGGGTCGGCGAGCTCGACGGTGTTCGCGCAGGTGGCGAGCGCGTCGGCGCGGTCGCGGTAGGTGCCGAAGAGGGTGGCGGGGTCCATCGGGCCGGGGGCGGGGCCTACGGAGGCGGCGGGCTGACGGGTGGTGAGTTCGACCCGGGGCGCGGAGTCGTACCCGGCGCCGGTCGCGGTGACCCGGGTGCCGGCTGCGGTCGTGCCGGCGCCGTTCGCGACGACGTCGCTGCCGGTGAGGTCGCCGATCTTCACGTACCCGTCGGAGTGGACCTTCAGGACACCGACCGAGCTGCTGTCGGCGTACGCGACCCGGCCGCCGACCAGGAGGGCGGTGGGGCGGGCGTCGCCGGGGGCGGTGAAGGTCCCGGCGGTCCGGCGCGCGAGGGTGGACCCGGGGCCGTAGGACAGGTCGCCGCCGACGGCGACGGGGCCCTCGGACGCCGTACTGCCGAGCAGGGCGTCCTGCTCGGTGACGACACCGAAGCCGTGGTTCCCGGCGACGGGGTTGCCCACGTCGACCGTGGCGGCGGCGTCCGCGCGGGGGGCGGCCGCCCCGGCGGGGAGGGCGGCGAGCGCGCAGGCGGCACATGCGGCGGCGCAGGCGGTGAGCCGGAGGGGCCTGCTCGACTTCGTCATGCGAGGAACATGCGTCCGACCGGCCGCCGCTGCCGGGGGGACACGCCTGTACGCCGGTCAGATGCCGTAACGAATCCACGCGCGCGGGAGCACCCCCCGGGTCAGACCGCCGTGATCCGGTTCAGCCGGGCGGCGGCCAGCTCGGCGTTCGCGCGCGCGGTGACCAGGGTCAGGACGCGGCCCGTGGCGGCGAGGTCCTCGGTCGGGATGCCGGAGTACAGCCGGGCGGAGATCTCGGCGGAATCGGCGCTGGTGGTCTCGTACAGCTCCTTCCCGGCGTCCGTGAGCCGCAGCCGGGACGTGTCCGCCGGGTCCGCTTCCAGCAGCCTCGAGGCCGTCAGCTCGTCGATCACGCGGAGGGCGACCGGCTCGTCGGTCTTCAGCGAGTTGGTGACGTCGGCGGCGAGCGCGTCCCTGCCGACGGACTCGCCGGCGAGGACGACGGCCCGGAGCGTCACGCTCTGTTCGAAGGTGACGCCGTGACGGGTCAGCGCGCCCTCCAGGAGGGCGCGGGCGGCGTAGTGCGCCAGGGCGATGACCCGGCCGTTGGTGGTGGGCGGGGTGGCGGTGCCGGCGGCGGTGGTGGTGGTCATGACTGCTCCTCGTCGTTCTCGGTGGTCGGATCAAGAGGTGCGTCGAGCAAGGTCGCGAGGTCGCGGGTGAACTGCCGGGCGCGCGGCCCGTCCTGTCCCCCGAGCGGTTCGAGCAGCTGGTCGAGGAGGCCCTGGACCACGCGGATCGCACGCCGGGTGACATCGCGCCCTTCCTCGGTGAGCGACAGCTGCATGGCGCGCGGGTCGTCCGGGTCCCGGGTGCGGGCGACGAGTCCTGCGGTCTCCAGGGCGCGGGCGAGTTTGGAGACGTACAGCGCTTCGAGCCCCGTGTGGTCGGCGAGCCTGCGCTGGCTGGGCCGCAGCCCGGAGCGCGACATGCCGTACAACGACGCCATCAGCGCGTACTGGGCGTGGGTCAGGCCCAACGGCCCCACCGCCCGGTCGACGGCCACCCGCCACTTCATCGACAGGCGCCAGACCAGGAACCCTGCCGTACCTCTCTCCGCTTCTGCACTCACACGAAATACCGTACATGGCTACTGTAGCCATGGCTACTATCTGCCGCGAAACTTTCCCGGCCCCGGTCGCAACCTCGGGTGGTGACGCACGTCTGGTGGGTTGAAGGCGCCCTTCAGAGCATGTTCCGTCGTTTCCGTCCCACGTCTCGGGAGAACCCCATGTCCAGCCACGCCAAGCGGAACTTCCGCCCCCGCCCCCGGATCCTGGGCGCCGTCACCGGTGTCGCCCTCCTCCTCGGCGGCGGCGGCTTCGCCGCGCAGGCCGTCGCCGACTCCGGCACCAAGGCCACGCCCGCCCCCGCGCCCGCGCCGGCCGCGCCGGAGGTCGCCGAGGCGAGCACGCCCACCGCGGCGCCCGCGCCGGCCGCGCGCCCCCCCCGCGCGAAGGCCACC